>DASXPO010000049.1:0-19320 GCA_036493535.1 Casimicrobiaceae bacterium
CTCATTGGCAAATCCGGCCGCTGCGCTGCCCCCATAGGGGGCGCAGTTCGCGCCCTGGGGCAGCCCTGCGGCGCGAATGTGGACCCCCACGCTTGCGGCCTCATCGGCAAATCCGGCCGCTGCGCTGCCCCCATAGGGGGCGCAGTTCGCGCCTTGGGGCGCCCCTGCGGCGCGAATGTGGACCCCCACGCTTGCGGCCTCATTGGCAAATCCGGCCGCTGCGCTGCCCCCATAGGGGGCGCAGTTCGCGCCCTGGGGCAGCCCTGCGGCGCGAACGCCGTCCCACGCCCTGGCGCGGGCGCGCGTAGCAAACGGAGAAATGGGGTGGCTGATGGGATTCGAACCCACGACAACCGGAATCACAATCCGGGACTCTACCAGCTGAGCTACAGCCACCGCTGTCGTGGACCTTTTGCGAAGCGGTCCACGAATTGCGCCTTCCTCGAACCGATCACTTCACCTCCTTGATCGGCTCGCGCCAATTTGGCGCGCCCGACAGGACTCGAACCTGTTACCCCCGGCTTAGAAGGCCGGTGCTCTATCCGATTGAGCTACGGGCGCGAGAAGGATTACCTGTCGGCGGCGGCGCCGAAAGACGCCACGCCGAAATTCTACCCCAGTGGCAATGATCGAAGGGTTGGCGACGATCGACCGTGCGCTGCCTGAGACAACGGTGGCACTTCACTCCGCGAATCCGTGAGCCGTTTCACTCCTCCCAGAACTCGGGACTCATTCACCGGGTCCATCCGTATATTGGTGCCGATCAACATGCCTATTTTGCCGGAATCTTGAAGCGTGAAGGTCGCGATCAATGGAATCGGCATAGCGGGTCCCGCGGTTGCCTATTGGCTGAAAAGACTGGGGCACGAGCCCACGCTTTTCGAGAAGGCGACCGCTCTCCGCACGGGCGGGTATCTCATCGATTTTTGGGGTCTGGGCTACACGATCGCCGAGCGCATGGGGATTCTCGCAGGCGTGCGCGCACGCGGCTACGACATACAGCGGATGCGCATGGTCGACCATCGCGGCCGCGAGAAGGCGCAGATCGATCTGACGCCAATGCGCGAGGCACTACACGGCCGTTTCGTCAGCATCGCGCGAGCGGACTTGGCCGCCGCTCTCTTCGGGGCCTGCGACGGGATTCCAGCGCGCTTCGGCGTCTCGATCGTTGGAATCGAGGCGAATCGTGCCGGCGCGGTTGCGACGCTCTCGGATGGAACGCGCGAGCACTTCGACTTGATTGTCGGCGCGGACGGACTGCACTCCGAAGTACGAGCGCTGGCGTTCGGCCCCGAATCGCAGTTCGAACGTTTTCTCGGCTGCTACATCGCTGCCTTTCGCGTCCGCGGTTACCCGCATCGCGACCAGCTGACCTACGTTTCGCACACGGAACGACGCCGTCAGGCCGGCCGCGTGTCGTTGCGCAACGGCGAGACGCTGGTGTTGCTCGTCTGGCGCGTCGAACCCGACAGCCCACCTGTTGCTCGCGGCCGCGCGGAACAACGGGCGGCCGTCCGGCATGCGTTCGGCGACATGGAGTGGGAGGTGCCTGAATTGCTCGAGGCCATGGACGATGCCCTCGATTTCTATTGCGATCGCGTCAGTCAGATTCAGATGCCGCGGTGGAGCGCCGGATCCGTGATTCTGCTCGGCGACGCGGCGGCTTGTCCGTCGCTGCTCGCCGGCGAAGGCACGGGACTCGCGATGCTGGAGGCGTATATCGTCGCCGGGGAGCTCCATCGCGCGAACGGCGATACCTCCGTAGCCTTCGCTGCCTACGAACGCCGATTGCGCGGGCTCGTTACCGCCAAACAGGAGTCCGCCGTGTGGTTCCGCGGCTTTTTCGCGCCGGACACAGGTCTCGGTCTTGCTGTACGCAATCTCGCCGTCCACGCGTTTGCGTTTCCTTTTGTCGCGAAGCCGCTGCTGAGCCGCTCGCTGCGGGACAACCTCGAGTTGCCGGAGTACCTAGCGGCATGAACGCCCGGCCGGCGCAGGCGACGAAGTCAAGCGATGGAATTCACCAATACGGGGAAACGAAGGAAAAAGCGGCGAATTCGATATTAGCCGCGGCTGCGGTCAATCTCGCCTTGCACTCGATTGAATTTCCAAGGCGAAAAACTGGTCGGGGTGAGAGGATTTGAACCTCCGACATCTTGCTCCCAAAGCAAGCGCGCTACCGGGCTGCGCTACACCCCGCGGGGCCGCATTATCGCATCGGCGGTCAAAGCGCGGCAAATGCCAGGAACCGCCCATCGCAACGCGGACTCTATATCTTCGTGCCCCGGTTCGGTTTTGCGCTGCTTTGTCGCCGTCGCCACGCCAATAAGGAGTCAACATGCCCGCTGTCCGCAACGTCGCCATCGTCATCGGAAGTCTGCGCAAGGAGTCCTTCAACCGAAAGATGGCGAACGCGTTGATCGCGATTGGCTCGCCGACACTCAAGTTCGAGATCGTCGAAATCGGTCACCTGCCGTTTTTCAACCAGGACTTCGAAGCCGATCTGCCGCAGGTCGTGCGCGACTTCAAGGAAAAGATTGCATCGTTCGATGCAGTGCTGTTCGTCACGCCCGAATACAACCGCAGCGTGCCCGGCGTATTGAAGAATGCGATCGACGTCGGTTCGCGTCCTTACGGAAAAAGCGCCTGGAGCGGCAAGCCCGCCGGCGTTATCAGCGTTTCACCTGGCGCGATCGGCGCGTTCGGCGCCAATCACCATCTGCGTCAATCGTTGGTCTTTCTCGACATGCCGGCGATGCCGCAGCCGGAAGCATATATCGGCGGTGCGGCGAAGCTCTTCGACGAAAAGGGTGCGCTCATCAACGATTCGACGCGCGAGTTCTTGCAGAAGTATTTGCAGGCGTTCCCGCAGTGGGTCGAGCGCCACGCCGCGAAGTAGCCGTCAGCGGCCGAATTTGCGGATCACCGTAAGCGCCTCGCCGATCGCGGCATCGCCGTCGCCCGAACGAATCGCTTGCTTGACGCAACCCTGCAAGTGATGCTCGAGCAGCTTTCGCGCGAGCGCGTCGAGAGCCGATTGCACGGCGGCGACTTGCGTCAGGATGTCGACGCAGTATCGATCGTCGTCCAGCATGTTGCCGATACCGCGTACCTGACCTTCGACGCGGCGCAGCCGCCGTGCGAGCTCCGCTTTGCCGCTTGCATCGCGTGCGACACGGGGATGCCGAGGCGCTGCGTGCTCGCGAGCTGCGCTACGCGCCGACGGCATAGCCGGCATCCTCGATCGCGGACTTCAACGTCGGAACCGACGTGCGCGTCGGATCGAACGTCACCGTTGCGCTGTGCGAATCGAGCTTCACGACAGCATCGTTCACGCCGGGCGTCGACTTCAAAACACGGGTCACGCTCGCGACGCAGCCGCCGCACGTCATTCCTTCGACCTTCAGTGTCACCGTTTCCATTGGTCGTCCTTTAGTGAGTCCAGTTCGAGGCGCGCCACCGCTTCAGCAGCAGTGCATTGGTGACGACCGACACCGAGCTCGCTGCCATCGCGGCGCCGGCAATCACGGGATTCAGCAAGCCGAGTGCCGCAAGCGGGATGCCGAGCACGTTATAGGCAAACGCAAAAAACAGGTTTTGCCGGATCTTCGACAGCGTTGCACGCGACAACAGGATCGCGTCGACGACGGCGTTCAGATCATTGCGCACCACGGTAATGTCCGCAGCCTCGATGGCAACCGCGGAGCCGGCGCCGATCGCAAAACTTACATCCGCTGCCGCGAGCGCCGGCGCGTCGTTGACTCCATCGCCGACCATCCCGGTCACGCGTCCCTCCGCCCTGAGAGCCCGCACCGCGGCGGCCTTGTCGGCGGGCAAGACGCCGGCGCGATACGTTGCGATGCCGGCGGCCTTCGCAACGACCTCCGCGGTCGCGACGTTGTCGCCGGTGATCATCACGACGTCGATGCCGTTGGCACGCAGCCGCGCGATCGCGGACGGCGTCGTTTCCCGTAAGCGATCGCTGAGCGCCATTGTGCCGACCCGATTGCCGTCGCGTCCGACAGCCACAATCGTGTGCGCTTGATCGGGCCGGCGCTTTACGCGAGCATCGCGGGCGCCGACGCCGCTCTCCACCAGAAACGCGAGCGTACCGAGCGTCACGACGCTTCCATCGACCCGGGCGCGCGCGCCTTTCCCGGGAACCGATTCGTATTCGGTCGTTGGCGGAATGGGAATCCGCGCCTCCTGTGCACGACGCAAGATCGCCGTCGCCAGCGGATGGCTCGAGCTCTGCTCGAGCGCTGCCGCCAGCGCGATCACGTCGTCGACGGAATAGCCCTCCTCCGCGACGACATCGACCACCGACGGTTTGCCTTCGGTCAGCGTGCCGGTCTTGTCGACGACGAGCGTGGACAGGCGTCCGGCATGCTCGAGCGCCGCGGCATTGCGGATGACCACGCCGCGCTGCGCGCCGCGGCCGGTGCCCACGATGATCGCGGTCGGTGTCGCGAGTCCGAGCGCGCAGGGGCACGCGATCACCAGTACCGCGATCGCATGGATGAGCGCCTGGGTCGCATCGCCGATTAACCACCATGTGGCAGCGAATGTGACGGCCGCGATGACCAGAACGATGGGGACGAAAATACCCGCGACTCGATCGGCGAGTCGTTGAACCGGTGCTTTCGATCCCTGCGCGTCGCGCACGAGGCGCACGATCCCCGCGAGCAGCGTTGCGTCGCCGACACCCGTCGCAATGCCGCGGAGCGCGCCTTCATTGTTGACGGTTCCTGCATAGAGCGTCTCGCCGGGCCCTTTGGCGACGGGGCGGCTTTCGCCGGTCAGCATGCTTTCGTCGATCGTCGATGCGCCGTCGGTGACGACCGCGTCGACGGACACCGCATCGCCGGCACGCACGACGATACGATCGCCGGCGTGCACGCTCGCAAGCGATACCTCCACGATCGCGCCGTCGCGTTCGATGAACGCAGTGCGCGGCTGCAGCTTGAGGAGACTTTGCAGTGCAGTGGACGTGCCCGCCTTCGCGCGAGCCTCGAGCAACTTGCCCAGCAAGACCAGCGTGACGACGGCGGCGGACGCTTCGAAATAGACGTGCTCGTGCGCAAGACCGAGGAGCGTGACGGCCGCGCTCAAAAGCCACGCCATCGTCGTGCCGAGCGCGATCAGCACGTCCATGTTGGCGCCGCCGCCGCGTAACGAATGCCAGGCGCCCACATAAAAACGCCGGCCGGTCCAGAACTGCACCGGTGTCGCCAATATGAGTTGAAGCCAGCGCGGCACGATATCGCGATGTGCCGAAGCGGAGAGATCGCCGCTGGCGAACATGGGAATCATCGGCAGGACGAGCGGAAGCGTGAGCGCCACCGAAATCCAGAACTCGCGGGTCAGCCGGCGGCGCTCCGCCGTCTGCTGCGCCTCGCTCAGGTTTTTCTCGACCGAGGCGTCGCGTCGAACCCGCGCGTGATAGCCGGCACGCTCGACAGCCGCGATCAACTGGGCGGCGTTCGCCTGGCGCGGGTCGAGACTGACGCGCGCGGATTCGCTCGCAAAATTGACCGTCGCTTCGGTGCCCGGGATGCGATTCAGCACTTTTTCGATACGCGTCGCGCATGCGGCGCAGGTCATTCCCTCGAGGGCAAGCTCGATTCGCTCCTTCGGTGGCGCGGTTTCGGCGGCGTCGGTTGGCGCGCGCGCGAGCGAGGCATCCATCGGCGCAGTATATACCCCAGCGGGGTATCTGGCTACCAGCGGATTCGACCCGTGAGCATGTCCCTGTACAGCGCCCAATCGCCGATGAAGCTGTACAGCGGATATTTGAAAGTGGCCGGTCGATTGTGCTCGAAGAACGCGTGGCCGATCCACGCGAAGCCATAGCCGGCGGCCAAAGCGGCGGCGATCCACCAGGCATTCGCGTCGAGGATCGCGGCCACGACACAACCGATGGCAAGCGAGGAGCCGACGAAGTGCAACCGCCGGCAGGTCGGATGACGATGCTCGGCCAAATAAAACGGATAGAACTCGGCGAACGACGAAAACGTGCTCATGGTTGACAGCAGGTCCCTCGCTGCACTCGGGATGACGTCCGGCGCTGCGCTCAGGACGTCAACTTCAACTGCGGGAACAAGATGACGTCGCGGATCGACGGCGCGTCGGTCAAGAGCATGACCAGCCGGTCGATACCGACACCTTCGCCGGCAGTCGGCGGCAAGCCATATTCGAGCGCGCGGACATAGTCGGCATCGTAATACATCGCCTCCTCGTCGCCGGCCTCTTTCGCCTTCGCCTGGGCAGCGAAGCGCGCCGCCTGATCTTCGGGATCGTTCAGCTCGGAAAAGCCGTTCGCGAGCTCCCGGCCGGTGATGAAGAGCTCGAACCGATCGGTCACCGACTGATCCGCGTCGTTCGCGCGCGCCAACGGCGAGACGTCGGTTGGGTGCGCGATGATGAACGTCGGCTGCACGAGCTTGTCTTCCGTGGTCGCTTCGAAGAGTTTCAGCTGGAGTACGCCAACGCCGTCGGACTCGAACACCTCGGCATCGAAAGGCGCGAGGGCGACGCGCAGATACTCGTGCTTCGTGAGCTCGTGCAACGGATGCTGCGGATGATAGCGATGGATCGCTTCGGCCATCGTCAGGCGATCGAATCGATTGCCGAGCTCGATCGCCTGGCCCTGATAGGTGATCGCCGTGGTCCCGAGGACTTTTTGCGCGATGTCACGGATCATTTCCTCGGTCAGATCCATCAAGTAGTGATAATCCCGATACGCTTCGTAGAACTCGAGCATCGTGAATTCGGGATTGTGCCGCGTCGAGATTCCCTCGTTGCGAAAATTGCGATTGATCTCGAACACTTTCTCGAGTCCGCCCACGACGAGGCGTTTGAGATAAAGCTCGGGCGCAATTCGGAGGTACAGATCCATGTCGAGCGCGTTGTGATGCGTGCAGAAAGGCCGGGCCGCCGCGCCGCCCGGAATCGCGTGCATCATCGGCGTTTCGACTTCGAGGTAGCCGCGCGCGACGAAGAACTCGCGCATCGCCTGCACGATTCGCGAGCGCTTGACGAAAATGTCGCGCGAAGCGGGATTGGTGATGAGGTCGAGATAGCGCTGCCGGTATTTCTGCTCGGTATCGACGAGGCCGTGAAATTTTTCGGGTAAAGGGCGGAGCGCCTTCGCGAGCAGTCGAATCGAATCGCATTTCACCGATAGCTCGCCGGTCTTCGTCTTGAAAAGGATTCCGGTCGCGCCGACGATGTCGCCCAAATCCCAATGCTTGAAAGCATCGAGCGCTTCCGCGCCGACGCCGTCCATCGTCACGTACAGTTGAATGCGGCCCGCCATGTCCTGCAGCGTCGCGAAGCAGGCCTTGCCCATCACCCGCTTCAGCAGCATGCGCCCCGCGACCGCAACCTGCGTATGCGCCGCTTCCAGCTCCTCGTTCGATCGAGCGCCGTATTGCGAATGCAAGTCGCCGGCGAAAGCGTTGCGATGAAAGTCGTTCGGATAGGCTTGACCCGATGCCCGCAGCGACGCGAGCTTCGCACGTCGCTCGGCGATGATCTGGTTCTCATCCGCCGTCGATTCCGGTGGTCGAGTCGCTGCGTTGTTATCATTATTCGCCACGCTCACACTCCCTGCTTCAGGCTCGCCGCAATGAAGTCGTCGAGACCGCCGTCAAGCACCGCTTGCGTGTTGCCGACCTCGTGGTTGGTGCGCAGGTCCTTGATCCGCGATTGGTCGAGCACATAACTGCGGATCTGATGCCCCCAGCCGATGTCGGTCTTCGCGTCCTCGAGCTTCTGTTGCTCAGCCTGGCGCTTGCGCAGCTCGAGCTCATAGAGCTTCGCTTTCAACATCGCCATCGCTTCCGCGCGGGTGCGATGTTGCGAGCGGTCCGTCTGCGATTGAACGACGATGTTCGTCGGCAGATGGGTGATCCGCACCGCTGAATCCGTCTTGTTGACGTGCTGGCCGCCGGCACCCGATGCCCGGTAGGTGTCGATGCGCAGATCGGCGGGATTGATGTCGACCTCGATCGACTCGTCGACTTCCGGATAGACGAACACGCTCGCAAAAGACGTATGCCGGCGCGCGTTCGAGTCGAACGGACTCTTGCGCACGAGCCGATGGACTCCGGTTTCGGTGCGCAGGTAGCCGAACGCGTAGTCGCCTTCGACCTTGATCGACGCGCTCTTGATTCCGGCGACCTCACCCGGCGATTCTTCGAGCACTTCGGGGCGGTAGCCTTTGCGTTCGCAGTAGCGCAGATACATGCGGAGCAGCATTGCTGCCCAGTCCTGCGCTTCGGTGCCTCCGCTTCCCGCCTGGATATCCACGAAGCAATTGTTCGGATCCATCGGATTCGCGAACATGCGGCGAAACTCGAGGTCCGCGACCGTCTGTTCGAGCTTCGCGACATCGGAACCTACGGCGGTGAGCGTCGCGTCGTCGGCCTCGGTGCGCGCGAGATCGAAGAGCTCGCCGCTCTCATCCAGGCCTTGCTTGAGCTCCGTTAACGTTCCGACGATCTGATCGAGCTGTTTTTTCTCCCGGCCGAGATCCTGCGCGCGCTGCGGATCGTTCCAGATGTCGGGATTCTCGAGCTCGCGCGTGACGACCTCGAGGCGCTCGCGTTTCGCTTCGAAGTCAAAGATACCTCCGAAGCTGCGCCGTCCGGTCCTTGAGACCCGATAGCGTGTTCTCGATCTGGTTCAGCTGCTCCGCTTCCATGCACGCTGCTTTCCATTGAAACATCCAATCAGGAATTATACCGTGCATTCGCGTCTAAGTCCTTGTGAATCGAGGACGTTTCCAGCGAATCACCGCCGGCGAGATGGCACGCCCGCGTGCATTCGCCTACCATTGATCCTCGCCGGCTCTCTTTCCTCTCTCCCTCACGGAGCATCCATGCCGATCCTGTTCGTCAACAAGGACCGTGTCGACGTCAGTGCGAACGTTCCGACCGACACGCCGCTGTTGTGGATCCTGCGCGACAGCTTGAACCTGACCGGAACCAAGTACGGCTGCGGCATGGCGCTGTGCGGCGCGTGCACCGTGCACATCGAAGGGCAACCCGTTCGTTCCTGCCAAACGCCGCTCTCCGCAATCAAGCAAGGTGCCGACATCACCACGATCGAGGGGTTGCGCACGCGCGAAGGCACCGCAATTCAAGCCGCATGGCAGAAGCTCGACGTTCCGCAATGCGGATATTGTCAATCGGGCCAGATCATGTCGGCTGCGGCGCTGCTTGCGAAGAAAAAACGGCCGACCGACGCCGATATCGACGCCGCGATGAGCGGCAACATCTGTCGCTGCGCGACCTATGTTCGCATTCGCGCCGCGATCAAAGAAGCTTCCCGCAATCTCGCTTGAGGAGCTCGTGATGAACTCGTCGCGCTTCCAGTCGCGCGCCGGCGCAGCGATCGATCGGCGCGCCTTTCTCAAACTCGTGAGCGGCGCGGGCGCCGGTCTGACGCTGGGTATTTTCGCCAACGAGAGCGGCGCGCAAGCCGGCGGTCCCGGGAAGATCGCAAGCAGCGCGGCAACCGGTGAATTCGCGCCGAACGCATTCTTACGCATCAAGCCCGACAACACGATCACCGTGCTCGTGAAGCACGTCGAGATGGGCCAGGGCTCGTATACCGGCCTGCCGACGCTCGTTGCCGAGGAGCTCGGCGCTGCATGGTCGCAGGTGCGCGTCGAAGGCGCGCCGGCGGACGAGAAGGTCTACAACAATTTGAAGTGGGGTCCGATGCAGGGTACGGGTGGCTCGACGGCGATGGCCAATTCGTTCGATCAGTATCGGCAGGCCGGTGCCGCCGCACGGGCGATGATCGTCGCCGCCGCGGCGCAAAAGTGGAACGCGCCGCCGGAATCGATTCACGTGAAGGACGGCGTCGTCACCCACGCGAGCGGCAAGAAGGCGACGTTCGGCGAATTGGCCGACGCCGCGGCGAAGGTGCCCGTTCCGCAGAACGTCGCGCTGAAAGAGTCGAGCGACTATGTCTACATCGGCAAGGCGTTCGCGCGTCCCGACAGCAAGGCCAAGGCAACCGGCACCGCGACGTTCACGCAGGACGTCAAGCTGCCCGACATGTTGACGGCGGTGGTTGCGCATCCGCCGCGCTTCGGCGCGATGGTCAAAAGTTTCAAAGCGGAGTCGATCCAGGGCATCCCCGGCGTCCGCTACGTCGTCGAGGTTCCGAACGGCGTGGCGATCGTGGCGACGAATTTCTGGTCGGCGAAAAAAGGACGCGACGCTCTTGCGATCGAATGGGACGACAGCGGCGCGCTCAAGGGATCGTCAGCCGACATTCTCACCGAGTACAAACGCCTTGCCGCGACGCCCGGCAAGATCGCGCGCAACGACGGCGATGCGGCAAAAGCGATCGGGGGTGCGGCAAAAACGATCGATGCAACCTACGAGTTTCCGTATCTCGCGCATGCAGCGATGGAGCCGATGAATTGCGTCGTCCAACTGTCGGCCGATCGTTGCGACGTCTGGAACGGCGAACAATTCCAGACCGTCGATCAGGGTGCGGTCGCCAAAGTCGTGAGCCTCGCGCCACAGCAGGTGTTCCTGCATCAGATTTTCGCAGGCGGAAGCTTCGGGCGGCGTGCGAACCCGCAATCCGATTATCTCGTCGAAGCGGCGTCGATCGCGAAAGCGCTGGGCGCGATGGGCAAGGGCGGCGCGCCGATCAAGCTCGTGTGGACGCGCGAGGACGACATGAAGGCGGGGTATTTTCGTCCGGCGTATCTGCACGTGATGAAAGCCGGTCTCGATTCGAGTGGCAACGTAGTCGGATGGCAGCATCGGATCGTCGGTCAATCGATTCTCACCGGGACGCTCTTCGAGGCAATGCTCGTCAAGGAAGGCATCGACGTGACCAGCATCGAGGGCGCCGCGACGCTTCCCTATGCGATACCGAACTTGATGGTCGACCTGCATTCGCCGAAAGTCGGCGTGCCGGTGCAATGGTGGCGCTCCGTGGGTGCGTCGCACAACGGATATGCGACTGAAACGTTCATCGATGAACTGGCGACGACGTCCGGCAAAGATCCCGTCGCGTTTCGCAAGGCGTTGCTGTCGGATCGACCGAAACATCTGTCGGCATTGACGCTCGCGGCGGAAAAAGCGGGATGGGGAACCCCGCTTCCACCCGGAAAGGCCGGCGGCAAGCGGGCGCGAGGCGTCGCCGTACACGAGTCCTTCAATAGCGCCGTCGCACAGGTCGTCGAAGTGACGGTGACCGGCGACAACAAGTTCACCGTCGATCGCGTGGTCTGCGCAGTCAATTGCGGATTGGCCGTGAACCCCGATGTCGTCAGGGCGCAGATGGAAGGGGGCATCGGATTTGGTCTGTCGGCCGCGTTGTACGGCGCGATTACGATCAAGGACGGCGCGGTCGAGCAGTCGAACTTCCACGACTATCCGGTGTTGCGGATCAACGAAATGCCGGTGGTCGACGTGTTCATCGTTCCCTCGACAGACAAACCCACCGGTGTGGGCGAGCCCGGTGTCCCACCGATCGCACCGGCCGTCGCAAATGCGCTGGCGGCAGCAACCGACAAGCGTTTGCGCAAGCTCCCGCTCGCGCTGACTTGAGCACCGATCCGCCTTCGTCTGTCGGCGGGGCCGCGGCGCAGCCGCAAGCGTGGGGAGATCACACCCTCGAATCTGCGCGGAGCGTGCCGCCCTTCGCGATCGTCGCGTTGTCGTGCGGCGCGTTCGGCGCCGCGGCCTCCGCACGTGTAGCCGATCCCATGCTCCCCGCCCTCGCGAACGTCTATGGCGTCGGCATCGCAACCGCGGCGAATGTCATCACGCTGTTCACGCTCGCCTACGGCGTATTTCAGATCGCCCTGGGACCGTTTGGCGATCGCTATGGAAAATATCGCGTCATCGGCTGGGCGTGCGCGACATCGGCGGGAACGGCCCTCGCCTGCGCGCTTGCCCCGACATTCGGCGCGCTGACCGTCGCGCGTTTCGTCGCAGGCGCTACGTGCGCGGCCATCGTCCCGCTGTCGATGGCCTGGATCGGCGACGCACTCCCCTACGATCGACGCCAGCCGGTTCTCGCGCGTTTCTTGATCGGACAGATGGTTGGATTCGCGGCGGGCTCGCTTCTGGGCGGCCTCGGCGCGGAGCGGTTTGGCATTCGGACGCCGTTTATTTTTCTCGCGCTGTGGTTTGCCGCAACGGCCGCCATGGTCTTCGCAATGCTGCGCAGATTGCGATTTTCGGAACCGGTGCACGGGCAACGCTCATCGATTGCGGCGCTGGCGGCCGGCATCGGTTACGTCTGGATGCAGCGCTGGGCACGCATCGTGTTACTGACGGTGTTTCTGGAAGGGATGTTCATGTTCGGCGCGTTTGCGTTCATCGCCACGCATCTTCATCGCCACTATGGCGTTTCGCTGTCGTTCGCGGGCACGCTTGTCATGCTCTACGGCGCGGGCGGCGTCGGCTTCGCGGCATTGTCGACGCTGCTGGTGCGGCGGCTCGGCGAGGTCGGGCTCGCAACCGTGGGAGGTACACTGATCTGCGCGATGCTGCTCGTCGTCGGATCCACGCAACGCTGGCCGATCGCGGCGGTTGCGGTCCTGGCGATGGGGACCGGCTTTTATATGTTGCACAACACACTGCAAACGAACGCGACGCAAATGGCGCCCGAAAAGCGTGGCACCGCGGTTTCGCAGTTCGCTTCTTGCCTGTTCGTCGGTCAGTCGGTTGGCGTCGCGCTGGCCGGATACATCGCAGAGCGCACGGATACGCACGCCGTCCTGACGATCGGCGCGCTGGGCGTTTTGGCCGTGGCGTTTTCCTTCGCGATACAGAAGCGGCGCCATGTACACGCCTGAAGGCTTCGTTTCTGCCCACGTATTACCGGCGACGCTTCCCAATGCGGCGTTTGCCTTCGCATTCAGCGGCGACAAGATGATCGTCGGTGGGGACGAAACAACCCCCACGGTTCCAACGTGGGGTGAGCTCCATCGTGCGGGTGTCGACGGTTCGCGACATTACCTCGGCGATCTCGCCGGCGTTCCATGCATCGCGATCGGTCTCGGCAATCCGTTTTCAATTCCCGACGGCTTCCATCTCACCGGCTTGCGCGCGTTGTTTTTTCGCGTGCCGGAATCTTTGCTTGCGCTCGCGGCACGCGCGTTCCAAATCATCGAATGGGATCGCACGCATCGCTATTGCGGACGCTGCGGCGCGCCGACGAAAGAGAAAGACGGCGAACGCGCGAAGGAATGCCCGATGTGCGGTTACATCGCCTATCCCCGCGTCTCGCCCGCGATGATGGCCCTCGTCACCCGCGGGTGCGAGCTCTTGCTCGCGCGCGCGCACCGCTTTCCGCCGGGACGCTTCAGCGCGCTGGCGGGCTTCGTCGAGCCCGGCGAGACGATCGAAGATTGCGTCCGGCGCGAGGTCAAAGAGGAAGTGGGCATCGACGTCGACGGCATCACGTATTTCGCCAGCCAATCCTGGGCGTTCCCGCATTCGCTGATGATCGCCTTCACCGCCGAATATGCCGCCGGCGACCTGCGTCCTGACGGTCGGGAAATCGCCGAAGCCCGTTGGTTCGCGCCCGATGCACTGCCCGAAATGCCGCCGTCGGTATCGATCGCGCGCCGGTTGATCGATGCGACCGCCGCTCGATTACGCTTGCGCTAGAATGCCCGCTTATTTCTGTCGCTTGATAAACCGGTGAAACAGAGTCGCAACCCCGGCCGCACGACGGCGATCGTCTTCGCAGGGCTCCTGTCGATCGCTGCAGCCGACACGGCCCTGGCCGCCGACGCTGAAAAGGCGCCGAACGCCGGCGCAACCCAGGAAATCTCCGAAGCGGCCCGCAAGGCGTACGCCGAATCGATGCGGCGAGCGCACGCGCTTCTAGCGCAGAAGAAATATGACGAGGCGATCGCGCAGCTCGACAAGCTCACGACCGAGCGTCCGCGCGAGCCCCAGGCGCGGTTCCTGAGGGCCGTCGCGCTCAGCGATCAAAAGAAATACGATGATGCGATCGCTGCTTATCGCGGGCTCGTCGCTGATTTTCCCGAGATGCCCGAGCCGCACAACAATCTGGCCGTGCTCTATGCAGAAAAAGGGGAGCTCGCGCTTGCGCGCGACGAGTTGACGCTCGCGATTTCGACGGCACCCGACTACGCGCTGGCCCATGAAAATCTCGGCGACGTGTACGCGCAACTCGCCGTCCAGCAATACCAGCGCACGGCCGATCTCGATAAGAGGAACAAAACCGCGCCGGTCAAGCTCAAGACGGTTCGCGACGCGATCCCCGTCGCACGGTAGCGTCATTGTCGACGCGCATGTTCGATCGTCGTTCCACAAGGAGTGAACCATCCATGTTTCGCCTTCTGTGCATGCTTGCCGCAACGGCATTGACGCTTGCCGCCGCGCCCGTCTTTGCCGCCAATCCGCAAGTCGAGCTCGACACGACGGCCGGAAAGATCCGGTTGGAGCTCTATCCAGATGCGGCGCCCAAGACCGTCGAGAACTTCCTCGCCTACGTGAAAGCAAAGCACTACGACGGCACGCAGTTTCATCGCGTCATCGACGGGTTCATGATCCAGGGCGGCGGTTTCACCAAGGACTTCACGCAAAAGCCGACCAAGCCGCCGGTCGTCAACGAAGCCGAGATGAGCAGCAAGGCCGGCTTGAAGAACGAGCCGGGTACGATCGCGATGGCGCGCACGTCCGATCCGAACTCGGCGACCGCGCAATTTTTCATCAACGTCGCGGACAATTCGCGACTCAATTTCCGCAGCCCCGATTCGGGCGGCATCGGTTACACCGTGTTCGGAAAGGTCATCTCGGGAATGGACGTCGTCAACAAGATCGCCAAGGCGCCGAAGGGTGGCGGCAAACCGGTTCCGCCGGGGACGCCGATGGATCCCCGCGATGTGCCGACCGAGCCCATCGTCATCACATCGGCGCACGTGATTGAGACCACAAAATGAGGGTTGCGAAATGAGCCAGGTCATTCTGCATACGAACCACGGCGACATCACGCTCGCGCTCGACGCCGAGAACGCGCCCGCCACCGTCGCCAACTTTCTGCAGTACGTGCGCGACGGCCACTACGACAACACGGTGTTCCACCGCGTCATCGACGGCTTCATGATCCAGGGCGGCGGCTTCGCGCCGGGAATGCGGCAAAAGCCGGCGCGCGCACCCGTCGCCAACGAAGCCGGGAACGGGCTCAAGAACGAGCGCTACACCATCGCGATGGCGCGGACGTCCGATCCGCATTCGGCGAGCGCCCAGTTCTTCATCAACGTTGCCGACAATGCTTCGCTCGATCACAAAGGACCGAGTCCGCAAGGCTGGGGCTATTGTGTGTTCGGACGCGTCGTCGCAGGCACCGACGTCGTCGACAAGATCAAACGGGTTGAAACGGGTAACGCCGGAATGCATCAGAACGTTCCGCGCGAAGACGTCGTCATCACGCGCGCCGAGGAAGTCCCGTCATAGAACGTGCGCTGAAATGTGGCGAGCAGCGCGGCCGATTTTGCGGCGATGAAACCGGCACTCGTCGTATCCGATCTACATCTGTCTGCCGCGCGGCCGGGGGCCATTGCGGCCTTTCATGCGCTGGCCCGTGGCCCGGCGCAGCATGCATCGGCTGTCTACATTCTCGGCGATCTTTTCGATTGGTGGTTGGGCGATGACCAGCTCGCCGACCCGCTCGCGAGTGACGTCGCTCAATCGATTCGATCGATCAGCGATCGCGGCGTGCCCGTCTTCTTTGCCCGCGGCAATCGCGACTTCTTGTTGGGCGAGCATTTCGCGCAAGCGACCGGCGCGCAGTTGTTGCCGGAACAACACGTCGTCACGCTCGGCGGCGCCCGCACCTTGCTCCTCCACGGCGACGAGCTTTGCACCGACGACATCGAGTATCAACGCTATCGCGCGCGCATTCGCACGCCGGCGACGGCGCGCCGGCTGTTGTCGATGCCCTATTTCGTCCGCCGTCTTATCGCGTGGTATCTGCGCCGACGCAGCAGCAATGCCAATGCGATGAAACCCGACGCGATCATGGACGTCAACGCAGCCGCGGTCGCCGATGCGTTTCGGCGGCATGACGTGCCGCGGATGATCCACGGCCATACGCATCGGCCCGCGCGCCACGCGCATGCCGTCGACGGAACGTTACGCGAGCGAGCCGTGCTCGCCGCCTGGCACGACCGCGGGCATTACCTCGAAATCGACGAGACCGGCATGCGCGAGCGCCAAATCAGCGGCTGAGCGCCTTCGTCTCATCGAGGCGCGAAACGAACGCGGCCGACGGCGGCCAGAGGAGCGATGAATTTCGACTGCGATCAAGGCACGGCAATCGGTACGCGTGCCATCGGGACGATCATCGTCGCGGATGCCGTCATGGGCATCGACAATGTCCTCGCGATCGGCGGTGCCGCGCAGGGATCGATGCCGCTCGTCGTTATCGGGCTCGCGATCCCGGTTCCGATGATGACCCTGGGGATCGTCGCTCGTGTTGAAATGGGTCGAGCGATTTCCGGCGATCATCTCGTTCGGCGCGGGGGTGCTCAGATGGACGGGGGCAAAAATGATCGCCAGCGAGCCGTTCCTGGAGGCGTGGCTCGCCGCTCATCCGGCCGCCCGTGGCGCGATCTACGTCGTCATTGTCGGTAGCCCGGTGGCGGTGCCGATGTGGCGAACGTTATCGCCGCAGCAGCGCGCAACGGGTGCGGTACTCGGTGCTGCTCGCTTTGCGGTTGACGTTCTGGGGCTGGATCGAGATGCCGCTGGCGTCGCGTTCGACCCGATCGATGGATGGCAGTGGGATAACGAGATCGTCGACTCATCCGGTCGGTTGGATTCCCGTGGTGCTCGGTTTTTATCCCGCGCTAGCGCCCCCGTCCGCGAAGAACACCGGCTGCGTTTCGAACACCGGCTGAGGTTCGAGCGCACCGCAAAAGATTTTCGCCGAGTCTGGACGAGACCGGCCAGCGATTTGTCTGCAGACCCGGCCTCTGATTGCGAGGTCAATCGTCGTCGTTCTCGTCGTGCTCCCCGGGCGCAGCGAACGCACCGATGCAACCGTTGAGGCAAGCGGGAAAGACATTGTTCGCAGGCAACGGCACGAACACGTTGTTGTTGCTCGGATTGGCGGCGAGGGAGTGCGACGTTCCAGCCGGATAGACGAATGCCTTGCCCGCAGTATTGATGGTTGGAATGACTTGCACGAGTGTCTTGCTCTGCGCGTCGATGACACCGAGCACAGGACCGCCCGGCTGGTTTCGCGCGGCGAGGTAATAGCGTCCATCTCCCGGGTTGAACCAGACTTCATCGCTTCCCGAAACGCCCTTGACCATCTGAACGACGTTGCCAGTCCGGGCATCCATGATCAACGAGAGCGGCGCCGCGGTGTTTGCATCGCTCGCGCTCCACGCGCTGCCGGCGGTATCGAATACGACGCTGCAACCCAACAGCAAATTCTGCTTGGGACCGAGCGTGAGTCCGGCCGGCTGGCAATACTTCGCCGGAAACAGCTGTTCGACGCCACCCGTGCTATGCGGGCTGATTCGAGCGACGCCGCCGTTGATTCCGGCGCCACCGCATTCGGGACCTGACGTGCAATTCACCTCCGGTATCGACAGAAAGAACTTTCCAAGGTCTTTGTCCCAGACCGGTTGCTCGGCACCGTTGGTCGCATCGAAGCCGGCATGCGCCACGTCAAAGGTGATTCTCGCGCCGACGGCCAGATGTCCATTGCTCTTGTTGACTGAAATGAGCGTGGCGAATGGCGGGCTATCCGCGTTGTTGACGGCCAGCAGAATGCCGTCGTCGGCATCGTAGGCGATTTCGTCGGCACGGTTTGCGCTGCCCGACGTGATGACGCTGTCGGCGATCTGATCTGTCGTGAGATCGATCGACACGACGCGGCTGCCGCCGTCGGTCACAAAAAGCCAACGTCCTCCGGTCACGACGCCGTTCGGCCCGGAGATATCGTTGTTCGCGCTGCCATCGGCTTTGAACTTAGCGCCGGCGAAATTGCCGGTGATTTGCTTCAGGAACGTGCGCGTGCGCGCGTCGACGACATCGACCGCCTTGTTCGATCGGTCCGCAAGATAGTAACGTTGGGTCGAAGCGTCGACCCAACTGATATCAAAACCTCGCAGCGCGGTGCCGGGCACTGGAATCGTCGTCAACAAGCGGACGGCTCCGCCGTTGTCGCTGTTGTCGCCGCCATCGTCCGCGAAAGCGGAACCCATGCACAGCGCGGCCGCAAATGCGCCTGTGAGTAACAGCCCGGTCGGATGGCCGTAACGCGACGAAACGCTAGGCAGCGGACCTAACGAATTGCGCTTACTCGAACCAGTGGATGCTGCCGACATGCTGCCTCCTTAATTTGTTTGTCAGGGATGAGCGCTCGTTGACGGGTCCACTTGGGCGAGGCTACGCGTCACGCCTGACACCAACCTGCAAAGAAGCTGACAATCGGCTGTCAATTCATCGCGGTTGAGCCTCTGACGTTATAGCTGCGAAAACGACGGTCACGCGGGTGCCGCAGGAACCCGGATTGTCCATTTCGACGCGCGCACCGTGCTGCTCGGCCACTTCACGAACGATGGCGAGACCGAGGCCAGCCCCTTCGCAGCCCGTGCCCGGAATACGAAAGAATCGCTCGAACACGCGCTCGTGCGCCCACAAGGGAATCCCGGGACCCGAGTCCTCCACGCTGAGGTACGGTTGCGAAGATCGAGTCCCGCAGCGTACCGTTGCCGATCCGCCACGCGGCGTATACCGCAGCGCATTGTCGATCAGGTTGTTCAGCGCTTCTGTCAGCAACACGGCATCGCCCCACACCGCAGCATCTAACAGATCAAATCCCAGATCGATGTCGCGCGCGATCGCACGCGGCACCCATTCGTGAACGGCTGCGTCGGCGAGCGAACGGAGATTCACGAGGCCCTTGGGTCGCGCTTGCTCGGTGAACGATTCAGCCTTCGCCAGCACGAGCAGCTGGTTCGCAAGTCGGGTGGCGCGCGTCGTCGCGCCGTGCATCGATTCGATTTCCTGGCGAACCTCGTCCGGCAAGTCCCGTACATACATGAGCTCGAGATGCATCTGCAAAGCCGCCAATGGGGTGCGAAGCTGGTGCGCCGCGTTGGTCAAGAACCGCTGCTGCACGGCATTCGACTCGCGGAGCTCCGACAGCAAATGATTGAACGCCTCGATCGCGGGAGCGACCTCAACCGGCGCATGGCGGAGATCGAGAGGGCGAAGATCATGCGGCGAACGAGCCAGTATCTGCGACCTTACTCGCGCCAATGGTGCAATGCCGTGGGCAACT
>DASXPO010000050.1:0-4673 GCA_036493535.1 Casimicrobiaceae bacterium
GAGCAGCAGCAGCGTTGTGCATCCCGCGACAATCGACTTGACCATCGAGCCCCTCCAAGCATGCGATGACCGGCATGGGACTACCGGATGAGTCGACATGATAAAGCCAACCGCCGGCGCCGCGGGCGAAGCGTCTCCTTGACCCTCACGCATGCGAGGCGGTGGGCTGTGCAGGGCGGCTCCGCGCGCGGTACGCCTTCCATCGTTCCGAGCCGTGCTCGAAATAGAGATAGATGACCGGCGTGATGAACAGTGTCAACAATTGCGAGAAGAGGAGGCCGCCGACGACCGCGAGCCCAAGCGGCTGACGCGTATTGCCGCCCGCGCCGAAAGCCAGCGCGATTGGCAGGCTGCCCATCAACGCGGCCATCGTCGTCATCATGATCGGCCGGAACCGCGTGAGACAGGCCTGGACGATGGCGTCTTCCGCCGGCTTGTTTTCCTTGCGCTGCGACTCCAGCGCGAAGTCGATCATCATGATCGCGTTTTTCTTGACGATGCCGATCAGCATGATGATGCCGACGAATGCATAGAGATTCAGATCGGCGTTGAAGAGCCACAACGTCACGAGCGCGCCGAAGCCCGCCGTCGGCAATCCGGAAAGAATCGTCAGCGGATGGACGAAGCTCTCGTACAAAATGCCGAGCACCAGGTAGATCACGAAAATTGCCAGCACGAGCAGCACGCCCATCCCCTGCAGCGAGGCCTGAAACGCCTGCGCGGCGCCCTGGAACGACGTGTTGATCGTCGCGGGCAAATTCATTTGTGCGGTCGCCTGCCGGATTTCGGCGATCGCCTGCGATAGCGCGACGCCTTCGCGCAGATCGAACGAAATCGTGACGGACGGAAGCTGGCCGAGATGGTTGATGGTCAGCGGGCCCGTGGTCGGCTTCAGCGTCGCGACCGCGTTCAGCGGGACGAGCGCGCCGCCGTTTGCGCGCACATAGAGCATCGACAGGACCGATGGATCGGTCTGGTAGCGTGGCTCGAGCTCCATCACGACCCAGTATTGGTCGCTCGGCGCGTAGATCGTCGACACCTGGCGGGCGCCGTACGCGTCGTAGAGCGTGCTCTCGATCGCCTGTGCCGACACGCCGAGTGCAGAGGCCTTGTTGCGGTCGATGTCGACGGTGATCTGCGGCTGGGTGATTTGCAAATCGCTGGTCACGTCCTCCAAACCAGGCAGCGTACGCATCTTATCTTCGAGATCACGCGCGACGCGATAGAGCTCGGTCGTGTCGGTGCCTTGCAGCGTGTACTGGTATAGGCTCTTCGTCAGTTGGCCGCCGATGCGAATCGCCGGGACATTCTGAACGAACACGCGAATATCGGAGAAATGCGACAGCGCGGGCCGTAGCTCGCGTACGATTTCGTCGGCGCGCGGACGCTCGCCGCGCGGTTTGAGCGTGACAAAGATGCGTCCGCTGTTGAGCGTGCCGCTCGGCCCGCCGATGCCGACGAACGACATCGCGTTCTCGACGTGAGGATTCTGGCGGACGACGTTCGTGACCTGCTGTTGCAGATTCGTCATTGCATCGAAGGAAATGTCCTGCGCGGCTTCGGTGATGATGAACAGTTGCCCAACATCGTCGCTCGGCAGGAACCCTTTGGGCATGTATACGAACAGGAGTCCGGTTGCGAGGAAGATGGCCGCGAATGTCGCCATCGTGATGCGGCGGTGGCGCATCACCCGGTGGAGGCTGACCCGATAAGCGCCAAGCATGGCGTCGAAAATCCGCTCCGACCAGGCGTAGACACGGCCGTGCTGCTCGTTGCGCTCGACCTTGAGCATTCGACTGCACAGGAGCGGCGTCAGCGTCAGCGAGACCAGCCCCGAGATCAGCACGGCGACGATGATCGTGACGGCGAACTCGTGCAGCAGCCGCCCGAGGATGCCGCCCATGAACAGGACCGGAATGAACACCGCGGCAAGCGAAATCGTCATCGACACGATCGTGAAGCCGATTTCCTGCGCACCTTCGAGCGTCGCTTGCATTCGCGGCTGGCCGTGCTCCATATGCCGCGCGATGTTCTCGAGCATCACGATGGCATCATCGACGACGAAGCCGACGCATAGCGTGAGCGCCATCAACGAGAGATTGTCGAGGCTGTATCCGAACACATACATCAAGCCGAATGTGCCGACGATCGACAACGGCAGCGCCAGACTCGGGATCATCGTCGCCGAGGCGCTGCGCAGAAACACGAAGATCACCGCGACAACCAGGCACAGCGCGACCAGTAGCGTGATCTGCACGTCGCGCACCGATTCGCGGATCGATTGCGAGCGATCGTAGAGGATCGACAGCTTGATCGACGGTGGAAGCTGCGCTTGAAACGACGGCAGAATCGCGCGTATCGCGTTGACCACTTCGATCGTGTTCGTGCCCGGCTGCCGTTGCACGGCCAGCACGACGCCGCGCGTGCCGTTGTACCAGGCCGCGACCTTGTCGTTCTGCACGCTGTCGAAGACGCGCCCGATGTCGGACAGGCGCACCGGCGCGCCGTTGCGATACGTGACGATCATCGGCGCGTAGGCTTTGGCGTCGGTGAGCTGCCCCGTCGCCATCACCGAGGTTGCGCGCTCGCGACCGTACAGCGTTCCGGTGGGCAGGTTGACGTTCGCGTTGCCCACCGCTTGTTCGACGTCGGTCAGCGCGATGCCGCGCGAGGCGAGCGCGTTGGGATCGAGCTGGATGCGAACGGCGTACTGTTGCGAGCCGAACACCTGCACTTGCGCGACGCCGCTGATCGTCGAGATGCGCTGCGCCAGATTGGTTTCGGCGTATTCGTCGACCGTCGACAGTGGTTGCGTCTCCGACGTGAGCGCGAGCAGGATAATCGACGCATCGGCGGGGTTGACTTTGCGCTGCGTCGGCGGTGTCGGAAGCGTCGAGGGCAACTGCCGTGCGGCCGCCGCGATGGCCGATTGCACGTCCTGCGCAGCGGCATCGATATTGCGATCGAGCGAAAACTGGATCGTGATCGTCGTCGTGCCGCTGGTCGACACCGACGTCATCGAGTCGATCCCAGCGACGGTCGAAAATCTTTTTTCGAGCGGCGTCGCAACCGCGGACGCCATCGTATCGGGTGCGGCGCCGGGCAACTGCGCCTGCACTTGGATCGTCGGGAAGTCGACATTCGGCAGCGCATTGACCGGCAGCAGGCGGTAACCGACGATGCCGAAGGCGAGGATCGCGATCATCACCAATGCGGTCATGACCGGACGGCGGACAAATAGCGCGGCGATGTTCATGAGGTTATCCGCGCGGGTTCGAACCGTCAGGATTTGGCCTGCTGCGCTTCGGCGACCGGCGTGCCCGGCGCGAGACGCAATTGGCCGACGGTGACGACGCGTTCGCCCGGCTTTAGGCCACTCGCGAGCACCGTGTCATCGCCCTCGGTACGTGCGACCTTGACGTTGCGCACTTCGACGGTATTGTCGTTGCGCACGACGAACACGTACGGTCCGTTCGGCCCGTTCTGGATCGCAGCGGCCGGCGCGACGAGCGCATCTTTTTGCTCGTACAGCGTGAGCGCGACGGTGACGAACTGTCCGGGCCACAGCTCGGTGCCGGTGTTCGGAAACTCGCCTTTGAGCTTGATCGTTCCGGTCGTCATATCGGCGGTGTTGTCGATGAAGCTCAGGCGTCCCGCGACGGGCTCGTGCCCGGTGCCCGACGGATGCGCCTGCACGACGAGATCGCCCGCGGCTTGATGACGCCGGATGTCGTTCAGATTTTGTTCCGGCACCGAAAACGTCACATAGATCGGCTTGATCTTGTTGATCGTGACGAGCGGTGTCGTGTCGTTCGCCCGAACGAGATTGCCCTGCTGAATCTGGATCCGGCCGGCGATTCCGTCGATCGGCGATCGAATCGTCGCGAAGCCGAGCTGCAGTTGCGCCGTCTCGACAGCGGCTTGATCCGCGGCGACGGACGCTGCCGTGGATTGCGCCGTCGCACGCACCTGTTCGTAAGCGTCGGCCGAAATGAACTTCTGGCGGAGCAGATCCTGGTAACGCGTGTCCTGCGATTTCGCGTGCTCGAGCTGCGCGCGATCCTTCGCCAGATTCGCCTTGGCCTGATCGAGCGATGCGATGAATGGGCGCGGATCGAGCTCGAACAAAACGGCGCCGTTCTTGACCGGATCGCCTTCCTTGAATTTCACGCCGACGACTTCGCCATCGACGCGCGCGCGTACCGAGACCGAGGTGTAAGGCTCGACGTTGCCGATCGCCGACAGCGTGAACGGGACAGTTTTCTGGACGACGCGCGCGGTCGACACCGTAACCGCCGATGCGCCTTTGGGGGCCGCGGCTCGCGTACCGGAAGGAGATCGAACCAGAATCGCCGCCGCAACCGCGGCCGAGACGAGCACCGCGGCAATCAACCACACACGCCGAAGGCGTGCCATCGGACTCCCCTAGGGACGACCGCGCAACGCGCGGCAACGTCGTGTAGACCGCCTGGCCGCGGTTTGATTCCGCGAAGCGATCGGAGGCCTCAGGCGGGAGTGACAGACAAAATCGGAATAGTTACCAAGGACATATGACTTGGCGAAACAAACGGAAACAAAGCGCCGGCCAGGCGATGGAGCGGGTGAAGGGAATCGAACCCTCGTCGTAGGCTTGGGAAGCCTCTGCTCTACCATTGAGCTACACCCGCGAGAGC
>DASXPO010000051.1:0-34347 GCA_036493535.1 Casimicrobiaceae bacterium
CACGCGGCAGCGATTGCGACCAAAGCGCGCTACGCATTGGGCCTCGGCAACTTTGCGGCACAGCGCGTCGAAGCGGTCCTCGGCAATGACGTCAATTGCGGCACCGCGCCACACCCGAGTCCTGCCAACGCGCGAGTGGGACCGAACTGGTCTCGCGAAATGGACCGCGCGCTGGCGGCGATGGGGATCGACATCCACCGTTAGGCGGTCTGCAACGCCCTCGCCTTTCGCAATTGCATTAAGCGCGGCATCCGTGCAGGATTCCGGGCCATGCACAGCGGTACCCTCCCGGCCTGGATGGGCCGCCTGCTGCCTTTTCTGCAATGGCCGCGCATCACCGCCGCTTCGGCGCGCGACGACCTGCTGGCCGGCGTGACGGTTTCACTCGTCGCAATCCCGCAATCGCTTGCCTACGCACAGCTCGCCGGCGTACCTGCGTATTACGGCTTGTACGCTGCATTCATCCCAGCGATCGTCGGCGTGCTCTTCGGCTCCTCGGCGCTGCTGTCGACCGGTCCCGTGGCGATGACGTCGCTGCTCACCGCCGCCAGCGTCACGGCCCTGCGCCCCGCGGGCCTCGATCAGTTCTACGCTTACGTGACGTTGCTCGCGCTGCTCTCCGGATTGTTCCAGCTCGGCTTCGGACTTGCGCGCGCCGGCATGCTGATCAGCCTCGTTTCCCATCCGGTTCTGATGGGATTCATCAATGCGGCAGCGCTCGTGATCGCGCTTTCACAGCTGCCCGCATTGCTCGGAATTCCGCTGCGACAAAGCGAGCATCTGTTGATCGATACCTGGAATGTCGTCTCGCGCATGGATCTGTTGCACGAGACATCGCTTGCATTCGGGCTCGGCGCGATGGCGCTTCTCGTGCTGTTCAAAAGATGGGCGCCGCGCCTTCCCGGCGTCCTCGTCACCGTCGCGCTTTTGACCTGGGTCAGTCACCTGATCGGATTTGCCGAACGGGGCGGCCGAATTGTCGGCGACATTCCCACGGGCCTCCCGGGGTTCGTCATACCCGACATGAGCTGGGAGTCGACGCGGGCATTGCTGCCGGCTGCCCTCGTTGTGGCCGTGATCAGCTTCATGGAAGCGATGTCGAGCTGCAAGGTGATCGCGGTCAGGACACGCGCGCCCTGGAATGAAAATCAAGAGTTGATCGGCCAGGGATTGGCCAAGATCGTGGCGGCCTTCTGTGGTTCGATGCCGGTCAGCGGCTCGTTTTCGCGCTCCGCGTTGAACCTGGCATCGAATGCCCGAACCGGACTCTCTTCGCTGTTCGCGGCTGCGGCGGTGCTGCTCACTCTGCTGTTTTTCACGTCGTATCTCTACCCGCTGCCCCGTCCCGTGCTCGCCGCGATGATCATCCTCGCGGTCGTCAATCTCATCGACGTCGGGGCGCTCAAGCAAGCATGGCTCGCGAGCCGTGAAGACGGACTGGCCGGCACCGTGACGTTCGTCGTGACGCTCGCCTTCGCGCCGAACATCCAAATCGGCATCCTGACCGGAATCATCCTGTCGCTCGGCGCTTACATCTACGGCCGCATGCGGCCCCGGGTCGCCGTCGTGAGCCTGCATCCGGACGGGACGCTGCGCGATGCCGGTCATTACAAGCTCGCGCCGTTGCATCCCAAGGTTGGCATCGTGCGTTTCGACGCATCGCTGTACTTCGCCAACGCTTCGTTTTTCGAGGACGCGGTGCTGAAGCTGGAGCGCGAGACGCCGAACCTGCAGTTCATCGTCATCGCGGCGACCGGTATCAATCAACTCGACGCATCGGGTGTCGAATCGTTGCGCAATCTTTCGGTGCGACTGCGGGAGAACGGCGTGACGCTCGTCATCGGCGGCATCAAGCGTCAAGTCTTCGACGTCATGCGGCGGACGGGATTGGTGAGCGTGCTGCGCGACGAAAACGTGTTCATGGCCGAGCGTGCCGCGATCGACAACGTGCTATCGCGCGCCGAAACGGATTCGCGGGCCGGATGACCACGATGCTCTTGCCGTGACATCGATTGTCGGCCAACATCGCGGCATACCAAGCGGTATCCGGAGGAACCGGCCCTGAACGCTCCTGCGTGGCGCAGCTCGACTGTCGTTCTCGTCTGCGGCGGTCTCATCCTTCTGCTTGCCATCGGCACGCGGCAGAGCTTCGGCCTTTTCCTCGTGCCCATGTCGCTCGATCTCGGCTGGGGACGCGAGACGTTTTCGTTCGCGATTGCGCTGCAGAATCTCGTATGGGGGCTGGCGATGCCGTTCGCAGGCGCCATTGCCGATCGCTTCGGCGCTGCACGCGTTCTGTCGGCGGGCGGGCTCGCCTATGCAGTCGGGCTTTGGATGATGCCGCACTCGACGACGGCGCTCGCGTTCGATTTATCGGCGGGTCTGCTCGTGGGTCTCGGTCTCTCGTGCACCGGATTCGGCGTCGTGTTGTCCGTGGTCGCGCGTGCCTATCCGTCCGAGTCCCGCAGCAAGGCCGTCGGCATCGCCGGTGCCTGCGGCTCGTTCGGCCAATTCGCGATGCTGCCGTGGGGCCAGGCGCTGATCACGCACTTCGGGTGGATGAATGCGTTGCTGGTTCTCGGCGCCGGGGCATTTTTGATGGTTCCGCTCGGCGCGGCGCTCGCGGGCCGCAACCGCGCGAGCGACGAAAACGAGCAGCCGATCGCGTTCGCGCTCGCCGAGGCGGCTTCGCATCGCGGTTTCTGGTTCCTGACCGCAAGCTTTTTCGTCTGCGGTCTGCAAACGGTGTTCATGATGACGCATCTCCCCGCCTATTTGATCGATCGCGGGTTGAGTGCCGCGGATGGGATGCAGGCGCTTGCGATCATCGGAATCTTCAATATCGCGGGCTCCTACGCGGCCGGCGCGCTCGGCGCCCGCTACAGCAAAAAGCTGCTGCTCGCGTGGATCTATGCGATTCGCGCCATCGCGATCGCAGCATTCGTCGCGCTGCCGCTGACCACGGCAAGCCTGTATATCTTTGCCGCCGTCGTGGGCGCCACCTGGCTCGGCACGATTCCGCTCACCAATTCGCTGGTCGGACAGATTTTCGGGGTCAAGTACTTGTCCACGCTGTTCTCGATTGCGTTCCTCGGGCATCAACTCGGCTCTTTCGTCGGCGCCTGGATGGGCGGCGCTGTTTTTGATTCGACCGGCTCGTATCTGCCGGTTTGGCTTGCCTGCATCGGATTCTCGATCGTAGCGGCGGCACTCTGCGTGCCGATCGACGAGCGTGCCGTCAAGCGTCTGGCGATTCGTCCGGCATGAGACCCGCAGGGCCGCCCCAAGGGTCGCACGGTGCGGCGCACGGCCGCCCGAAGCCGCGACGTGGGCAGTTGCCAACCAACGCCACCTCGGGGGGCAGCGCAGCGGCGAAGCCGCAAGCGTGGGGGGATGACGCGAGCGACCGTTCCCAGAATCCCGAAACGATCAATGCGCAGACCCAACGTCTTGCGGCGCTCGGCTTCATGGTCGCGGGCGTGTGCCATGAAGTGTCGAACCCGCTTGCGGCCGTGCATTCGATGCTGCAAATCCTTCAGTCCAAGCGAGGCGTCACACCGGAGGTGATGGAAAAAGGCCTCGCGTCGATCAGCGCCAACGTTGCTCGTGTGCTGGCCATCACGCGCAAGCTCGGTGATTTCTCGCGTGCCGCCGATGAGCCGCCGACACCCGTCGGCGTGGATTCGGCAATGGAGGATGCGCTCGCCTTGCTGCGGCATAGCCCGTATGGCGTCGGCGTGCGCGTCGTTTATCGCGGCGCGCCCGGCGCGCGCGTGCTCTCGCGGCCGGGCTCGTTCCAGCAGGTGCTGCTCAACATCCTGCAAAACGCGGCGCAGGCGATGCACGGCGGCGGCGCGATCGACGCGTCCGCGCGTATCGAGGACGAGCGCGTATTCGTCCGCATTTGCGACAGTGGGCCGGGCATTCCCGCCGAGACGCTGCCGCGCGTTTTCGAGCCGTTCTTCACGACCAAGGCACCCGGCCAGGGCACCGGTCTCGGCCTCGCCATCAGCTATGAGATCGCGCATGAGCTCGGCGGGACGATCCACGCGTCGAATCGCGCGCAAGGCGGCGCTTGTTTCGATGTCGTTCTGCCCTTGCTTGGAGAGTGAGCCATGGCGCGCATTCTGCTCATCGACGACGATCCCGGCCTGTCCGAAGTGGTCGAGCTGCTGTTGACCCGCGAACGGTATGCGGTGGCGCGCGCCGGCACCGTCAAGACGGGTCTCGAGCGCATACGAAAAAGCCGTCTCGATCTCGTAATCACGGACTTGCGTTTACCCGACGGTACCGGTCTTGACGCGATCGGCGCGATCCGGCGCCTGCGTCCTGAACTGCCGATCATCATGATCACGAGCTTCTCGTCGCTCGAGAGCGCAATCGCCGCGCTGCGTGCGGGTGCAGTCGATTACATCATGAAGCCGTTCGATAACGACGAATTCCTGCACAGTGTCGCGCGCGCGCTTCACGAGCGCCGAATGACGCGCGAGAATGTGCTGCTCAAACGTACGCTGAAAAGCGGATACGGCGCCCGTCCGCTGATCGGCGAGAGTCCCGGCATGCGCAAGGCGCTGGAATTGATTCGCAAGGCCGCGCCGGTCGACGCGAGCGTTCTCATCCGCGGTGAATCGGGAACCGGCAAAGAGCTCGTGGCGGCGGCAATTCACTATGCGAGTGCGCGCGCCGAAGGGCCTTTCGTCACGATTCATTGCGGCCTCCTCTCGCGCGAGGCACAGGAGGCGGAGATTTTCGGCCATGAAGCCGACGGAGGCACGCTGTTCCTGGACGAGATCGTCGAGCTCGCACCTTCGGTTCAAGTGAGGCTACTCGATGTCCTCGAGGAAAGCGCGGAAGAGCCAACGCCAGAGACTGGCGTGCGTTTCATCGGAGCGACGCAGCGCGACGTCGCTGCTGCGATTGAACGCGGGCAATTCCGCCAGGACCTTTTCTATCGACTCAGCGTGATTTCTATTCAGATGCCGCCGTTGCGCGAGCGCGGCGCCGATCGCCTGCTGCTGGCGCGCCACTTTGCAGAACGTTGCGCGAGCAAGCTCGGCAAACGCATTCCGCGCTTCGACACCGAGTTCGCTGCATTTCTGGAAAGCCATACGTGGCCCGGCAACGTGCGGGAGATGAAAAACATGATCGACCGCGCGGTGATCCTCGCCGAGGGCGACGTGCTGAACGGACGCGATCTGGCCGAGGTCGCGCCGGCGCTCCCCATGGTGCGCGCTGCCGTGCCGCTGCCGGGCGGCGCACGACCGCTCGCCATCGAAGAGTACATCCGCGCTGTCGTCGAGCGTTTCCAGGATTCGTACACGGAAACCGAGCTGGCGCGCATGCTCGGCATCGGCCGCAAGGCTTTGTGGGTGCGGCGCAGGCAATGGGGACTGAAGCGAACGCCGAACACCAACGCGTGACGCTTGTTTCGCAGCGAAATGCCGAGTTTCGTTCTGAAACGTGCGTGCGTCGAATGCGTGCTCGGCAGTTCCGCTGGGTCTTGCATTCCTGCGTGGGTCTTGTTATCTAAACGATCTTACGAGGAGGAACAATGGCCGAACCCACATCCGCCGCAGCGCCGCCCGCGCGCAAGAAAGTCACGATTCCGAGCCTGGTCGACAAGATGAAGCGCGGCGAGCCCATCGTTCAACTCGCCGTATACGATTACGAAACCGCGATCATCGCGGACCGCGTCGGCATCGATATCCTGTGCGTGTCGGACACCGGCGGCATGGTGCTGTTCGGGCACGAGGACACGACGTCTGTCTCGTTCGAGGAAGTGATGTTCATGTCGCAAGCGGTCAAGCGCGGATCGAAATATGGACTGCGCATGGTCGACATGCCGTATATGAGCTTTCATCTCTCGCCGATGCAGGCGGTCGATAACGCCGCGAAGTACGTGTCGCAAGGCGGCGCCGAAGTCATGAAGTGCGAAGGCAACAAGCATCACGCGAAAAACATAGAAGCGATCGTCAAGGCGGGCATTCCCGTGCAGGGCCATATCGGCATTACGCCGATGCGGATGCCGCAGCTCGGCGGTTTTTTCGCGCAAGGCAAGACGGCGGATCGCGCGAAGGAGTTGATCGACGACGCGTGGGCGATGGTCGATGCCGGCTGCTTCTCGATCATGTGCGAGGTGACGACGTCCGAGGTGTGTCAGATGCTCGCGGAAACGCTGCCGGTTCCGGTCATCAGTTTGGGCGCGGGCAACGCCGCGCACGGTGTGCACATCATCGGGTCGGATCTGTTCCACTTGTACGAGAAACACACGCCGCGTCACTCTAAGATGTACACCGATCTGGTGCCGATCCTCGAAAAGGGACTCACCGATTATCGCGACGACGTGCGCACACGGCGTTACCCTGGACCCGAGCACACAGTTTTCATGAAGCCGGAAGAGCTCGCGCGCTTCAAGGAGATGACGGGCTGGAAGCAAAAGAAGTAATGACAATCGCAACGGCCGAGCGCGAGCTGCTCGCGCACGCGCCCTTCTTCTCGGGACTCAGCGGTGCGCAGATCGGGCGGCTGGCGGCGATCGGGCATGTGCGCGCGTACCCGCAAGACACGCGCATCTACGCGATCGGCGATCCCGTCGACGATTTCTACGTGCTCGCCGACGGCATGGTGCGCTTCACGCTGGGCCTCGGCAAGCGCGAGACATCGGCCGGCGACTTCATGCGCCGCGGCGACGTGTTCGGATGGGCGGCGCTCGTCGAAGGCTATTCGCGGCGAATCGCGACCGCTTACTGCCTGACGGCGTGCAGCGTGGTGGCCCTCGCGGGAGCCGATCTGCACACGGCGATGGAAACCGATCACAGACTCGGATACGCGGTAATGAAGCGGCTCACGGTGCTCCTGACGAGCGAGCTCACGAGCTTCGCAGCGGGCTGAGCGCCTTCATCGCACTCGCGGTTGTCGCGGCGATCGTCGGGTTGTTCATCGGCGCGGTCGGCGTCGGCGGTGTGCTGCTCATTCCGTTTCTCGCGATTTTTGGCGATCTCGGCATCCACGTGGCCGCCGCGACCGCGCTCTTCACGTTTCTATTCACCGGATTGTTCGGCACGTGGCTTTTTCAGCGCCGCGGATCGATCAACTGGCGCCTCACGATGCCGGTGTGCCTCGGCGCCGTGCTGTTCGGTTATCTCGGGAGCGCTGCCGCGGCGCGCATACCGCCGCATGCGCTCGCGGTCACGATTGCGATCATCATCATCGCCGCGGGCGTCTATGTCTTCGTTCCCCCGCGCGGACCGCTGCGTGATGCGCGCGACGGGCGCGCGCGCAGCGATCTTCCGATTCTCGTCTGCGTCGGCGCCGTTGCGGGTTTCGGCTCCGGCTTATCCGGCGCGGGAGGGCCCCTCTTCTCCGTGCCGTTGATGGTGATTCTCGGCTTTGCGCCCCTCGCGGCCGTGGGCGCGAGTCAGGTGCTGCAGATCATCGCCTCGGTCTCGGGCTCGCTCGCCGCTTTACAGGACGCGCGCATCGATTTCACGCTGGCAGCGTGGCTCACGGGATTCGAGCTCGTCGGCGTCGCGGCCGGCGTCCGTCTCGCTCACGCCGTGAGTCCGCGGGCGCTTCGCGGTATCGCCGGAGTGCTCTGCGTCGTTGTCGGCGCATTCATGCTGGTGCGGGCGTCATGAACTCAGCCGAGCAGCACCTCGCCACGCGGCGCAACGCCGGAGTCTTCGACTTTTCGTTCATGAGTCTGACCGAAGTCGAAGGAGCTGGAGCCTGCGCATTCCTGGAATGGCTGCAGACGCGTTCGCTCACCGGCCTTGAAGCCGGGCGCATCGTGTACACGCTTTTGTTGAACGACGATGCGAGCGTCTTCATCGACGCCACGCTGTGGAAGCACGCCGACGGGAAATGGTGGCTCTTCACCGGCCGGCGCAGCGATTACTGCGCTTTTCGCGCCAAATCGGAGCGCTTCGATGTGCATATTCGGGATCGCTCGGGCGAATTCACGATTCTGGCTCTGCAAGGGCCCGCGAGCGGACTCATGCTCGCAACGCTCGTCGGCGAAACGTTCGTGCGCGATCTGCATTACTTTCGCTTCGGCGGTGCGCTCATCGGCGGCGTTCCCAGCATTGTCGGCCGATTGGGTTACAGCGGCGAGCTGGGATACGAGGTTCTGCTGCCGGCGACCCATGCCGCTGCGACTCGAACAGCGCTGCTCGAACTGGGGGCGGCAGCGTGCGAATTCGACGCCGCCGACTCGCTGCGCATCGAATCGGGCTACGGGCTCTTCGATCGAGAGATCACCGGAAGTGAAAATCCGCTCGAGCTTCGTCTCAATCGCTTGGTCGATCTCGACGGACGAGATTTTCGCGGAGGGAAGTCATTCGTTGCGTTGCGTCGCATGCCGCCGGAAATGGCGCTGGCCGGGCTCGAGATCGTCGATCGCCCGGCATCGTCATCGCTGCCGCTTGCACGGGCGACGAGTAGATGCGATTCGCCGATTCTTCGCCGGCGCATCGCGCTCGGCTTCGCCCCGTCCGATTTGACGATCGGGTCGTGGGTGCGCCTCACCGACGGACGCGTTGCCCGGACCGCTCGACTTCCCTTCTACGATCCTCCGCGAAAGCTTCCGCGCAGTCGGCCGCTTTGATCCACGCCGGAGCCCATCACGCCGGTACGCCTCGCAAGCCCGCGAGCACGAACAGCAACATGCTGACCCCCATGGCGACGTAACCGGCAAAATTGAGCCGCCGCGCCATCGCGTCGTTCAGCTTTCCGCTCGCGCGAAGCGCCGAGGCGCAAATCGCGAGAAGCGCGCCGATCACGGCAAGCGCAATCACGACGGGTTTGGAAAACAGGACCTCCATCAGAAGAGTCCGACGACTTTGCCGTCGACGAGATCGATCTTCAACGCTGCAGGCTCCTTGGGCAATCCGGGCATGGTCATCACGTCGCCGCAGATCATGACGACGAACTCGGCGCCGGCCGCGAGCCGCACATCGCGGACGTTGATGACGTGTCCCGAAGGCGCGCCGCGCAACAACGGATCCGTCGAGAACGAGTACTGCGTCTTGGCGACACATACCGGGTAATGGCCGTAGCCGTCCGCCTGCAATTGCTTGATCTGAGCGCGCACTTTCGTATCCGCGATGACGTCGGCGGCGCCGTAAATCTTCGTCGCGATCGCCTGCAGCTTTTCCCAGAGCGGGAGGCCCTCTTCGTACACGTATCTGAAATCGGTCGGCGCCTTGTCGATGAGCTCGACCACCGCACGCGCCAGGTCGACGGCCCCTTTTCCGCCCTCCGCCCATTGTTTACCGAGAATCACGGGTGCTTCGTGATGCGCCATCTTTTTCTTCAACAGCTCGATCTCGGACGCCGTGTCGAAACGAAATTGATTGATCGCCACCACGCAAGGCAGTCCATAGTGGTTGCGAACGTTGTTGACGTGGCGCTCGAGATTGGCGATGCCTTTTTCGAGCGCGGCGAGGTCCTCCTTCTGTATCTCCTTCAAGTCGACTCCGCCGTGATACTTGAGCGCGCGAATCGTGGCGACGATCACGACGGCGTCGGGCCGCAACCCGCTCTTGCGGCATTTGATGTCGATGAACTTTTCGGCCCCGAGATCGGCGCCGAAACCCGCCTCGGTCACGACGTAGTCCGCGAGCTTCATGGCACTCTGCGTGGCGATCACCGAATTGCACCCGTGCGCGATGTTGGCGAACGGACCGCCGTGAATGAAGGCCGGATTGTTTTCGAGCGTCTGAACGAGATTGGGATTGAGCGCGTCCTTGAGCAATACCGTCATCGCGCCATGCACGTTCAAATCGCGCGCGTGAATGGGCGCTCCATCGCGGGTATACGCGCAGACGATGTTGCCCAGGCGCTTTTTCAAATCGTCGAGCGAGGTTGCCAGGCAAAATATCGCCATCACCTCGGACGCGACGACGATATCGAACGCATCGGCGCGCGGAAAACCGTTTGCGGTGCCGCCCAGGCCCACGACGATCGATCGCAACGCGCGATCATTCATGTCGACGACGCGCCGCCACGTGATGCGGCGCACATCGATGCCGAGCGCATTGCCGTGGTAAACGTGATTGTCGATCGTGGCCGCAAGCAGATTGTTCGCCAGCGCGATTGCGCTGAAATCGCCGGTGAAATGAAGATTGATATCCTCCATCGGCACGACTTGCGCATAACCTCCGCCGGCCGCGCCGCCTTTCATGCCGAACACCGGGCCCAGCGACGGCTCGCGAATGCAAATCGCCGCCCGCTTGCCGATCAGATTGAGCGCATCGCCCAAGCCGACCGTCGTGGTCGTCTTGCCTTCGCCCGCGGGCGTCGGGCTGATGCCGGTGACGAGAATCAGCTTGGCGTTCCTTCTCGGCTCGAGCGTGTCCAGATACTTGAGCGATACCTTGGCCTTGTAATGGCCGTACGGCTCGAGATGCTCTTCGGCGATGCCGAGCTTTTCGCGCGCCACGGCGGAAATCCGCTGCAGCTTGGCCGCCTGGGCAATTTCAATGTCCGACATCACATCTCCGATCGTGCATCGCGGTTAGGAATGGTGGGCGCGCTTCAGATAGGCGTCGACGAAGTCGGCGGCGGCCTTCGAGCCGCGCGAGAACGAGCGCATCGCTTCGGCATGCAGGATCGACAGCGCCTGCTTCTTGATGTCGTTGGCGCGATCGTTCTCGACCAAATCCGCGAACCTGCGCGGCCGCGGCAGATCGACCTCGATCACGGCGCGCACTTGCGTCGGCGTGTTGCACATGACGAGCATCCGGTCGGCGAGAAATACCGCCTCGTCGATATCAGTCGTGACGAAAAAATTCGTGCGCCGATTTTCCTCGTAGAGCCGCGCGTAGTATTCCCACATCAGCTCGCGCGTCATCGCATCGAGGCCGCGAAACGGCTCGTCCAGGATCATCACCTTCGGATTGTTGACCATCGCACGCGCGAGCTCCGCGCGCCGCTGCATGCCCCCGGATAGCTGACCGGGATATTTGTCGCGAAAATCCTGCAAGCCGACCTTGGCGAGCAGAAATTCCGCGAAGGCAAGGTTCTCCTTCGTGAGCTCGCCACGCGCCCGCGGCCCGTAGAGGATGTTGTCCCACGTCGTCATCCATGGGAACAGAGCGGTCTCCTGAAATACGACGAGACGATCCCGGTTGGGTCCGGTGATCGGCGCGCCGTCGAGCAGAATCTTGCCGCGCGACGGCTGCTCGAAGCCCGAGATGAGGCGCGTGAGCGTCGACTTGCCGCATCCCGAGGGACCGACCATCACGGTTAGCTTCCCCCGCTCGATCGTGAACGAGCAATCGCGCACGACTTCCTTGCGCATGTGCAGCGCGCCATACGATTTGCTGACGCCCTGGACCGAAATCTCGCCGGGAATGATCGCGGGACGTGGTGCGCCGGTCGCGGTCATAGGACCCCCACGCTCGCGGCCAATTCGGCCGCTTCGCTGCCCCCGGAAGGGGCGCAATGAGCGCCTTGGGGCGGTCCTTCGGCGCTCATGGGGCACTCATCGCGCTTTGAGCCACGGTGTCGCGTAGCGGCCGAGCCAGCGCAACAGCTCGCTCGATGCGAAACCCGCGATGCCGATCGAGATCATGCCGACGACGATCTGCTCGTACGAGCCGCCGACATACGAGTTCCAGATGAAGAATCCGAGTCCGCCGCCGGAGCCGATCGTCCCGCTCGCCCCGCCGCCGGAGATCATCTCGGCGGCCACGACGACCTCCCATGTGATGCCCATGCCGACCGCGGACCCGACGACAATCGACGGCAACGTGCCTGGAAGAATGATGCGGCGAAAGATGTCCCAGCGTGACGAGCCCATCGATTGCGCGGCTTGAAAATAACGGACGTCGATCGAGCGTGCGCCACCCAGCACGTTGATGACGATCGTGTAGAACGCGCCGAGAAACGTGATGAACGTGATTGCGAGCTCCTGCGTCGGCCAGAAGATGATCGACGCCGGCACCCAGGCAAGCGGCGGAATCGGACGCAGCACTTCGAACACCGGAAAGGTAACCCAGCGCGTCATGCGACTGACCGCCAGCATGAGGCCAAACGGAATGCCGATGATCATCGCGGCGATGAACCCGCCCATGACCCGGAAGAAGCTCATGTACCAGCTCTGCCAATAACCTTTCTGGCCGAGCACGCTTGCCCAAGTCTGCAGGACTGCCGAGGGCGCCGGCACCGCGCCGATCCACGGCAAATAGTCTTTTTTGAATCCCATTGCGCCGAGAAGACTCTTGAACGGCGCGAAGAATTCCGGCGCGAGCCATTGCTTCGACCGCGCGCCGATTTCCCAGAGGATCAAAAACACGGCGATCGCGGCCAGACCGCGCCAGAATGCGGTGCTCGTCACGAGTGCCTTGAGCCGCGTACCCAAAATCAACCTTCCTTCTCGCCGGCCTGAAATGCCTTCAGCGCTTCCTCGTGGACCGCATCGTTGGTTTCCTCGATCAGCTCGCGGAAGCGCTTCGACGTGAGCACGCTGTAATCGCGCGGATGAGGAATGTCGACGTTCAACATCTTTTTCGGCTTGCACGGCCGCGTGGTCATGATAACGACGCGATGGCCGAGAAAGACCGCTTCTTCGAGATCATGGGTGATGAAAAAAATCGTCACCTTGTTCTTGTAGTAAATCTCGAGCAGCGCCTCGTGCATGACGCTTTTGGTGAGCGAATCGAGCGCGCGATACGGCTCGTCGAGCAACAGCGCCTTCGGGTCGTTCATCAAGGCACGGACGATCTCTACGCGCCGACGCACGCCCGACGACATTTCGCCCGGATAGTTGTGTTCGACGCCGGAAAGTCCGGCATCGGCGAGCATCGCGCGGCCCTTGTCGATCGCCTCGCCGCGCCCGAGACGTCCTTGCATCACCGGACCGAAGATCACGTTCTCGAGATTGCTTTTCCACGGAAAGAGGGCGCCGTTTTGAAAGACGACGATGCGATCGGGCCCGGGATTGGACTTCGGCTTTTCGGTCGAGCACAGCACTTCGCCGTCCATGACGATGCGCCCCGACGTGATGTCGTGAAAACCGGCAATCGCATTGAGCAGCGTCGTCTTGCCGCATCCGGACGGCCCGACGATCATGCAAATCTCGCCGGGATCGATCTCGAGCGAGCAGTGATCGACCGCAAGCACCGCGGCGCCGTCCGCGTCATACACCTTGACCACGTCCTCGATCAGGATATGTCCGCGCGTCGACGTCGACGGCGGGCGACTCATGTCCACCTTGGGGAGCCTCCGTCAGCGCTCGGATAACGCGAGCTCGCGCACGCGCCATTCCATCAAATAGTCACCGGCGAAGCGAACCAGCGCGCTGGTCGTGTAGCCGACGATGCCCAGCGTCGCCATGCCGATGATGATCGTCGGATAGCGGACCATCATGTACGACGTGTTGATGACGTAGCCCAAGCCGTATTGGCCCGACACCATTTCGGCGGCGACGAGCGAAAACCAGGACACGCCGATCGAGATCTGCAGGCCGGTGAAGATGAACGGCAGGGCGCCCGGAATGATCACGTGCCGGAACACCTGCCAACGATTGGCGCCGAGACATCGTGCGGCGCGAACGTACGACTCTTCGATCGACTCGACGCCGAGCATCGTGTTCAATGCCGTCGTGAAGAACGACGCGAGAAAGGCGAGAAAAACAACGGACGACTCGGTGGCAACGAACATCACGATTGCGAGGGGCACCCAAGCAAGAACCGGGATGGGACGCAACAATTCGAAGACGGGAAACACGTATTCCTTGAACACCCGCGACCAACCCAACAGCAATCCCACCGTAACGCCGAGAATGGTGGCGAAAAAAAACGCTTGCGCGATGCGCCAGACCGACATGGCGATGTGTTGGTAGTACTCCCCGGTATAGATCGACAACCCGTATGTCGGTGAACGCGAGAGCCACTCCTTCACGACTGTGGTGAGGCCGGGCATCTCGCGAAACCGCGGCAGCTTCCAGACTTCGACCGCCAAATACCAGGTCGCGAGAAACAACGAGAAACCCAAAAGCATCAAATACGGACGCGGGCTCTTCAACCAGAGCGAGAGTCGATACATCGTGAGACTGATGCTCGACATTTCTTCGGTCATGGGGCCGGAAAGCCTGCGCACCTGCGCGAGCAGCGACGGCAGCATGAATTCGCGCTGGATCATCGTGGCGAAGCGCTCCATGACATGCGGACCCTCCGCTGGCTCCGATTCGAGAAGCGCGACCAATTTTTCGGTATCGATTCGCAGGACGGTCGTCGCCTCCACGGCACGCACCGTTGCCAGGCGGCGTGTTGTGCCGCCGAGCAGAAGGCCGGCCCAGCCGAAGACGCCGCCGCGTCCGAGGCGCTTCAGCGGCTCGCGCGCGCCGACCTCAGGCTTGAACGTGTGCTCGACGACACCCGAGACGACGAAGAAAATATCGTCGGCCGCGTCGCCGGCCGCGTAGATGCGCGCGCCGGCGGGAAATTCCGACGTTCGCGCGAGAGCCGCGACCCGCTTCAGAAAGCGATCCGAAGCATCCTTGAACGGTGCGGCTTCGCGCAGCGCAGCGACCGGATCGTCGGCCGCGATGGCGGCCAGCGACAAGGAGGCCATCACTCCTTGGGCGCCTGCGCGTCGGGCAGCGCTTTCACTTCACCGATCGGCGCCTTGAGGCCGCGTTCTTTGAGGATCGCTTCGGTCCACTGCGGCTCGATCGCCTCAGGACGCAGCTTCTCCACGCTGATGCTCTTGATCGAATACAGAAACGCCGAAGCGCGATTGATGAGTTCGCGGACCTCGGGCGTGAACGTATACGGCAGATAGTCGCGCACGGGACTCCCGCCGGCGGCCGGATCGTACGTGCCGTACAGCGAATACCAAAGGACGCGCTCGCTGAATCCGGTCGTCTGCTCCTTCGCCATCTTGATCACTTCCGAGCTGTTCTTCGGGTCGGCGAGGAAGAGCTGCGCATCGAGCTCGGCTTCGAGCCATGCCTTGACGACGTCGGGCCGCTGCTTGATCAGGTCCTGGCGCATCGCGAGAAAGCCGCCGTCGTTTTCCTTAACACTCTCCCCGGACGCGATGCGGCGGGCGAGCCCCTCCTGCACGAGTCGCGATGCGGTGGGCTCCCAGATCACCGCGGCGTCTAGCTTGCCAGCGCGGAAGTTCGACGTGATCACCTCGATGTTCTGATTCAGATACTCCTTCGGCGTGACATTGAGCTTCTTGAACGTCGCCTGCGCGTAACGGTCGGTGCACGATCCCTTCGGCACGGCGACCGTCTTGCCGTCGAGCCACTTGAGCGCTTCCGTCGCGTCTTTGAACTTCGGCGCGTCGTTACGCGCGAGGAAGATGTTGCACTGGTCGAAGCCCAGTCCAAGCACCGCTACGATGCGCACGTCCGCCACCTCCTGCTTCGTCGTGGACACGATCGCGGGCATGTCACCCATATAGCCGATGTATTGCTTGCCCGCGAGCATGTTGTTGACGATGATCGCGCCCTGCAGGCCCACCTGGAACTCGACTTCGGACCCTTTCGGCAGATACTTCTCGTAGAACTTCTTGCCGCGCATCACGACGCCCGACCACGACTCCGTGTAATACGGCTGATAGCCGACCACGAGCTTCACCGGCGTCCCTGGCTTGTCGTAATCGATGTCGGCCGCTAACGTCGGGAATGCCAATCCTATTCCGATAACTGCTGCGCCTGCGGCCCTGATGAAGTGCGTCGTGTCCATGACTCCCCTCCTCTCGGTTTTGTGCTTTCACTCGTCTTACGTCATTGCACTCCGGATGATGCGAGATAGCGTGCGATCAACGCGGAGAGCCGGCGCATCACGATGAACCCGGCGGCGGGATCGCGCTCGAGAACGCCGAGCGCTGCCTTGCCGTTGATGCGCAGCAACCGCGACTCCTCGAGGCAACGCGCGCTCGCAATGCGCATCGGATAACCGTCGAGCAGCGCGGCCCATCCGAACACCTCGCCTTTTTTCAGCATGAATCCCGCGGGCGCCGTTCGCTCGCCGCGTCCGACGAGAAACTCGACGCGCCCGCCATCGAGCACGAAAAGATCCTCGGCAGGATCGCCGGGTCGATAGAGCAATGCGCCCTGCGGAAACGTTTCGCTTCGCGCGAGCGCCGCGAGCGCGTCGAGCGTTTCCGCCGCGATGCCGTTGAAGAGCTCGCCGACATCGAGCGCCGTCGCCGTGCCGCCAAGATAAAGGCTATCGCCTTCGACCGCCAGCGGATACCGCTGGATCGGCGCCTCGGCGAGGCCGAGCGGCGCGCCGGTGCGCACATCCCACTGCCATAGATGCATATGGCATGTGAGCGTCGACCCATCGAACACGCCCTCGCAAAGCGGCACATCCTGGTGCGGACACTGCGCCTGAAAACCAAAGAACTCGCCCCCGGCGTTGGCGACGACGAGCTTCGGGCCGCCTTCGACCTCGACTTCCTTGAGGCCGTTTTCCGGCACGTCGGCAGTTCGGCACACGAGGCGTCTACCCTTGGTCATGTCCGTCGCGCCGGGCCGCCCCAAGCGACTGACTGCGCCCCCTCGGGGGGCAGCGAGCGAAGCAAGCGTGGGGGTCGTCCACTAGCTGTACTTATCGTAGCGAATATTGTTCGTCGTAAGCTTCGCCTCGAGCAGCAGCACGCGTATCGCCGCGTCGACGGCCGGCGGAGGGCCCGCGACATACGCACGCACATCGTGGTACTTGCCCGCCATCGAGCGCTTCGTGACCTCGTGCACCAGGCCGCGCTCGAAGCGCAGCCCGGGCCAATCGTTCGCCGTCGTGGCGGGAACATCTTCTTCCGACAGCGCGACGGTGATCTGCAAGTTTTCCGGTGCCTTCGCTTTGAACGACGAAAGCTCGTCCAAGAAAAACGTGTCGTGCATTTTGCGCACGCCGAAAAAGACCGAGCCGCGCCAGCGCTCGAAATAGCTTTCTTGCACCGCTCTTGCCAGAATCGACATCATGCCGGCGATACCGGAGCCGCCGGCGATGCACAGCACATTCTTGCCGAGCGTCGGCTCGAACGTCGCGCTGCCAAGCGGACCGAACATCGATAACGCGGCGCCCTCGCGATTGCCGCCGAAGAGCCACTCGGAGAATCCTCCGTCCGGTTTCCGCTTGATGACGAAGTCGAGATGCTTTGCGCCGCGTTCGTAGTTGCACATCGAGTAGGCGCGATAGCCGGCGATGTCCGCGGGCGCAAGCAGTACGAACTGTCCGGCGTCGAAGTCGCGCGGTTCTTCGAGGTCCACGCTGAATGCCATGACGTCGTGCGTGAGCGAACGCGGCGCTCGCAGCATGACATCGCACGCGTCGGGGATGCAGCCGCCCGGCTGCGCGGCATGAACGAACTTGTCGACCTCGACCGTAAGATCCTCGGCGGCATCGCATTGGCACATCAAGAACTCGCGCCGCTCCGCCTTGACGAATTTCTTGCCCGGCGCACCCGCCCATCCATCGTTCAACGTCCCGCCGACGAGCGTCGCTTTGCATGTTCCGCAGGTGCCCGTGGCACACTCGTAGGGCAGCGCGATGCCCGCACGCAATCCGGCGTGCAGCACGCGCTCGCCCGGCAGCGCCTCGAACTCGTAGCCGCGGTTGCGTGCGTTGATGTGAATGCGCATTCGAGCGAATCGTTTCAGAACGGCACGTGGTAACCGTAGCCGAGCTGACGCGTGTCGAGACGCACGGCTCGACGCGCGAGCTTCGGTTCGTCGCTGCCCAAACGTACCGTGTCGTGAAAGCGGCCGACGGCGAAGAGCTCGGTCGCACCGCCGTCGAGCTGCGTGCGAAACACCTGCAGCGCCGAGACGACGTTGGCTTCGGCATCGCCATTGGAAGCGACGGTGTACACGGTCGCATGGCGCGTCAGCGGTGAATGATCGCTGTTGTGGCGCGGCAGATTGGTAAACAGCGTCTGCATACCCGCGCGGTCATGGTCGAGCCAAACCTGCTCGCGCCGAAGCTCGGGGCTGTACGTCGTGATTGCGTAGCGAAAATCCGGCGTGCACAGCGCGAGAAACGCCGTGTAGTCCTGCGCGTCGAGGGCGAGGCAGGAGCGATAGACGAGCTCCTCGATCGCGTGCCGCTGTTCTAGTTGCACAAGCACACCCATTCGTGAGCACCGCAGAGCCGCCTCGAGGCGAGAGCTGCGCGCCCTCTGAGGGAAGCGCAGCGGCCGAATTGGCCGATGCTGCCGCAAGCGTTGGGGTTCATATCACGCAGCGACGCGCACCGGCTCGGTCTTGCCTTCGCGGCAGGGATCGTAGGCCGGCCGCCCCAAGCGTTTCGACCATTCCGCGTAGTAATGTCGCATCCCGACCTCGTCGTGGATCGTGCTGTTCTCCTCGCGACCCTGCAGTACCCATCGGCTGTCGGTTCCTTCGCGCATTGCCCGACCCTGGCCATGCACCGCCAGCAAATCCTCGTGGAGATTGCGGCCGAAAGGTCCCCAGATCATGTTGTGATCGAAGATGCGCTGATCGCGCTCTTCTTTGGTGTCGCGCTTCAAACCCAGGCCGCGGAATTCGATGACGACCTCGTTGGGACCGAGCGGAATCGCCGTGTCGATCCGCAGTACCGAAGTGCGCAGGTTGTAGGTCATGCCCGGAAAGATGTCGACCATGTACCAGCCGCCGCGCGCCATTTTCGGCCAGCCGACTGCACGCTCCTTCGAGCCGTCGTATTTGTCGTACTGAATCTGCATCGAGCCGACCGTCGCGTGACCGTTGGCGAAAGGTGTGTAGCGGCGCTCGAAATAGCCGGGTTGCAGCATGCCGGTGATGCGATTGAAGTAGTGCAAAAAGTCGTGATAAAACTCGCTGTTCGTGTCGTGCCACAGCTTGAAATTCGTGCGCAGATGCGCCTTGTGGAAGTGAAACACTTCCATCGGCTCGACCATGTAGGGCTCGAGAATGTCCAGCGCGCCGCCGACGAACTCGCGTAACGGCATGCAGTCGTCGGTGATATTGACCCAGACGAAGCCGCCGAAGGCCACTTCGCACTTCACCTCGCGCATTCCGGCATCCGCTTTGCAGAAACGCTTTTGATAGCCCTGCTCCTCGCGTGAGATGTCGATGCAATTGCCGCGCGAATCGAACGACCATTGATGAAAGATGCACGTCATCCGCTTCGCATTGCCCGCCGGATCGTAGAGGATCGTGTTGCCGCGATGCGGGCAGATGTTGTAGAACGCGCGCACCTTAGAATCGTCACCGCGTATGACGATCAGCGGGACGCCGGCCGGATGATTGAAGAGACGATAGTCGAACGCTGCCTCGATCTCGGATTCGTGACACGCGATGATCCACGAGGGCCGGAACAACTTTTCCTTCTCTTCCTCGAAAATCGCGTCGTCGGTGTAGACGCGCGAATCGACGAAATGCGTGGACGGAAACGCGGGTGGCGTGGTCCACTGCGCGGCGTTCTTGGACATGATCGAGCGCTCCTTATGTCGCAATCCAATGATTCCATCGGGGATTCTGTGCCAGAGAAAAATCACGCGCAAGTGCGGATCCCGTGGAGGTGTTTCGCCAGGAAACGCATGCGGCCGACTGAAACACGGATAGCGTCGCCCCTACTTGGCGCTGCAATATGTGGTTAGAATGTTCGAGGCGCTATAGGGTTTCGGCAACGAGGGAGGAATCGCCATGAAATCCCGAGGTCGCAACGACGACGAGAAGACGCGGCACAAGATCGAAGCCATGGTCGAAGCAGAAGAGCGCTATCTCGCTCGACTTCGACGCGAAGGAATCGATTCCCGAATCTCTCCACCGCGGATAACCGACCGGCGGTTGTTTCTCGCCGCAGCCGCCGCAAGCGCTGGGGGATTGCTGCCGAGGATCGTGAGCGCAAATGCGCCGGCCGGCGCGGTCGAGCGAGCCATCCCCGCGGATCCCACGAAGGTCCAGGGAACGCCCACCAACGACGACGGCGGCTACGGCTCGCGTTCGCAATTCGAGACGGAGGCGCGCTGGCGCTTCGGCACGCCGACCAAGGAATCGTCGTGGACGATGACACCCCTCGAGCATGGCGTCGGCGTAATCACGCCGTCGGGCCTGCATTTCGAGCGCCATCACGCCGGCATCGCGACGATCGATCCGGCGAAGCACACGCTGCTCGTCCACGGCATGGTCGAGCAGCCGAAGAAATATTCGATGGCGGACATTCGGCGCTTCCCCTCGTTCTCGCGCACGATGTTCATCGAATGCTCCGGCAACGGGCTCACCGAATGGAGCAAGCCGACCCTCAAAACCGTCCAAGGCACGCATGGCCTCACGAGCACGTCGGAATGGACCGGCGTGCCGCTTGCACTCGTGCTGCGCGAGTCGGGCATCAAGCCGGGGGCGAAATGGGTTCTCGCCGAAGGCGCGGATGCCGCGGTGATGACGCGGAGCATTCCGCTCGACAAATGTCTCGGTGACGCCTTCATCGCGTACGGGCAGAACGGCGAAGCGATTCGTCCTGAGCAGGGCTATCCGATTCGACTGATGCTGCCGGGGTGGGAAGGCAATACGCACATCAAGTGGCTGCGTCGGTTGGAAGTGAGCGATGTTCCTTATGAAACGCGCGAGGAGACCTCGAAATACACCGACCTGATGGCGAACGGCATCGCGCGCCAATTCACGTTCGTGATGGAAGCGAAATCGGTGATCACGTTTCCATCGGGCGAGATGAAGCTGCCCGGTGCGGGCTTTTACGAAGTCACCGGAATCGCATGGAGCGGTCGCGGCAAGATCACCCGGGTCGAAGTGTCGGCCGACGGCGGCAAGACGTGGGTCGACGCCCATCTGCAGGGCCCCGTGTTGCCGATTTGTCACACGCGATTCCGATTTCCGTGGCGCTGGGACGGCAAGTCCGCAGTCTTGCAAAGCCGCGCGACCGACGAGACCGGCTACATTCAGCCGATGTTGAAGCAATTGACCGATGTCCGCGGCTTGAATGGCCCAATCGGTTCGATTTACCACTTGAATGCGATCCAGAGCTGGGCAGTCGCCGCGGACGGGAGCGTCACCAATGTACACGTCTAAAGTGACGAGATGGCTCGGTTTCGGCGCGTGCACGCTGCTCGTTGCCGCCGGATGCGCAACGCAACGCTCTGCCGATATTCCGCAGGCCGCGTACACCGGCGGCAAGCTCGATCTCGGCACGACGCTTAGTGCCACAGAGGTCGCGAATTATTTTTCGTACCCCGCCGACGGGCGAGGATTACCTCCCGGCAGCGGCAGCTATGCGCAGGGCGAAAAGGTTTACCAGACGAAGTGCACGGCGTGCCACGGCGACAAGCTGCAAGGCTCTCCTCAGGGTGACCGGCTCATCGGCGGGCGCGGAACGCTCGTCAACAACAGTCCGACCAAGGCACCGGTCAAGACGATCGAGAGCTATTGGCCCTACGCAACCACGATCTTCGATTACGTGAAGCGCGCGATGCCGTTCAATGCGCCGGGATCGTTGAGCAACGACGAGGCCTACGCTGTGGTCGCGTACATCCTCGGCGAGGCCAATGTCGTCGCCAAGAACGAAGTGATCAATGCAACCACGCTGCCCAAAGTGCAGATGCCCAATCGCAACGGCTTCATGAGTCCCGACCCGCGCCCGGACGTCCCGTAAACGGCCGCGCGCGGCTTCGCGCGCTGTCTGCTATGTTCGGCCGCGATGGACGAGCAGGCACTCAAAACATGGCGGACGCGGCTTCGTGCGGAGTTGATCGCGCGTCGGCTCGCCGCGAATCCGGAATATCGGGCCAAGTGGCACGATGCGATCGACGCGCATCTGGAACGGTTGTTGACCGATGTCGCCGGAAAAATTGTCGCGTTTTGCTGGCCGTATCAAGCTGAATACGACGCGCGGACGCAGATCCTGCGTGCTCTTGCGCGCGGGGCGCGCGCCGCGCTGCCCGTCGTCGTCGCGCCGCGGCAGGCGATGATCTTTCGCGAATGGACACCGCAAACCGAGATGAAGCCCGCGGTGTATGGCATCCCCGTTCCGGTCGATTCTATTCAAGTGATACCGGACGTCGTGCTACTTGCGCTCGCCGGTTTCGACGACGCGGGATATCGACTCGGCTACGGCGGCGGATTCTTCGATCGAACGCTGGCGGCGCTTGCGCCCGAACCGATGACGATCGGCGTCGGCTTCGAACTGGCGCGGGTGCCCACCATTTATCCGCAGCCACACGACATTCCGCTCGATTACATCGTCACCGAGCTCGGCATTCGACGAAGAGAGACCGGACAACTGCTTCTACAAGCGCCGGTCGCGCAAAACGCGATCCGCAATTGATCCGGTTCCGAACCCTCTGCGAGCGAAGAACGTCAGCGCTGGCCGTCTTCCTGGTGCGCGCCCAAGTCGACCATGAATTCGTTGGCCAGCCCTTCGAGTGCGCTTCGCAACGCTTCGACGGACAGGGTGTCCGGAACCGACAAGAGCGCGATCGCCTTGAACAGGTGCTCGCCGGACCACGCGCCGCTCGTAAATTCCGTTTCCAGCGCTTCGATGCTAACGTCGCGCTCCAGCAGCGTGCGCGACACTTCCTGAACGATGCCGGGCCGATCGTGCCCGACGAGCTCCAAGTCCACGAGTCGCCGATCGGCGGGAACCGCATTGCTCGCGACGCGCGCGACCACGATGCGCAAACCCGATGCTTCGACCTCGCGCAATGCAGCCGTCATCGCGTCGGCTTTTTCGGCGGGTACTTCCCACCGCACGATGCCGGCGAATTGACCGGCGAGGCTTGCCATGCGGCTCTCCGCCCAATTCGCATCGAACGCGCGGCCGCGATCCGCCAGCGTGCGCACGATGCCGGGTCGATCCGGACCGATAACGGTGATGACGAGAGAAACGTTCATCGCTGTCGCTGCGACGCATGGAACTTTATGCGCTCTGTGCCGCTGCGCGCGTCTTCGTCGTCTCCCCCCGCCCTCCGTCGCTGCAGCAGCGCGACGCCGACTAGAAGGGCGAGGGCGGGCACGAACATCCACTCCTTCGCTGGGCGCTGCGCCGGCGTCTCGATTCCGGTCACGAGGAATCCCTGCTCGAAGCCCGCCTTGTCGGCGGCGGTATGCAGGTTGACTGCAGCGATCTGCATTCCGGTCGGCACCGACATCGTCGTCAAGCCGGCTCGAGTAAGGCGCTGCGGGCCGGAGCCTGACTCGCCGAGCGGAAGCAACACCGTCTTCTTCACGTCTTTGCCCTCGACGGTCGTGCCTTCGATCCGCAGCCGCAGACTCGTATCCGGCGGCGCCGCGCTCGCCAGCTCCATCAGCTTCTGCGGCGGAACGACGTCATACGTGGGATAGACCCAATCGAGCCAGAAGCCGGGCCGCAGCAGCGTGAAGGTCACGATCAGCAGCAGCACCGACTCGTACCAGCGGCTCCGCGCGAGGAACCAGCCCTGCGTACCGCCTGCGAACGCGAGCATCGCGACGATCGCCGCGGCGACGATGAGGACAAGCTGCCACCATGAATGGATGCCGATCATCAGGAGCTGCGGATTGAAGATGAACATGAAGGGCAGAATGGCCGTGCGGCTGCTGTACCAGAACGCGGTGATTCCGGTCCGGATCGGATCCGCGCGCGAGATGGCCGCAGCGGCGAACGAAGCGAGGCCCACGGGCGGCGTCACGTCGGCCATCAGCCCAAAATAGAAAACAAACATGTGCACGGCCACCAGCGGCACAACCAGTCCCGATTGCGCGCCGAGCTCGACAACGACGGGCGCCATCAGCGTGGAGACGACGATATAGCTCGCCGTGGTCGGCATGCCCATGCCGAGCACGAGGCAGATGAATGCGACCAGCAGCAGCATCGCGATGATGTTCCCAGCTGAGACCACCTCGACGAATTCGGTCATCACGAGACCGAGACCGGTGACCGACACGGTGCCCACCACGATGCCCGCGGCAGCCGTGGCGAGGGCGATGCCGATCATGTTGCGCGCGCCGCGCTCCAAGCCATCCAACAGATCGGCGAAGCCCGCCTGAAACACCGAGAACGACACCGGCTGGCGGCGGAAGAACGCGAGCAGCGGCTTTTGCGTGATCAGGATGACAACCAGCAAGAGGGCTGCATAGAACGCGGACAAGCCGGGCGAGAGTTGCTCGACCAGCAGCGCCCAGACCAACACGACCACCGGCAACAGGTAGTGCAGGCCGGCGAGCAGCGTTTCCTTCAGCGGCGGCAGCGTCAGCACCGGCGCGCTCGGATCGTCGACGACGAGATCCGGCTCGGCCGCCACCTGACGGACGAGCAGCACGTAGGCGACGGCGATGCCTCCGACAATGACCCACGTTGCAGCGCCGCCGAGCAGCGGCTTGAGCCAGCCGAGCGCGTAGTAGACGACGTTGCCGACGATCACGATGCCGGCCAGTGTCATCAACACCCCCACGACGCGCCGCCAGCCCGAGTAGCCGGTCCGAGTGGGAATGCCGGAGATTCCCGCCTTGCAGGCTTCGAGGTGCACGATGTAGAACAGCGCGATATACGAGATGATCGCCGGCAGAAACGCGTTCCTGACGATCTCGGCATACGGCACGCCGACGTACTCGGCCATCAGAAACGCCGCCGCGCCCATCACCGGAGGCATGATCTGCCCGTCCACTCCGGCTGCGACCTCGATCGCGCCGGCCTTTTCCGCGGAATATCCCACGCGCTTCATCAGCGGAATGGTGAATGTCCCGCAGGTCACGACGTTCGCGACCGACGAGCCCGAGATCATTCCCATCAGGCCGGACGACACAACGGCCGCCTTGGCCGGACCGCCGCGCATGTGGCCGAGAAACGCGAACGCGACCTTGATGAAATAGTTGCCCGCACCCGCCTTCTCTAGCAGCGATCCGAACAGCACGAACAGGAAGATGTAGCTCGCCGACACGCCGAGCGCGACGCCGAACACTCCCTCCGTGGTGAGCCAGTAGTGCGAGACGGCCTTCGACAGCGAGACGCCCTTGTGCGAGATCACGTCGGGCATGTAAGGCCCTGCGAACGCGTAGCTCAGCATCAGGATCGCGATGATCGCGAGCGGCGGACCGACCACGCGCCGCGTGGCCTCGAGGAGCAGCAGCATGCCGACCACGGCCGCGACGATGTCGACCGTCGTAGGCTCACCCGGGCGGCCGGCGATCTCGCGGTAGAACAGGAAGAGATAGGCCCCGCAGAACGCCGCGACGGCGGCGAGTATCCAGTCCTGCAGCGGAATATGTTTGCGCGGCGAGCGCTTCGAGAATGGGAAAGCGAGATACGCGAGAAAGAGCCCAAAGCCGAGATGCAGCGATCGCATCTCGGTCGAATTCAGGACGAAGACGTTGAACGTGAACGGGAGCGGCGACGCGTACCACAATTGCAGCAACGACCAGGCGAGACACGCCCACGCCACCACACGCGCCGCCGCCCCGGAGGGCGTCCGGCCCCCGAGGTCGGCTTCCTGAACGAGCGTGGCGGCGTTGACGTCGCGCGTCACTTCATCCAGCCCTTCTCTTTATAGTAGCGCAGCGCTCCCTCGTGAATCGGCGCGGAGAGCCCGTCCTTGACCATGTGCGGGGCTTCGAGGTGAGCAAACGCCGGATGCAGCTTTTTGAACTCGTCGAGGTTGTCGAACACCGCCTTGGTAATGGCATAGACGACGTCCGCGGGAACCTTGGCCGAAGTCACCATCGTCGCGGTCACGCCGTAGGTGTGCGTGGGCTGAGGATTGTTGGCGTAGAGGCCGCCCGGAATCGTCACTTTGGCGTAGTACGGATTTTTCTTCACGAGCTCGTCGACGGCAGGATCGTCGAGCGGCACGAGCTTCGCGCCGCAGGTCGTGGTCGGATCCTGGATGTTGGCCGACGGATGGCCCACGCCGTAGAAGAACGCATCGATCTTGTTGTCGCACAGTGCCGGGCCATGTTCGTCGGCCTTGAGCTCGGAGGCGAGCGCGAAGTCCGAGACCTTCATGCCTTCCGCGGCCAGCAGCTCGTCCATTGCCGAGCGCGTACCGGAGCCCGGATTGCCGACATTGACGCGCTTGCCCTTGAGATCTTTGAACGAATGGACGTTGGCCTCCTTGCGCGCGACCAGCGTGAACGGCTCGGGGTGCACCGAAAACACCGAGCGCAGATCCTTGTCGGGTTCCTTGAACGATCCGGCGCCATGGTAGGCCTGATATTGAACATCGGACTGCGACATGCCGAAGTCGAGCTCGCCGCTCTTGACCGCGTTGACGTTGTAGACCGAGCCGCCGGTCGATTCGACCGAACACCGGAGGCCGGTCTTGGCCCGGTCCTTGTTTACAAGCCGGCAGATCGCGCCGCCGACTGCGTAATAAACGCCGGTCACACCGCCGGTGCCGATCGTCACAAATTTCTGCGCCGTCGCTGTGGATGGAAAAGAGGCGAGGCACACGAGCATCGCGCTTGCAGCCAGCGATGCGATTCGGGTCAACGCTTTGTTAACGGCATCGTCTTGCATGTTCGATCTCCTCACTGACGGGTGAAAACAGATGGGTGCTCGATTCATCTTCTTACAATACTAAAAATTGAGCGCCGATTGGATCATCCGGGTGCTTTACGAGCGCCGGGATTCCAGTACGCGCGCTGCGCCGCGAGGCGCGCCTCGACTTCGGCCAATCGGCGCAACACGGCCTTGCCGCCTTTCGCCGCCAGCCACGCAATCAGCAACTCGACCAGCGCGAGCGGCGCGATCATCGATGGAAAGAACGAGATCGAGTCCGCGCGAAACAGCAGCAGGTGATTTGCGTTCCGCGCGAGCGGGGACAGCGCGCTGTCGGTGAGCGCCAGCACAGCGACACCACGCGTTGCGGTTGCGTTCACAGCTTCAACCGTGGGCGTCGAGTACGGCGTCTGACTGATTGCGACCAGCAGATCGCCGGGATTCAACGCCTCGACTTGATCGTGAACGAACCCGCCGAGACCGTCGAACAGCACGCCGTTTCGCGCGATCAGGTTGTAAGCGTAACGAAATTGGAAGGCAATGCCGAAGCTCGCACGAACGCCGAGGAAGCCGACGCGCTTAGCCGCAGTGATCGCGTTCACCGCGGCTTCGAGGGCTGACGCCGAATTCAACGCCAGAACGGATTCGAGATCCGTGCGCTGGCCCATGGCGATTTCGCGCGCGAGCCGGTCGATGCGCTTCGCCTGGGGTGCCGCCTGCAGCGCCGACGCGCGGCGCCCGTACTGAATCGGACGGCCGGCTAGCGCTTCCTGGAACGGCCTGCGAAACGCCGCGTAGTCCGCAAAGCCCAAGGCCCGCGCAAGGCGAATCATCGTTGGCGCGGACACCTCGGCGTTACGCGCCTGTTGACGCATCGACAGGAGACCCGTCTCGTTCGGATGATCGACAATCCAGCACGCGGCGCGCTGGAGCTCGGGGGAAAGCGCATCGAAGCGGCTGCGCAACTGCTGCAGGAGTTCGGGCACGGCGACGGACGGCGGACCGGCCATGTAACGAACGTTACAGGCGTCGAAGACAATTTACAAGCGTGCCACCAGCGAGCGCCCGCGCGCCGGCCCAGGTCATGAAGCATATCGATAAGCGCATGCGGCAGAACTTGACCTCTCCCGAGCACGGTAGCCGATCGCTAAAATGGCCAGCAAACCGGAGAAGATCAACAACGCAACGCCGCCGGTCATGATCGATTGCGCGCGAACGTTTGCCGCTCCGAAAAAGAACGTGAATCCACCGTCACGACCGCGCCGAAGCAGAGCACGGCGCATATGACGCCGGGTACGATGCCGGAGGCGTTGAACAGCCCTGTTCGCCGCGCTTCGGTGACGGCATTCAACTGTTGGACAGAACGGAGCCGTCATCGCAAAGAGTCGCCAGCACGACGATGACGATACTCAGTTCCCATAGCGGTAAACCGGTGAAGAACATGGTATGGCTCGATCTTTTTCGGACCTTGTCTTCCTTCCTACGAAGCGCCATCCATCGACGAGCGTCGCCAGAACCGCTTGCACGAGCGGCGCAATCCCGCGCGAGGACCGCGCGCGCCATGGTCGACGTCATGACAGGCGCCTGTCACGCCGGGTCGGAGGCGGTGCCTAAATCCAGGCGTGTGTTTCGATGCGCGTACACAGCGCGGCCCATGCGTCGTCGCCGAGATTGCGCTCGCTGATCTCCGTCACTCGCCACCATCGTGGGTCGAAACGCCGCGTCGACGGAAGCGCAGCGAGGACAGGATGCTCGGTCCATAGGTTTTGGTGGCGCATCATCAGTAAGATGCCATCGCGAGCAGCCACGCTCGAAGCGAGATCGAGCGCACGCCGCCTGCTTGGCAAGCGAAGACGGTCAGCGAACGCGAAACTGCGCCAAGGCGTCAGAAACACCGCCGCAACCGAGTTCGAAACGTGTTGCGCGCCGAATCGGTCGACGAGTGCAGCGACGCGACTATGCCAGATGTCGGCAATGCCCGTCGGCGCCTCGGGATGAAGCGCTGACAAGGGCCAGCCCGGGCGATAGAACGAATAATCCTGCGGCGTCGATCGGCCATCGAGCCCGGGATGGGACAGCAACAGCACGACGGGCGCCGTCATGATCGCACCGACGCAAGGCACCGGTCCGAGCGAGTCGTAAAGACGAAATTCGGGTTGGGCCTCGGCGTTGTGCGGAATCGTCTCGAGACGATCCTCGTTCGAGATTATGGCCGCCAGCCGCCACCAATCGGGGTCTCCTTGAAGCATCGCTGCATTTCGACGGCGGGGCCAGCATTCAAAGTCCCTCGCCTAGACTTAAGATAGTGACCATAGTATACCAACACCTTCAATCGGTGACCATCCTATACTCGAGCGGCAAAGAGCTCGATAAGGGGGAGGGCTAAATGGGGGGCGCGGTCAGGGGGGCGCGGGGGCCGGTGCGGGCCGATTCCCGCCATGTAGTCCGCGGAAGGGCTACCCGGCGACTCATCTTGAACGCGGCGCGCAAACGTATTCTCGCCGGCGGATACGAAGCGCTGCGACTCGATGACCTTGCCCGTGACTCGGGCGTGACCAAAGGCGCGGTCATCAAATCCGTTGGCGGCAAGCCAAGCATTCTGCTGACGCTCGGCGACGAGGATCGCCAGACGAGACTTGACGTGATCCGTCTAGAGATCGGACGACGCACCGGTCTACGGCGGCGTCTCGCCGATTTGATCGGGCGCCTACTCGAGCTCGACCTTGCGCGGATGAACGTCGTGATGGCTTACATCGGTTACATGTGGTTCTGGACGGGCGCCGATCACGATCGCGCTCAAGCGATGGTGAGCGAGACGCGCGAGCTGTTGTGCGACTTGATCGTGTCCGCCTCCGCTGCCCGCCCCGCTCCGGCGCGCGTGCGGCTGCTGTCACAGCGCATCTTGGGCGGCTACGTCATCAGCCTGCGCGATTTGCGCCATGGTAATGCCACGGTGGAGGAGTCAGTCCGCTTCGTCGTCGACTACGTGCTCGACGGAAACTAGAAGCGGCGGCGTATAAATTGAGCTTTACGTGGTACATCGATGAACAGACAAATGCCGCTCGCCGCCACGATCATTCAAGATCACGCAGTCGTCATTCCCGATCTGCGTGGAACGGGTCTCTCGTCATTTTGCAGTCGGATCGATGCATACCGTTATCGTCTTGTGCCGCGGAGCCGCGTTGCTTGCGGCGTGACCTCCGCTCGGCCGAGCCTTCGACGTGTCGCGGCGCTGGCATGGTGGAAATTCGGTTGAATTGTCGCTAAAACTTGGATGATGGAAGCGAACAGGCTCGAAGCGTTCAGCGATGGCGTCATCGCCATCATCATCACGGTCATGGTGCTCGAGATGAAGGTGCCGCATGGCGCCGACCTCTCCGCGCTCGCACCGGTGTTGCCCGCGTTTCTCACCTACGTGCTGAGCTACGCGTATCTCGGCATCTATTGGAACAATCATCATCACATGCTGAAGCTCACCGAGACCATCGACGGCTCGGTGCTTTGGGCGAACCTGCATCTGCTGTTCTGGTTGTCGCTGTTACCATTCACGACCGGGTGGATGGGCGAGAACCATTTCGAGCGCTGGCCGACCGTCCTCTACGGCGTGAATCTGCTTTGCTGCGCGATTGCGTACTACGTGCTGCAGGCCCGCATCATCCGATGCCAGGGTCCGAATTCCACGTTGGCCAAGGCAGTGGGGCGCGATTTGAAAGGCAAGATGTCGCCGGTCCTCTATATTGCGGGCATCCTCGCAGCATGGAGCGTGTCTCCGCAGATCGGCGTGGCGTTTTTCGTATTCGTCGCGCTGATATGGCTCGTACCCGATCGAAGGCTCGAGCGAATGATGACGCCGCGTCGGTAGCGCGGGGCGCACGTTGCATGCGCCCCCGCTAGCCGATCCTTACTTTCCTTCTTTGTATGCGCGCTGAGGTCCGATGTTGCGCGGATCGAAGGGGTCGTGATGCGCGACGCATGCGAAGCTCGCAGCGTTGTTCGGATCGCCGCCCACATACTCGGCGCGTTGCGGATGTGGACAGAGCGGGCGCTGGAATTGCACGCCCTGCGCCGCCGCATTGTTCACGTAATGGGTGGCGATGATCCGGTCCGGCGCAACGCCCTGCTCCACCCATCGCTCGAGCGACTTCACGAGGTCGTGGTCCGCGTCGATGACCGGCCCATTGGTGGTGCCGTTGCCGAATGCATTGGGACCGGCTCCGCCGCTGCAATGCGCCATGCCCGGCACCATGAATACGCGGTAGAAGTCCTGCGGATCGTGCACCGTGTGCGTCACCTTCTCGTAGTAATTGAGACCATTCTGCGGCGCGATTGCCGCATCGGCCCATCCCGCATACTGGATCATCTTGCCGCCGTGCGCCCTGAATGCGTTAAGGTCGGGATTCACCGAACTGAGAATGGGCTCCAGCATCTGCCGTGCGCGGTCGTCCTGCGCTACGACGTCGAGACCGAGGTAATTGCAGCTCGTCAAACCCAGCATCAAGTCACATCCGAAACCAAATCCAAGCGAGTACTGGCTTCCGGGCGCTGCCGGCGAGCTGCCGGTGATCCAGCTGTTCCAGTCTCCCGATACCGACTCGCCGCCGGGCTCCAGGCCCGGGAACAGAAGGATTCCATGATCGTGCGGACCGTCGTAGATTTTCTGCGCCGCGTCTACCTGCGCGGGCGTCAGGCAGGTATTGGGATCCTGTCCCTTCTTGCACTTCACGACGCCTGGATCAAAGCGGCACTGCCGCGGATCGCTCAGGAACGCGTCGGTCGCCACGCCACCATCTTTGCCGACGCAAGCCGCCAGCGCCGCGTTCGTCAACAGAGGCAATTTGCTCGTGGGAATGTATGCATCCGGAACGCCGTTCGTTTGCGGGCCGGTGAGCGTCGCCTGCATGTTGTACAGATAGGAAGCGCCGAACTCGCCCACCTGGTCGTTCACCGGCGAACCCGCGATGATTCCGTCGAAATCGCTGGGATAACGCTGGGCCGACTGTAATGCTTCGCGGCCGCCGTCCGAGCATCCGACAAAATAGGAATAACGCGGCGCCTTTCCCATCAGGGTGTTGATGATTGCCTTCGAATCATCGGTCGTCGCTTTGACGGCGCGGTATCCGTAGTCGAGCAGCACGTCCATGTTGCCGATAAAGGCCGGCGCACCGGCCGGAACTGCCGGCGGCGAACCGGACGTCCCGTCGTCGGTGCCGGCCGTCGCATAGCCGCGCGACACGGAGTTGGCGATGCCCGTGAGCGAAATCGAGCCGGCGAACCCGCCATTGCCGATTTGCTGGTACTTGCCGTTCCAGCTTCCGTCGGTCGGGATCCAAACCTCGAAATGGACGTTCGACTGTGGTCCCGGCTTGATCGTGCCCGCGACCCGGCAAAGACCGACGGGCGCTTTCGTCGTGCCGGATACGACGTCGCCGGCCGAATACAATTGAGCCCTTGTGATCGTCGTGTTCGGCAACGAAAGACCGGCGAGATCGGCGCAGGTGATCGCCGCCGCGGGCACGGCATACAAAATGATCACGGCCGCAGCGAGCGGCGAGGCGACGAATTTTCTTCTCAGCTGCTGCGCGATTGGTCGAGTGGATTGCAAGGTACAGTGTTGCATCGCTTCCTCCTGGTTCTTAAATAATCTAGTTATGACTCGTTCTCATTGGCTATCTGGCTGACGGCCAACCCCAAAAACTAACGCAGATTGCTGAAAAAGTCCTGAATGAACGGGTCCCGTTCGGCCCTCGGATATCTTGCCCCCTGTAGACATCCGCCAAGACGACCGGCGCGCTTCGAGCGCACTGAGTCGATAGTTCCTACACACCGCTTATTCGAAAAACGCCGACTTGCCCTCCACAACGGTTCGGAGCACGTCACGCGAATCGCTCTCGATGCAGCATTGCCGCGCTGAAAACGGCGCGTGCAGATGGTCGCAGAAATGTAACCAATCTGCATTTGCCGACGAACAAGGTGATGTAGTGGGGACTCGATCAGAAATGGTCAAACGGCTTCGTGCTGGACCGTCATCACGAACATCGGACGTTACCGTACGTTTCTCAACACGGGCAGCGGAACGATCTCGCGTTATCGGATTCTATCGAGCGGTGCACAGTTCTTGCTCGACGGTACTGCGGCAAGCACCGGACCGACGAGGCTTTCCAATCGACACCGCGTTCGACAACGGAAGTCGCTATCTGTATGCAATCGAAGCCGGTTCGCAATCGGTCGCGTCGTTCAGCGTGCGTCCAGATGGAACGCTGACGCCGCTTGCGGTGACAGGCGGACTGCCCTTGGGGGCACAAGGGATTGCCGCGCGCTGAGAACGGAAGTGTCGCCGTCGAGAGCCGCGATAAAGGGCGGCTTCGGTACTGGTCGACTACCAGTACCGCGGCTTCTCGCTCCTTGCCACTGGAAGGCGTTTGGACTAATATTGGGGAATGCGAAACATCCGTATTGTGTCCGTTGAGCCCGCGTTTGAGCCACCTTCCATTCTCGAAGGGCTAATCGGCCTTGTGTCTCGTGTCGCGGCAATGGGTCTTATTGAAGGCAAGCCAATTGAGCGACTCGATGCAAAGACCATCGATCGGGTTTTAGACGCATTACAAAACGGCGGAATGATAAAAGCCCAACGGGCACGCTTGGTCGCGATGCTCAGGGCGACCTCGCCAAAAGGTGCATTACTCGACGACGCCAATGAGGCAATCCGCCAACTTATTACTGTCTTAGAGGAATCACCCGTACCGCGCACAGAGTGGCCGGCGATGCGTGAGGTTTTTGGAGACGAGGCGCTCGCCGAACTTCTTTGCATCTCGGCCTCTAGTCTTAAGCGCTATGCAGGCGAAGAGCGCGAGACCCCACCCAAAATAGCTGAGCGATTGCATTGGGTCGCGATGATAGTTGCGGACTTGGCGGGAAGCTACAACGATTTTGGTATGCGCCGATGGTTCGAGCGCAGCCGGACTCAGCTTGATGGTCGCAGTCCGCGCAAGGTGCTCGGAACGGAATGGAGCCCAAACGATCCAGCTGCGCGGCGCGTCCGCGCGTTAGCCGCAAGCCTCGTCGGAGCCGGCGCAACGTGAGTCGTCTAGGTTTTCGTCACTGCGATTCGCGCTATCCATTCGTTCGCAACGATGCTACTCAGCCAGAAGCACGCTGGCACGCGTCTGGGACGGGGCCAGCCAATTACTTTGCTGACACCGCTGCTGGTGCGTGGGCGGAGTTTCTCCGACATGAGGGTATTCGAGACCCGATGGACCTCGCTGGTGTCGCCCGGTCGATTTGGACAGTGGAGGTGCCGCAAACAGGGTACGCAAAGCCAGCGCTTCCGATCAGAGTGTTAACCGGTGATCGAAGCACCTATCCGGCATGTCAGGCCCACGCCGCAAGACTACGCAGCGGTGGCGCAACCCGCATCGAGGCGCCATCGGCGGCCTTGCTCGCGGGCAGAGCGCGCGGATGGATCGCCGACCCAACTGAGCGAGTTGCGCCGAAGGCGCGCGATGGGCTCGTGTGGATTTTATTCGGCGCCGCAGGACATTTAGTTGGGTGGCCCGCTGTGGAATCGGGTGCGCCGCCGCCGCGGATGTTGCCACTCGTCCACCATTTCTAGAAAGAGGCTGCAAGCATCTGTTCAGTTTGTGACGAACACGGATCATTTCATGACAGTCCGCTATGCAAATGTCGCATGTAGCGGTACTCGTGCCAAGTAAGCCCGATTACCAGAATGTCGACTGCCGTTATGACAATTAGCCAGAGGGAAGTGGTCGCGCTGAACCGATAAACCTGGTAGACGATAAACATTCCAAATACAGCCATCGCAACTGGGTAGTACGAGGGCTTCGCTCGCAGGAGTCCGATGATCAGCCAAAGCTTGATGACGCCATGGGCCAAGAGGTAGAACGCCGCGAACTTGCGTGTGCTCACCGATAAGTGCTGCGCC
>DASXPO010000052.1:0-1928 GCA_036493535.1 Casimicrobiaceae bacterium
ATCGCACGATGACGTGCGAGCACGCGCTTCACGTTGCCGTCTAGAATCGCGACGCGTTCCCCTTGCGAGAACGCGGCGATCGCCGCGGCCGTCGAGCGGCCGACACCGGGCAACGTGGCCAATGTCGCCGCCTCGCGGGGAAATTCGCCGCGATGCTCCGCTGCGATTCTCTGCGCCGCTTGATGCAGATGATGCGCGCGCCGGTAATAGCCCAAGCCGCTCCACACGGCGAGCACGTTATCGATCGGCGCGTCGGCCAACGTTTGAACATCGGGGAACGCCGCGACAAACCGCTCGAAGTACGGGATGACCGTCGCGACCTGCGTCTGCTGCAGCATGATCTCGGAGAGCCACCGCCGATACGGGTCACGTGTCGCCCACGGCAAATCCCGGCGACCGTGCACGCGCTGCCAGGCAATGACGCGTTGAGCGAACGTCGGACGTTGGCGCGAAACGCTCACGCCCGAAAACTAACGCATTCCCAGCCGTTGCTTCGCCTTCAGGGCCGCTTCGGACTGCGGATATTTCGCGATCAACTCTTCGAGCGTGCGCCGCGCCGCGGCATTGTCGTTCAGGTCCGACTGCGCCGATGCGACGTTCAACAACGCATCCGGAACCTTGGGACTCGTCGGATAGTTGGTGATCAGAAGACGTTGTGCGGCAATCGAGGCACGATAGTCCTTGCGAGCGTATTGCGCGTTGCCGATCCAGTATTGCGCCGAAGGCGCAAGCGCGCTTTGCGGATAGTTCTTGACGAACCCGGAAAAGTTCGCGATCGCACCGCCGTAATCGCCACGCTTGAATTGATCGAGCGCCGCATCGTATGCGCGCTGCTCCACTGCAGGATCACTCGGCGGCCGCGCCGGCGGCGGCGTTCCTCCGACGTTCGGCGGCGAGAACGGCGGCGCGTTTCCCGCCACGGGACCTTGGCCCGAAGGCGGCGCCTCGCCTCCCGCTTGATGCGAGCTCTCCAACTTGCGCAAACGTGTGTCGAGATCGACGTACAGATCGCGCTGACGCTTTTGTGCCTGCTCGAGCTCGTAGGTCAGCACTTCCTCCTGACCACGCAAGCGTGCGATGTCGGATTTGATTTGCTCGACCTGACTGAAGAGGTCGACCAGGCCCTGGCCCTTGATCGTCGCCTCGAGCGCGGCAATTCGGTCTCCGAGCTCCTGTTGCATCTGCGCAAGCCGCCGGTCGAGCTCGGCGATCCGCGCGCGGGCTTCGTTGTCGTCGAAGAGCGCCGCATCAGCGAGCGGTGCCGCGAGTAGCCAGCCCGCTGCGACCAGCGCGTAAAGCACGAAGTTCGCGCCTTGGGGCGCCCCTGCGGCGCGAACGCGAAACACGCGCGTCACTCGCCGGCGTACACCATGTCGTCGCGGCGATTTTCCGCCCACGCGACTTCGTCATGGCCGGAATTGCGCGGCTTTTCCTTGCCGAAGCTCACCGTCTCCACTTGGCCATCGGTGGCGCCGACCAACGTCATCATCCGCTTGACAGCGTCGGCGCGACGTTGGCCGAGTGCCAGGTTGTACTCGTGCGAACCACGTTCGTCGGCGTTGCCCTGGATGGTCATCCGCGCGTTGCGATTCGACTGCAGATACCGCGCATGCGCTTCGACGAGCGGCTTGAACTCGTCGCGGACGACATAGCTGTCGAAATCGAAATAGACGCTGCGCTTCGACAGGATGTTGTTCGGATCGTGCAACGGATTGCTGCTGCTGCTGCTGGACGAGCCTGAGACGCCGCTGCCCGTCGTGCCGCTTGTGGCCGCGCCGGACTGCGATGCGGTGGCCGATTTGTCTTCGACCGGCGCGGCGTTTTCATCCGTAGGCGTGGTTTTGCAACCTGCGAGGGCGATTGCGATCAGCGTGGCAAATAGAACATTACGCATACAGCCTCCTACGTTGGTCGGGCCGGGAGACGAA
>DASXPO010000053.1:0-52838 GCA_036493535.1 Casimicrobiaceae bacterium
CCGATGGATCGGCTCGTTTGCGGCGATGTGGGCTTCGGCAAGACGGAAGTGGCGCTCCGGGCGGCATTCATCGCGATCGCCGATGGCAGGCAGGTCGCGCTCCTCGTGCCGACGACACTTCTCGCCGAGCAGCATTTCCAGGTCTTTTCAGACCGTTTCGCCGATTGGCCGGTGAAGCTCGCAGAGTTGTCGCGCTTCCGTTCGACGAAGGAAGCGAAGGCCGTCCTCGACGGCATTGCTACCGGACGTGTCGATCTCGTCATCGGCACGCACAAGCTGATCCAGCCCGACATCAGGTTCAAGAACCTCGGCCTCGTCATCATCGACGAGGAACACCGGTTCGGCGTGCGCCAGAAGGAGCAGCTGAAGCGGCTGCGCGCCGAGGTGGACGTGCTCACGCTGACGGCGACGCCTATCCCGCGGACGCTCGCGATGTCGCTCGAGGGCATTCGCGATTTCTCGGTGATCGCGACGGCGCCGCAACGCCGGCTCGCGATCAAGACGTTCGTCGCGACCTTCTCGATGGGGATCGTCCGCGAAGCGGCGCTGCGCGAGCTGAAGCGCGGCGGCCAGATCTATTTCCTGCACAACGACATCGACACGATCCGCACGACCGCCGACCACCTGGCGAAGCTCCTGCCCGAGGCGCGGATCGCCGTCGCCCACGGGCAGATGGGCGAGCGCGAGCTCGAGCACGTCATGCGCGAATTCTACGCCCAGCGCATCAACCTCCTGGTCTGTTCGACGATCATCGAAACCGGGATCGACGTACCGACGGCGAATACGATCATCATCGATCGCGCCGATCGCTTCGGGCTCGCGCAGCTTCATCAGCTTCGCGGACGTGTCGGCCGTTCGCATCATCAGGCGTACGCGTATCTGTTGACGCCTCCTGAAGAGGGGCTATCGGCGCAAGCGAAAAAGCGCCTGGAAGCGATCCAGCTGATGGAGGATTTGGGCTCCGGCTTCTATCTCGCGATGCACGATCTCGAGATTCGCGGCGCAGGCGAAGTGCTCGGCGACGAGCAATCGGGCGAAATGCAGCAGATCGGCTTTCAGCTTTACGCAGACATGCTGAAAGCGTCCGTGTCGGCGCTTAAATCGGGGCGGGAGCCCGATTTGTCGGAGCCGCTTGGTGTCACGACCGAAATCAACTTGCACGTGCCGTCGCGGCTGCCCGAGAGCTATTGCAGCGACGTGCACGAGCGCCTCGTGCTGTACAAACGCCTGGCGAGCGTCGAGAAAACGGACGACCTCGACTTGCTACGCGAGGAATTAGTCGATCGGTTCGGCGCGACGCCTGCGCCCGTGCAGGCACTCCTCGCATGTCACCGCCTTCGCCTCCTCGCCAAGGAGAAAGGCGTCGTCAAGATCGATGCAGGACCGGAGCGCACGACACTGCAATTCGTCAAAGCGCCGCCGTTCGACGCCGGCAGCCTGATCTTGCTCGTGCAACGCGATGGACGCATGCGCTTTGCGGGACCCGATCGGATTCGCATCGAGCAAGGGGCGCCGACGCTCGACGAGCGCGTCACGCTCGTGCGCGATTTCCTGATGCGGCTCAAATGAGCGCATTGATCCTACCGCCGCAAATCCACGTCTTCGTTCGCGACTGGCTGTCGTCGAACAACGTCGTGCTGAAAGGCTCGAACGGCGCGATCGTCATCGATTCGGGTTACGGGCGCCACGTGCCGCTCACCCTTGCGCTGCTCGCGTCTCGGCAAGGGCTCGACGGCGCGCCGCTCGCGAAGCTCGTCAATACGCATTGTCATTCCGATCACATGGGCGGCAACGCCGCGATTGCGCGCGCGTATGGATGCCCGATCGCGCTTCCCGCGAGCGAAGCGCCGCTGATCGAGGCGTGGGACACGAAAACGCTGCTGCTCGATTACGCCGACCAGTACGCCGATCGTTTCGCCGTCGGCGAGATCCTCGAAGCGGGCGCATCGTATGTTTGGGGCGATCTGGAATGGCAGGCGATTGCCGCGCCGGGTCACGACATGGCCGCGCTCGTGTTCTACAACCCCGAGCATCGGATTCTCATCTCCGGCGATGCGCTGTGGCGAAACGGCTATGGACTCGTGATGCCGCCCGAGGTCGATGCCGCCGCGATGCCCGCGACACGCGCCACGCTCGAGATACTGGCATCCCTCGATGTACGCGTCGTGATTCCGGGGCACGGCGATCCATTCACCGATGTCGAGCCGGCGATGGACCGGGCATTCAAGCGCCTGGCAGCGTTCGAAGGCAATTCAGCGCGCATGGCACGGCATGCGCTCAAGGCATTGCTGACATTTTCGTTGCTCGACCGTCGACAGATGCGCCTCGCCGATCTCCCTGCGTACGTCGATCGCGTGCCGATTTATCGCGATTTCAATGCACGCTTTTTCGGCCTTGCGCCCGCCGATCTCGCGGCGACGTTGGTGGGCGAGCTGGAACGCGTGGGCGCGGTGCGCCGCAGCGGAGATTTTTTGACGCCGGCGTAAAACGCGTGTCGGCGGCGGCGGCGATCAATCGAGCCGTTCGCCGAAGCGTTCGAGCCTCGGCGCGAAGCGACCATTGATGTCCGCGGACGCCAGGATCATGACAGCTCGTCCGATGATGAGCTCGCGCGGGACGAGGCCGAAATAGCGTGAATCGGCGCTGTTGTCGCGATTGTCGCCCAGCATGAGATAGTGGTCGGCGGAAATTGCGATCGGGCCAAAGTTGTCGCGGTCACCCGATGGGCCCAGCCACTGGACGAGATGCTCCCGATCATTGGTTCTTTCATCCAAGCGCAGCGCCTCGGTCTCGATGCCGGGGGCAAGCTCTTCCGGCGCCGTTCCGATCGGCGCGTAGGTTGCAGGGCGCCCGTTCACGATCAGAATCTTGTTGCGCATTTCGACGGTATCGCCCGGAACGGCGACCAGACGTTTGATCAAGCGGGTCCCGTCCCGCGGCGAGAAGAACGTGACGACGTCACCGCGTCGGGGCTCGCCGAGCCGCGCAACGACGACGTTCGTCAACGGCACCTTGAGATTGAACGCAAGCCGGTTGACGAAGACGACATCGCCTTCCAGCAGCGTTGGTCGCATCGAACCTGACGGAATCGGATTCCAATCGGCGACGGCCGTGCGGAACAGGCCGAAGAGCAGGATAAAAATGATCAAGCCGCGATTGCTGCGAATCCAGCGCGCCGTCAGAGTGAGCCGGCTGGTCCTCACTTTGGCACCTCATCCGTCCAATAATCCAAGTGGTGATCGGCGCGCGTCATATGGCGAAATCCGCTGCCGAATGCGCCGATTTTTTTCGAATCCGGATATTCGCAGACTTCGACCGGCATCATCGTGCTGATCGACAAGTAGGCGAGATCGGCACTCGAGTCGTTGACGATCTGATGCGCCGTCTCGGGGCCGCCGGTCGGGCAGCAGATGACGTCGCCGGCGCGAATCCTTCGCGTCTCGGCGCCGTAACGCAGCGTGCCCTCGCCTTTGACGATGAAGAACATTTCCTCTTCTCCGCGATGGCTGTGGAACGGACACGAGCGCCTCCCGGCCGGAACGACGTCATAGGAGTAGCCGAGGTCCTTGGCGCCGAGCAGAGGGCCGATGCGTACGGCATTGCACTCGAACGTGTCGCCCTTGGCGAAATGCTCGAGCTTCAGTTCATCGATATTGATCACCTTCGAGTCGATTACGCTCATTCGATGTTTCTCTCCCAAGGCGATAAGCAGATCACGTCACGGAGCGGTCTCGCGATACGCCTCGATCGGGATCAGTAGCTTGATCTCGTCGCCCGGATTGCTGATGTTGAGGCCGTTGTTCATACCCCAGTCGGAGCGCTTGATCGTCGCCGCGGCCTCGGCGCCGCACATCGGCTTCTTGTTGAACGGATTCTCGGCGCAGGCGAAGTTCACGACCTTGAAGCTGACCGGCTTGGTGACGCCGATCATGGTGAGATCCCCGTCGACGCCAACCACGCGATCGCCGTCGAACGTGAACTTGTCCGACTTGAATGTAATCGTCGGGAATTTCTCCACGTTGAAAAATCGGTCCCCTTTGACGATGGCGTCGAGCCGGCCGTCGAAGGTCCGAATTGACGTCGCGTCGATCGTCATGTCGATGCTGCCCTTTTTCGCCTCCCGATCGAGCGTCACCTTGCCCGTCGCCTTGCCGAAGCTGCCCCGCTGCGGCGACATGCCGATATGCCGCGTTTCCCACTGCGGCTGCGAATGGACCGGCTCGATGACGAACGCTTCTTCCGCTGCCATCGCGGGACCCGCCATCGCAACAGCCATGAATGTGCCAACGAAAACACGAGCTGACATGGTTTCTCCTCCCTTCAGAATGGAACTCTAAATCAGCGCCGCAATACGCGGTCGCTCATTTCGCTGCGGGCAGCACCATGCGGACTTTCACGACGACGTCGTTCGCGACGGTTTGGGTATCGGACCACAGTCCGAGGCCGATACCGTAATCGAGCCGCTTGACGCTGAATGTGCCTTCGGCCACCTGATTGCCGGATGCGTCCTTCTTGAAGACAACCGGAACGACGACGCCCTTGGTGACGCCTTTCATCGTGAGCGGACCGGCGATCTCGACTTTGTCGCCGCCCGCGCTCTTCAGCGACGTGGACGCGAAATGCGCGACCGGAAACTTCGCCATGTCGAACCATAGCGGCCCTTTCACTTCGCTTTCCGAATCGTCGCTTTCGAGATCGATGCTCCCGAGGTCGATGTCGAATTCCGCCTTCGACTTGGCAAGGTCGTTGGGCAGGAATACGACATTCGCTCGCCACTTGCGAAACCGTCCCTCGAAATTGACGCCCATCTGCTTGGTCACGAAGCGGATCTCGCTCTTGTCGACGAGCACGCCGTCGGCCCGGACTGGCGCGGCGAACGGCAGGACAAGGAGCGGTATCAGCAGCGCGCTCGGCCACGCACTCAATCGAGCATTCCTTTCGGCCGCAGCATAGGCAGCATCCTCGTCAGCACGGTGTCGCGATCGGCAAAGTGATGCTTGAGCGCGGCAGCGACATGGACACAGATCAATACGAACAGCGCAAAGTTCAATGTCAGATGCGTCACGAGGAGCGCCCCGGCCAGTGACTTGTTCTTGGCGACCAGATCGGGGAGCGGAAAAAGGCCCAGGTAGACGACCTGCACGCCCGTCGCGGAGCTATAGAGCCATCCGGAAAGCGGAACCAGCAACATGAGCACGTACAGCAACGCGTGGGCGGCGGCGGCGCTACGGCGCTGCCACGGCACCATCGCGACCGGCGGTGGGGCGGGCCGATACCAGCGCCAGGCGAGCCGGGCGCACGTGAGCAGGAATATCGTGGTGCCAATACTCTTGTGCCATAGATACCATTGCAGCTTGCGCGGGGAAATCGGCAGCGGAACCATCGATAACCCCAGCGCCAGGTTGACGACGATCAGCGCGGCGGTGAGCCAATGCAACGCGATAGCCGCGCCGTTGTAGCGTTCTTTTACAACCTCCAAAGGGGGAACATATTCCAAGTTGGTTCAATGGACTTGCCAACAGCGCTCATGCCGATTTGTTCCGCCGATCATCGCACACCGGCGCGCCGCAGCTTCGCGGATCGAAATATCCGCTGAGGCGTTCCGCTTATCGGCCAATCTGCGCAACGAACGTCCGCACGCCGTCGAGCAGCATCTGCACGGCAATGGCGGTCAACACGAGGCCCATCAGCCGCTCGACGGCGATCATGCCGCGCTCGCCCAATGCGCGTTGCAGCCGATGGGCGCCGAGCATCACGGCACTCGCGACCAGCATCGCAGCGGTGAGCGCGGCGATCCATGCCGGCAGCCGAGTCGGATCGCGCGAGGCCAGGAGCATGACCGTGGCGAGCGCCGAAGGTCCGGCGATCGACGGCACGGCCAACGGCACGATGAACGGCTCAGCCCCCGGACGATCGCCGAACACGCCCTCCGGATGGCGAAACACCATCCGCAGCGCGATCAGGAACAGGATGATGCCGCCGGCGATCGCAAGGGAAACCTCGGAAAGCTGCAGCCATTGGAGGAACATCCGCCCGCCCAGCATGAAGGCGAGCAGCACGACGTACGCGATAAGGCATTCGCGCAGCACGACGCGCATCCGCCGGGTAGCCGGCACGTTGGCGAGCGCCGCAATCACGATCGGCACGTTGCCGAACGGATCGATGACGAGGAACAAGAGAACCGCGGCGGAGAATACGTCGGCGAAGGGCACGGCGCCTCAGTGCAGCTTGACGCGCGGCTCGAGACCCCGGCGCAGGAACCGACCGATCGTGTCGAGTGCGACGCGCAGATAGCCGTAGATCGAGATTTGATGAAGCTTGTAGAGCGAAGCGTACATGACGCGCGCGATCAGTCCCTGGATCACCATGTTGCCACCGATCAGCCGGCCCATCAGGTTACCGACGGCTGAAAGCTCGCCGAGCGACACGAGCGATCCGTGATCGCGGAAGCGGAACCGCGGCAGCGTTTTTCCTTCGATCCGCGCGTAGATCGATTTCACCAGCATCGTCGCCTGCTGATGCGCGGCCTGCGCGCGCGGGGGGACCCACAGGGCGGTATGCTCGGGCTCGATTCGCGGGCACGCGGCACAATCGCCGAACGCGAAAATATCAGGATCGCGCGTGGTCTGCAGCGTCGGCGTCACGACGAGCTGATTGTTGCGATTGACCTCCAATCCGTCGAAATGCGCGAGCCATGCAGGCGCCTTGATGCCGGCCGCCCAGACGACGAGATCCGCGCGAAAGAACCGGCCGGTGCCGGTGCGCACGCCCTCGCTCGTCACTTCGGCGACCGGCTCGCCGGATCGAACATCGATGTGCAAGCGCTCGAGCAGCTCCGTCGCGGCAACGGCGATCCTCTCCGAGAGCTGCGGGAGAATTCGCGGCGCCGCTTCGAGCAGCGTCAAGCGGATGTCGTTCGCGGTGTCGAGGTGATCGAGCCCATATCCGGCATGCGCGCGTGTCGTTTGCCTGATTTCGGCGGCGAGCTCGACACCGGTTGCGCCGCCGCCGATGATCACGATATCGACGACCGGCGATCCGTCGTTCGCGGCGCGCGAGTCCGCGCGCACGCAGACGGCCAACAACAGGCGATGGAAACGTTCGGCATCGACGGGCGTATCCAGCGCGATTGCGTGTTCGGCGACGCCGCGAACGCCGAAATCGTTGCTGACGCTGCCCACGCATACGATCAGCGTGTCGTAGGTCAACGTGCGCGGGGGCAATATCTCGTCGCCGTTGTCGAACTTTACGGCCGAGAGCTTGAGCTCGCGCCGCGCGCGGTCTAGGCCCGTGATTTCACCTTGACGAAAGCGGAAGCGATGCCAGTGCGCGAGGGTCAGATAGTCGACGCCGTGCATGTCGACGTCCATGCGTCCCGCTGCGACCTCGTGCAGCAGCGGCTTCCAGACATGCGTCTCGAAGCGGTCGACGAGCGTGATTTCCGCGCGGTGTTTTCGCCCAAGCTTGTCGCCGAGCGCGCACGCAAGCGGCAACCCGCCCGCGCCGCCGCCGACGACGACGATTTTGGGCAACCTGGAGGTTTCGGCCGTCACGATTTCCGTGCGGCATCCGCTGCGCGGCGCAGCGCGTCGACGTGCGACTTCTGCGCGAAGTCGATCAATGCGAGCTGATCGGTGAAATACTCGCGCGTGACCGATGCCGGACTCGCGGGCGGCAACGCAAGATGCGCGTCCGCCTCGCCTGCGCTGATCACGATCGACATGCCGGCCCGCCGGGAGATCGACATCATCGCGGCATTCTCGGCGAGACAGTGCATGTAGAGCCGCATCGTGCGGCGATTGCGAGCGTGCTCGCTCGCGCGAACGACGAGCGCCGATCCGATTCCTTGGCCACGGTGGCCCGGCGCCACCGAAACGCCCAGCTCCGCTGCATCCTCGAAGAAGGCTACGTGCGCTGCCCCGATGATGGCGAGGCGCTCGTCGTAGACAGCGAACACCGCATCGAGCGCGAAGTCGATGCGGTCGACATATGCGCCGATTGCCGCGGGCGTGAGCGGCGTTCCGAAACGCAGCCGCAAATCGGCGGACGGCAAGGCCGCGAGATGAAAACGGAAGGCTTCGCGAACCGAGCTTCCGACGCGCTGCACGGTGGGCGGGATCAATCAATCACCCTTGACGATGCCTTCGCGGCGCGGATCGGCGCCGCCGATCCATCCCCTCTTTGTCCGGACAATGGCCTGCAGTCCGCTCGTCTCGTCGGTGATACGAACCTCATGGCCCAGCGCGCGAAGCTTGTCCGCCAGCGCGACGGCCCGCGTGTTGGCCTCGAGCTCCGTTGGACCGTTACGGCTGCCGACGTTGGGCAGCGCAATCGCCGCCTGCGGATCGAGGTGCCAATCCAGAACGCCGACGAGCGTCTTCGCGACATAGTTGATGATCGCGCTGCCGCCGGGCGAACCAGCGATCATGTAAACGCGTCCCGCGCTGTCGTACACGACCGTCGGCGCCAAAGAGGAGCGCGGGCGTTTGCCCGCTTCGACGCGATTCGCAACCGGTTTACCGTCCTCGAATGGAACGAACGAGAAATCGGTGAGCTCGTTGTTCAACAGGAAGCCGCTTTTCGTCATCAGCTTGCTGCCGAACGCAAATTCGATCGTCGTCGTCATCGCAACCGCATTGCCTTGTCGATCGACCACGGAAATATGCGACGTCGACGGAAATTCGAGCGCCGCATCCTCGCCCCAGGCGATCTTATGCGCCGATTCGCCGCGTTCGGGCGGCGTACCCGCCGCCGCGCGCCCGAGCGAACCTGCCGTCGTGATCAGCGCCGATCGGGCACGCAGATAACGATCGTCGAGAAGCCCGGTTGGCGGTGTATAGAACGCGGGGTCCGCCTCGTAGACGCCGCGATCGGCATACGCGAGCCGCCCGGCCTCGCTAAAAAAATGCGTGCTCCAAAACGTGGTGGGGCCCATCGCCGTCACGTCGTAAGGCTCGAGTATCTTCAGCATTTGCAATACGGTGAGACCGCCCGACGACGGCAACGGCATGCCGCAGACGCGGTAGCGCCGATACGTATCGCAGACCGGCTCGCGAACGACGACGCGATAGTTGGCGAGATCGGCGAGCGTGATGTCGCCCGGATTCGTCGGATGCGCGTGCACGGTAGCGACGATGTCCTGTGCAATCGCTCCGGCGTAAAACGCGCGCGCCCCGTCGTGTGCGACTCGGCGAAGCGTCGCCGCATAGGCAGGATTTCGCAGGATCGTCCCGGCCGCGAGCGGCTTGCCGGCCGGATCGAGAAAGTAAGCTTTTGCGCGGTCCTGAAAATGGCTCTCGGCCGCAATCAGCGCGTGCAAGCGCGGCGAGACGGGAAATCCGCGTTCCGCGAGCGCGATTGCCGGCGCGAACAACGCCGCCCACGCGAGCCGGCCATGCCGGCGATGCGCAGCCTCGAGCAATCGAAGGACGCCCGGCACGCCGACCGAGCGTCCTCCGACGACGGCGTCGATGAATGCGAGCGGCTTGCCGTGCTTATCGAGAAAGCGCTCAGGCGTCGCGGCGGCCGGCGCGGTTTCCCGTCCGTCATACGCAAACAACCTGTGCGTCCTCGCATCGTGCGCGAGCAGGAAGGCACCGCCCCCCAGGCCCGACGATTGCGGTTCCGTCAATCCGAGCACCAGCTGCACCGCGATCGCCGCATCGACGGCAGACCCGCCGGCGCGCAACACGCGATAGCCGGCATCGACCGCGAGTGGATTCGCCGCGGCCACCATGAAATGACGACTTTCGACGGGCCGCTTATCCGTCCAACCCGACGGGTGCTCGGGCGCGCGCTCTTGCGCACACGCCGCGCAGACCCACAGCCCGGCAATGAGCGCGTAGCTGAAGCGTGCCGCGATCGACGAGTGGCGCGAGAGATCCATGCCAGCCCGATTGTAAGCACTGACGGCAGCGGTCGACCAACCGCACGAGCGTGGACTCCACGCCGACAACGATTGAACAAACCACCACAGGAGACTCGAATGCAACTGATCGAGGCGCACAAAAAGGGCAGCGATTCGGCCGCCCCTGTCTCGTCGCGCCGATCCGCGAGCTACTTCTTGGCCGGTTCCGCAGGCGCGGTCGCGGCCGGCGAAGCAGCGGGCGCCGGCGCCGCGGGTGCGGATATCGGAATCGTAGGGGCGATCGGCGTCGCAGTCGTCATCGTCTTGCCGAGCGACCACGTGCCGAGCAGCGGCACGATCATCAGCGCGACGATGTTGATGATCTTGATCAGCGGATTGACCGCCGGGCCCGCGGTGTCCTTGTAGGGATCGCCGACGGTATCGCCGGTCACTGCGGCTTTGTGCGCATCCGATCCTTTGCCGCCGTGATGCCCATCTTCGATGTATTTCTTCGCGTTGTCCCATGCGCCGCCGCCGGTGGTCATGGAAATCGCGACGAACAATCCGGTGACGATCGTTCCCATCAGCAGGCCGCCCAATGCTTGCGGTCCGAGCAGAAGACCGACGACCACGGGAACGAGCACGGGAAGTAGCGACGGCACGATCATTTCCTTGATCGCCGCCTTGGTCAGCATGTCGACGGCGACGCCGTATTCGGGCTTCGCCCTCCCTTCCATGATGCCTTTGATCTCCTTGAACTGCCGGCGCACTTCGATGACGACCGCGCCGGCGGCGCGACCGACCGCTTCCATCGCCATCGACCCGAACAGAAATGGAATCAAACCGCCGATGAACAGGCCGATGATCACCATGTGATTCGACAAGTCGAAGTTCGTGGCGAGATTCGACGTTTCGAGCGCATGCGTGTAGTCGGCGAAGAGGACGAGCGCAGCAAGGCCCGCGGAGCCGATCGCGTAACCCTTCGTGACCGCCTTGGTCGTGTTGCCGACCGCATCGAGCGGATCGGTGATCGCGCGTACCGATTCGGGCAGATCGGCCATTTCCGCGATGCCGCCGGCGTTGTCCGTGATCGGACCGTATGCGTCGAGCGCAACGATGATGCCGGCCATCGACAGCATCGCCGTCGCGGCGATCGCGATTCCGTAGAGACCCGCGAGCCAGAACGACAGGAAAATCGCGACGCACACGGAGAGCACCGGCCACGCCGTCGCTTTCATCGATACGCCGATCCCCGCGATGATGTTGGTCGCATGGCCCGTCGTCGAAGCCTGCGCCACGTGGCGCACCGGACTGAATTCCGTCGCGGTGTAGTACTCGGTGATGACGACCATCGCCGCGGTGAGCGCAAGGCCGACGAGACCCGCGCACCATAATCGCCACGTCGCGAGTAGCGGGTTGCCGGCCGCAATGCCGCCCATCAGCCAACTGGTGATGAACCAGAAGCCGACCGCCGACACAAGGCCGGCGACGATCAGACCCTTGTACAGCGCGTTCATGATCTTGCCGCCCGGCGTCGCCTTCACGAAATAGCAGCCGATGATCGATGCGAGAATCGACCAGCCGCCGAGCACCAGCGGATAGATGACGGCCGCTTCGGCCATCGACTTGAACAGCAGCGATCCGAGCAGCATCGTTGCGATGATCGTGACCGCGTACGTCTCGAACAAATCGGCCGCCATGCCGGCGCAGTCGCCGACGTTGTCGCCGACGTTATCCGCGATCACCGCGGGATTGCGGGGATCGTCCTCGGGAATCCCGGCCTCGACCTTACCGACCAGATCCGCGCCGACGTCGGCGCCTTTGGTGAAGATGCCGCCGCCCAGCCGCGCGAAGATCGAGATCAGCGAGCCACCGAACGCCAATCCGACGAGCGGCTGGATCGCGTGGTGCAGACCTTCTGTCATCAGGTTCGGCGCGTATTGCGCGGATCCGATCAAGAACCAATAGAAGCCCGCGACGCCGAGCAAGCCCAGGCCGACGACCAACATGCCGGTGATCGCGCCGCCGCGAAACGCAATCGATAGCGCTTCGTTCAATCCGCTACGCGCGGCTTCGGCGGTGCGCACGTTCGAGCGGACCGATACGTTCATGCCGATGTAACCGGTCAAGCCCGAAAGGACCGCGCCCACGGCAAAGCCAATCGCCGTATCCCAACCGAGAAAGACGCCGATGACGATGAACAGAATCACGCCGACGATGCCGATCGTCGTGTACTGGCGATTCAGGTACGCCTTGGCGCCCGCTTGAATCGCCGCGGCGATCTCCTGCATGCGGGCGTTGCCGGCCGGGTTCGCGAGGACCTGATTGATCCAGATGATGCCGAAGACGATGGCCACAATCGCGCAGCCAAGCGCGAAGATCAGACCGGTGGACATGGCTTTCTCCCAAACAAGTGGCGGTGAATTTGAACGCCGCGCCTTCGTGCGGTGCGCTGGCGGAAAAACGCGCTATTTTGCCAGCCCGCGCGTCCTCGAGTCGAGCCGAGTGCAACTCGTACGACCGCCGGCTCGACGTGCGTCAAACTTCGAAGGGCACGGCGAGCTTCTTCGGTACCGCGATGTTCTTCAAGCGGATGTAGCGCGGCAGGCCGTCCTTGAACGGCGGCGGCGCCTCACCCTTGATGAGCGGGGCGAGATAGGCGCGAGCTTTGGCGGTGATGCCGAATCCGTCGCTCGCGATGAAATTGCGCGGCAGCATCTTTTCCCGGTTCGCAACTTCCGTGAGCGGCGCCTCGGCGATTTTCCACCGATAGGGCCGGTCCGCGACGCGCACGATGGCCGGCATCACCGCGTTCTTGCCCGCCAGCGCAAATTCAACGGCGGCCTTGCCGACGGCGTACGACTGCTCGAGATCGGTCTTCGAGGCGAGATGGCGCGCCGCACGCTGCAGATAATCGGCGACCGCCCAGTGGTACTTGTACTTGAGCTTCTCTTTGACGATGTTGGCGATCAGCGGTCCGACGCCGCCCAACTGCGCATGGCCAAACGCATCCTTGGTCCCGGCTTCCGCCATTAACTTGCCATCCGCGCTCTTGAGACCTTCCGAAACGCCGATGCAGCAATAGCCGAAGTCCCGCGTTTTCTTCTCGACGACCGCCAGGAATTTCGCTTCGTCGAACGGAATCTCGGGAAACAACAGCACGAGCGGCAGCGGCGTCTCGGCATCTTCGGCCATGCCGACCGCGGCGGTAATCCAACCGGCGTGCCGGCCCATGACCTCCAGCACGAACGCCTTGGTCGAGGTCTTCGCCATCGAGGCGACGTCGAATGCCGCCTCGCGCATCGACGTCGCAACGTATTTCGCCACCGAGCCGAAGCCGGGGCAGTTATCGGTGACGGCGAGATCGTTGTCGACGGTCTTCGGTACGTGCACGGCGATCACCGGATAGCCGAGCGTCTCCGATAATTGTGAAACCTTGAGACAGGTGTCCGCCGAATCGTTGCCGCCGTTGTAGAAAAAGTAGCCGATGTCGTGCGCCTTGAACACTGCGATCAGGCGCTCGTATTGCGCGCGGCTTTCGGCGAGACTCTTGAGCTTGTAACGGCACGATCCGAATGCGCCTGCGGGCGTGTGCAGCAGCGCCGCGATCGCCCGTGCGGAATCCTTGCTCGTGTCGATCAAGTCCTCCGTCAGCGCGCCGATGATGCCGTTGCGGCCCGCGTAGACCTTGCCGATTCTCGATTTGTGCTGACGCGCCGTCTCGATCACCGCCGCCGCGCTCGCGTTGATGACCGCGGTCACGCCGCCCGATTGCGCGTAAAAAGCGTTGCGCTTCGTCATATCGCGGTCCTAGCTCTGCAAAGCGGCAATACACGCCGTGCGAACTTGGTCGACATTGCCGACACCGTTCACGCTCACGTACTTTGGCGCGCGCGGGTTGCCGGTGGCGGACCACTTCACGTAATAGGCGATGAGCGGCTCGGTCTGCTCGTGATAGACGGCAAGGCGCTTGCGCACGGTTTCCTCCTTGTCGTCGTCGCGCTGGATCAGATCCTCACCGGTCACATCGTCTTTGCCCGGGACCTTCGGCGGATTGTATTTGACGTGATACGTGCGACCCGACGCCAAATGCACGCGGCGTCCGCTCATCCGCTCGATGATCGCCTGGTCGGGGACGTCGATCTCGAGCACGTATTCGATCGGCACGTCGGCGTCCTTCATCGCGTCGGCCTGCGGAATCGTGCGCGGGAAACCGTCGAACAGGTAACCGTTCGCGCAATCGGGCGCCTTCAATCGCTCCCTGACGAGCGCGATGATGATGTCGTCGGAGACGAGACACCCGCTGTCCATCACGCCCTTGGCTGCCAGCCCAAGCGGCGTTCCCGCTTTCACCGCGGCGCGCAGCATGTCGCCCGTCGAGATCTGCGGGATGCCGAACGCGCTGGTGATGAATCCAGCCTGCGTGCCCTTTCCGGCACCGGGCGGCCCGAGCAGTATCAATCGCATGATGGGAGGTCGAGGGTCAATGGTTCGCATTATCGGCGTGCCGGGCATACACCGCGCGTGCCTGCTCCAGATCGGCCGGGGTATCAACGCCCGGTGCCGGCGTGCCCTTCGTGATTTCGACGACGATCTTGTACCCGTGCCAGAGTGCCCGCAACTGCTCGAGCACCTCGAACCGCTCGATCGGCGCGCTCGCAAGGCTCGGATACTGCGTCAGAAAGTCGACGCGATACGCGTACAAGCCATAGTGCCGATACAGCGGAAGCTCGGATGGCAAGGCTCGCACCGCGCGGCCGAAGGCATCGCGCGCCCAGGGAATCGTCGCGCGGCTGAAATACAACGCGAAATTGCGATGGTCGAGCGCCACCTTGACGATATTCGGATTGAACGCTTCCGCCAAATCGGTGATTGGATGGCACGCGGTCGCGATCGACGCGTCGGGCGAATTCGCCAACAAATCTGCGATGCGCCGGATCAACGCCGATTCGAGGAGCGGCTCGTCGCCTTGCACGTTGACGACGATATCCTCCGGCGCCAGCTGCAGCTGCAGCGCCGCCTCGGCCAGGCGATCGGTCCCGGTCGGATGATCGGACCGCGTCAACACCGCCGCGATCCCATGCGCGGCGACGGCTTCGACGATGCGGCGATCGTCGGTCGCAACGACGACGCGCGCGGCCCCGCTCGCGACCGCCCGCTCTGCGACACGCACCACCATTGGCTTGCCGCAGATATCGGCGAGCGGTTTTCCGGGGAGCCGCGTCGAGGCCCAACGCGCCGGGATGAGAGCGGTGAACATGACGGCTAACCGGCCGAATGATCCGCCGTCCGCCGGCGCCCTTCCATCCTCATTTCGACAACTCGTCGTACTCCTCCGGCGAGAGCTTCCGCGCTTCCTCTTCCAGCATGACCGGAATCCCGTCGCGGATCGGATAGGCGAGCCGCGCGGTCTTCGAGATCAGCTCCTCCTTGTCGCGATCGTAGGTGAGCGGCCCTTTGGTCACCGGGCAGACGAGCATCTCAAGGAGCTTGGTATCCATGGATTCTTTCGAGGACGAGATCGACGAGCGCGGGATCGAGATGCGCGCGCACCGGCAGATACCAGAATCGTTCGTCGGCGAGCGCAACGCATTTTACCGCGTCCTTCTCGGTCATCAGGATGGCGCGGGCATCCGGGAAAGAGAGGTCTTCGCGCACGAAATGATGATGATCGGCGAATGGATGGCATTGCGCGTCAATGCCTAGCTTGCTTACCAATGCGAAAAAGCGCTCCGGATGCGCGATTCCCGCGACGGCGTGAACGCCACCTGCCCGCCAATCGTCGAACGGCGGCGTCAGATCGCTGCGTGCAACATTTCGCCACGGCAACGTCTCGAGCCACATTCGCGTGGCATGGCCGCCGCGCGCCGGATGTGCATCGTCGCGGGACACCAGGCGTACGATCGCGCCGGCTTCGTTCAAGCGCGCCGGCGGTTCGCGCAGCGGCCCTGCCGGCAGCATGAGTCCGTTGCCAAGCTCGCGCGCCGCGTCGAGCACGACGATCTCGAGCGTTCGGGCAAGCGCATAGTGCTGCAACCCATCATCGGCGATGACGACGTCGACCTGCCGATTCGCGGCAACGAGCGCCTCCGCCGCCGCGGCGCGGCGATGTCCGATCCATACGGGGATGGCGGCCTTGGCATAGAGCAATGGCTCGTCGCCGACTACGCGGGAATCGTCACCGGTCGCGACGGCGCGCGGCGAGACATTGCTGCCGCCGTAACCTCGGCTGACGATGCCGGGACGGCAGCCGCGTTCGGTGAGAGCGCGCGCCAGCGCCAGCGCGAGCGGCGTCTTGCCGGCGCCGCCGACCGTCACGTTGCCGACCACGATCACCGGAATCTGCAATAGATGGGTGCGCAGGAGGCCGATTCGATAGAGCGTGCGCCGCAGCGCGACGGCGGCGCGAAAAACGAGTGACAGCGGCCACAGCGTCCACGCGAGCAGCGTCTTCCTCGGCGCGTACCACGCGGCAATCAGACGATCTCGAAACCCATGGCGCTTTGCGTGCGCGCCGACCGTCACTTCGTGCTGGACGACTGCGTCGCGAACGTGATGTGCAACAGTCCGGCGATCCGTGCGGCTTCCATGACGCGGACCACCGATTGATGCGTCGCTTGCGCATCGGCATTGATGATGACGACGGGATCCTTGGCGTCGCCCGCAGCCTTGCGCAGCATGTCGGCGAGCGCGTTCGCCGTGGTGAAGTTGAACACGGTCTTATCGATGACGTAACGTCCCTGCGCATCGACGCCGACGTTCACCTCGCGTGGACGCTGCTTCGCCGCTTCGGCGTCCGCCTCGGGGAGCGTGATCTGCAGCTCCGAGACGCGCTGGTACGTGGTGGTCACCATCAAAAAGATCAGGATGACGAGCAAGACGTCGATCAACGGAATGAAGTTGATCTCGGGATCGTCCCGTGATCGCATGCCGCGCAGATTCATGCTAGATCACCGATCAACTGCGCTCGTCGTGGGCGAAGTCGACGAGCTTGATCGCCTGCTGCTCCATCTCGACCACCAGCGCATCGACCTTCGCACGGAAATGCCGATAGAAGATCATGCTCGGGATCGCGACGATCAGTCCCATCGCGGTGTTGTAGAGCGCGATCGAGATGCCCTGGGCAAGCTGGATCGGATTCGAGCTCGCCGCCGTCTGCGATCCGAAGATCTCGATCATGCCGATGACGGTCCCGAAAAGCCCGAGCAACGGAGACATCGCGGCGATCGTGCCGAGCGTCGTCAAAAAGCGCTCGAGATCGTGCGTGACGACCCGACCGACCTCCTCGATCGCTTCCTTCATCACGGGACGGGGACTCTTCACGTTGGCAAGCCCCGCCGCGAGGATGCGTCCGAGCGGACCGTGCTTCGCGGTCTTCGCCAACAAATCGGGCGTTGCGCCGTGGTTGCGATATTCGGTCAGGATGCGATCGACAAGCCCCGCCGGCGCGACGATGCTCTGCCGCAACGAATAAAGCCGTTCGAAGATCAGCGCCAGCGCGACGATCGACGCGACGATGAGCGGCCAAATCGGCCAGCCGGCTGCTTGAATCATTGACCACACGGGTTCGCTCTCCGTCTAAAATTTTTGCACTGTAGCGTGCCTCGAACCTTCGAACAACAAAGTCTTTACGCTTCCGCGCGGCGCGCACGGCGCTCACCGTTCTCGCGTCGCTGCGGCCGGAGCTCGGCGGCGGTCGCGCTGATGGCGGCCCCCGACAGGACGATCACCCAGCAGAGATGGATCCAAAGCAGGAATACGGGGAGCGCCGCCAGTGCGCCGTAGATTACCTGGTACGTGTTCACCCAAGTCAGATACCACGCGAAACCGTACTTCGCCGCCTCGAGCGCGAGGCCGCACGTCACGCCCCCGACCAGCGCGGGCCACCAACCGACGTAGCGCGCCGGCACGGCCTTGTAGAGGAGCGTAAGGCCCGCCGTTCCGAAAACGAACGGCAGCGTGCGCAAGATCACGTCGCTTTGCGTTTTTCGAATCGGCACGACGGCGAGCGACTCGCCGATCAGCCAAGTGGTGAGCGAGATGCTCGCCCCGAGGAGCACCGGTCCCGCGGTCAGCCCGATCACATAGACGACCGCCCGGCGCGCCAGCGGCCGGCGGCGTCGAATGCCCCAAATCAGGTTGATCTCGCGCTCGACGGTCGAAATCGCGAGTCCCGCGGTGACGGCGATCAGCGCGATCGAGATGCCGGTCAGTCGCGCAGCCTGTTCGGCGAATCCCAACACGTATTCATGGACGACTGTCGCGGTACTGCTCGGCAACATGTTCTTGAAGACGAAACCCTCGAGCGCGGCGAACCATTGCTCGAAGATCGGAAAGCGCGCAACGAAGGCCAGTGCGACGGTCGCCATCGGCACGATCGCAAGGAGCGTCGTAAACGAGAGGCTGCTGGCGGTACGCGTGAGGCCGATATCGCGCATCCGCATCGCGACGCGCCAGATAAATCGAAACGGATTCAAGGCGGCTTTCGCAAACGGATGGGCAGGCGTGACGCGACCGCGGGACGGCGGCCGAGGTCGAACCGGCGGCGATTATCGCAGAACGGAACGCGGCAGGCGGGCTCGGCGTAAGCTTGTGAATCGTTGTCGCGACACCACGTTGTGCTCGAACGCGCCGTTCGTCACGCGATCCTTCCTTTCCCTTTTCCCACAATGGAGACTAGCCATGACGCCCTCTCCCGCGAATCCACCAATCGCCGTTCTCGGCGGCGGATGCTTCTGGTGCCTCGACGCCGTGTTTCGCGGCCTCGAAGGCGTGATGAGCGTCGAGTCGGGCTATGCCGGCGGGTCCAACGCAAATCCGAGCTACGAGGCGGTCTGCGGCGGGCGCACCGGTCACGCTGAAGTCGTCAAGGTCACATTCGATCCGGCGGTGCTGAGCTTTCGCGATCTACTGACGGTGTTTTTCACCATTCACGATCCGACGACCAAGGATCGCCAGGGCAATGACGTCGGGACGCAATATCGCTCGGTCATATTTTGCGAGACGCCCGAGCAGCGCGCCGACGCCGAAGCCGTGATCGCCGATTTGACTGCGCAGAAACTCTGGCGCGATCCGATCGTCACCGAAATTGCGCCACGCGCGACGTTCTATCCGGCGGAAAACTACCATCAAGATTATCTCGCACGGAACGGCTCGCAACCCTATTGCCAAATCGTCGTGGCGCCGAAGGTCGTCAAGTTCCGCAAAGCGTTTGCCGACCGTTTGAAAAACCGCGCGACTGCTTGAGCGCGCTCACGCGCGCCGCGTCAACCATCCGCCGGTCGTGAGGCAAACGCCGACCGACCACAAGACCGGCGCCAGGCCGAACGCGCTGCCGAACGCGCCGAAGGCGAGCGGAACGGCGACGGCCATCGAATTGATCAACGACATGCGCACGCCGGCGGCCTCGCCCATTCTGCCCGGCGGCGCATGACTGTGTAACAGCGCCATCACCATCGGCTGACCGCTGCCCAAGCCGATTCCGAGACAGAACGACAGCGTCATCAACGTCGCGACGTTGCGCGAAAATGGAAACGCGATATATACGGCGCCGGCGATGAAGAGCGCAGCCGTCAAAACCTGATGCTCGGTCAGGCGTCGCGCGATGAGCGGCATCGCCAAGCGAACGGTGAACGTCGCGCTCGCGAACGCGGCAAGGATCAGGCCGATCAGCGACGCCGAAAGTCCGATTGAATTGCCGTAGATCGGCACGAAAATCGTGTGCAGTTCCCATGCCATCGAGGTCAGCCCATTGATGACAAACACCCGGCGCAACTCGCCGTGCGCAACGAGATCGAGCGCGCGTGATAGCGGATACACTTTGTGCGCCGGATGCGGACCGGGCAACGCGAGACGATCGGTCCCGAGCATGAACACTGGAATGAGCGGCAGCAATCCCAGCAGCGCGAACGTCGTACGAAACCCGGCGTGATCGATGCCTAATCCCACGAGCAGCGGGCCCATGATCGACGACGTCGAATAGCCGAGCGCGAGCAACCCGAAGTTGCGCACGCGCCGTGCGGGTCCGCCCATTTCGCCGGTCGCATACTGGGCCCCGACCTGGAAGATCATGAACGAAACGCCGATCAGCACGGCAGTGACGAAGAGCGATGGCAAGCCGGGGAACAGCGACGGCAACGCGGCACCGACTGCAAGACCGCAAGAGCCGGCGAGCATCGGACGGCGCACGCCGATGCGATCGGCGAGCCGTCCGGCCGGGATTGCGAATAAGGCCGGCAGCACCGCATAGAGCGCGAGCAGCAGTCCGACGGTGGCGGCATTCGCGCCGCGGTCCAGGGCGTCAAGCGAAACCGCAATGCGCGATCCAGCCAGGACAACGTGGTTGGCAACGCCCAGGCCGATCAATACGCCAAAGTCAGACAGACGTCGCGGGCGGCGTCCGCTCATCCGGGGCGGTCGCAGCCCCTCGGCGCTCAACGATGGACCCCCACGCTTGCGGTGATCACCGCTGCGCTGCCCCAGAGGGGAAACGTGCTGGCAAGAGCCGACGGCGCGGCATCGCGCGGCCGTGCGCCGCGTCGCGCGCGCTTCGGGGCGGCCCTTCTGCGCTCAAGGCGCGAGTCGCTCGATCGACCAGCGGTTGGCGTCGCGGCGATAGGCGATGCGATCGTGCAGGCGCGAGTGACGGCCCTGCCAGAACTCGAAATAATCGGGCAACAAACGGTAACCCCCCCAGTGTGCTGGACGCGGAACGGCAGCTTGTTCGTCCGGAAAACGCGCGGTCACCTCCGCGAAACGCTCGTCGAGCGCGGCCCGGCTCGCCATCGGAGCGCTTTGCGGCGATGCCCACGCACCAAGCCGCGACAGACGGGGACGCAGCGCGAAATACGCGTCGGACAGCGCGACATCCACGCGCTCGGTCACGCCTTCGACGCGCACTTGACGCTCGAGCTCGACCCAGAAAAAAACGAGCGCGGCGAGTGGATTGGCGTCGAGCTCGCGTCCCTTGCGGCTTTCGTAGTTGGTATAAAAGCACAAGCCCCGTGCATCGAGCTCCTTCAGGAGCACGACGCGCGCGGCCGGGCGCCCGTCAGCGCCCACCGTGGCAAGCGTCATGGCGTTCGGTTCGGGCACGTGTGCCGCCACCGCCTCCTCGAACCAGCGCGCGAACTGGCGAAACGGATCCCGATCGACGTCACGTTCGTCGAGCGATGCTCGCTGATAATCGACGCGAAGCTGCGCGGGATCGGTGACGAGGGAAGACATCGGTGCGCGGGCGAGAGGTCGTTGCGCGCCGTTGGAAGGCGCGTTACGGCGGTTATTTTACCTGCGGCAGGCCGAAGATTCGCGCGCCGTTGTCCCATTGAATCTTCGATGCAACCCTCGGCGGCATGTCGGCGAGCCAGCTTCGATAGGTCGCGACGATGCTTTCATAGTTGGTCCAGCGCTCGTCGGTCCATGTGTCCGACCCGAGCAAAAAGCGATCCGGATAGCGAAGCAGAAGCGCTCGCCACGCCTCCGCGACCTTCAGCCCCCCGCCGCGACGTCGCCGCGGTATGAAAGCTCGGCCATCAGCGTGGGATGCTGTGCGAGATAAGCGGCGATCCGCGCGGCGGCGCCGTAAAGCCCGTATGGGCCCAGATGACCTTGACCCGCGGATCGTGCGCGAAAATCGTTTCGAGCGCTGCATCGTCGCAGTGCGCGTGGAACCAAAGATCGCGCACGACGGCCACATCGATGATGTGCTTCATCACCGCGCCCGTCGCGTCGGCGGCGCCGTGGATGTGGAACTCGCCGATTCCACGATAGCGAGGTTCCCGCGCGATCTCGTCATCGATCAGCACGGCGATCGCCGGGTCGTTGAACCACGTCCCGCGATCGGCATCGCTCCGATACGGACGCAGGAATGGAACGACGGCCAGGATCCCCCCTTGCGCGGCCCGGGCGAGCTCGAGGCTCCCGTCATTGGGGGTGCTCGTCGCGATCGCCCCCGGATGCCGGCTCGGTCGAGCTTGGCAAGCACCTGCGCGGGTGAAAGACGGGTCCGCGCCTCGCCGTTGTAGTGCAAATGTGCGTCGAAGACCTTCGCCTCGCGATCTGCCGCGGATGCCGCGACTCCGGCCGCGAACAGCAGCGGTGCGATGACGGCGGCGCGAAACAAAGGTCTCATGACGGACTTCGAGGATGCCGGCGAAGCGTTCGAAAAGATAGCGTTCGTGACGCTCGAGTCGACATTCTCGCGCGATCGCCGCCTGCGCGCGTACGCTCGCCGCAACACGTCGCGCTCGCTCTGAAAATTACCTCGATCGAGTACTTCCCTCTAGGTAAAAATGCGGTATAGTCGCCGCCGATGGAGCGTGCATGCCCTTGACAGGAGGGTTCGCTTCAGCCTCGAACATTGAAAAACGTTGTCCGTCTCAACTGACAGGAAGGAGAACCATGGCTACTGCCAAGAAAGGTGCAAAGAAGTCCGCGAAGAAGGCTGCAGCAAAAAAGCCGGCCGCAAAGAGACCCGCCGCCAAAAAATCCGCAAAGAAAGCTCCGGCGAAGAAAGCTCCCGCCAAGAAGTCCGCGCCCAAGAAAGCGGGCGCCAAGCGTAAACCGAATGCCGCTTTCATGAAAGCGATGACACCGTCGTCGACGCTCGGCGCAGTGGTGGGTACCTCGCCGTTGCCGCGCACCGAAGTCACGAAGAAGATCTGGGACTACATCAAAAAGAATCGGTTGCAGGATGCGGTCAACAAGCGACTGATCAATGCCGACGACAAGCTCCGTGCGGTATTCGGCGGCAAGAGCAAGGTGTCGATGTTCGAGATGACCAAGCTCGTATCGAATCACCTCAAGTAACTGCTCCTCCGGTTTTCCACGGCGGCCGGCGACGTGAAGCGTCCCGGCCGTTTTGTTTGGCGTCCGCGGATCGCCACCGGGCCGCCCGCTCTTGCGCGATTCCGCCCGCATAAAAGACGAAAACGTGCGAATTGTTTAACGGATCGCTGCTGGCTTTCGGCCTGATCGCGACGGCGATGATGCTCGCTCGCGAATTCGATTGGTATGCGCTGCTGCGCCGCGGAAGCCGAGCCGAAACGATATAGCCTCGGCATGTCAGCGAATCTCGGCTTCAGCGCCAGGGATCGTCGTCTTCCAGAATGCGAATTACGCGCGTGCGCTTGCCGCCTGCGTATCGCTCCATCTGCACGAGCACGGGGAAGCGCTCGGCGAGCGCCGCCCGCGCCGCGCCTTCGTCGTTGAAGATCAGAATCTTGCCGTCGTCGCCGCGCACGTCGCTCCAGACGCCCGCATCATCCTGGACTTCGATCTTGAACTGCACGTCGCGCTCGCTAACTGCGCGCAGCCTGAAGGGCGGCGATCCGTTCTTCAATCGGGGGATGCGACGCCAGAAGCGCCATCAGTCCGCCGGGCTGCCCCGTGATGCCCGAGGCCTGAAACGAGGGCGGCAGCGCGCCGCCCTCCAGACCTCCGAGACGCGTCAACGCTTGGACCATCGGCTGCGGCGAGCCTAGGAGCTTGGCGGATCCCGCGTCCGCACGAAACTCGCGACGGCGCGAAAAATAGGCGACCACGATCGACGCGAGAATGCCGAACACGATCTCGCAGATGAAAACGGTGATGTAGTACCCGGGGCCAATGCCACGCTCGGTGCGAAATACCGTGCGGTCGATGACATAGCCGGCGACTCGGGCGAAAAAGATCACGAACGTGTTGACGACGCCCTGGATCAGCGCGAGCGTCACCATGTCGCCGTTTGCGACGTGGGAGAGCTCGTGGCCGAGCACCGCCTCGACCTCTTGCTTGTTCATCGACTGCAAAAGGCCCGTGGATACGGCCACCAACGCCGAATTCTTGAACGCACCCGTCGCGAATGCATTGGGAGCCCCTTCGTAGATCGCGATTTCGGGCATGGCGACGCCCGCTTGCTGCGCGAGCTTGCGGACCGTGTCGACGAGCCACGCTTCGGCCTCGTTGCGCGGCGTATCGATGATTTGCGCGCCGGTCGACCACTTCGCCATCGTCTTCGACATCAACAGCGAAATGATCGAGCCCGCGAAGCCGACAACGAACGAGAACACGAGCAGTGAGCCGACGTTGATGCCGTTCGCCTGGACAACGCGATCGAGCCCGAGCAGGCGCAGCACGATCGACAGCACGAGCACGACCGCGAGATTGGTAACGAGGAACAGGACGATTCTTTTCATTGGAGACTCCACCTCAAAATTGGCTGTGCAGCCCGATTACTTTGTCGTGTCCTCGCTCGGCGCTCGCCGTACGGTCTATGTACTCTCTCGGGCCTCGCTGCGGACCTTCGCGTACTCGGGCTGCTCGCCCCATTTTGAGTCAACCGGTTTTGGTCCAGGAATCCTTGAGCGTCACCGTGCGGTTGAAAATGGGATGGCGCGCGTCGTGATCGAGGAGATCGGCGACGAAATAACCATGTCGCTCGAACTGAACGCGTTCCTCGCGCAATGCGGCGACGAGCGCCGGCTCGACTCGCGCCGTGATCACGCGCTTCGAGTGCGGATTCAAGTCGTCCAGGAAATCACGCTCGGGAACATCGGCCGTCACTTCGTCATCGCCTGCGACCACGGCGGCATGCGCAGGCTCCACCATGCCTTCGCGAGCGCCCCATGGATTGCGCGCGCCCGGAAAAGGCACGGCGAACAGGCGATCGTAGAGTCGAACCTCCGCAGTCACCGCATGCGCGGACGACAGCCAGTGGATATTGCCTTTCACTTTGCGCGCATCGGCGCCGGGCGTGCCGCTGCGCGTCGCCGCGTCGTACGTGCAGTGGACCGCCGTCACGTGGCCCTCCGCATCTTTGTCCACATGGGTGCAGCGAATGATGTAGGCGTAGCGCAGGCGGACCTCGGCGCCGGGCGCCAATCGAAAGTAGCCTTTCGGCGGTTGCTCGTTGAAATCATCGCGCTCGATCCATAGCTCGCGCGTGAACGGCAGAACGCGCTTGCCGAGCTCCGGCTTTTGCGGGTGATTGGGCGCGTAGCACTCCTCTTCGGCGCCCTCCGGATAGTTGTCGATGACAAGACGCATGGGGTCCAGCACGGCGATGCGACGGAGCGCGTGCGCATTCAAATCCTCGCGCATCGCATCTTCCAGCATGCTGATGTCGATCCACGAATCCGACTTCGATACGCCAGTGCGCTCGGCAGCGACGCGGAATCCTTCCGGCGTGTAGCCGCGCCGGCGCGCGCCGACGATCGTCGGCATCCGGGGATCGTCCCATCCATCGACGAACTTCTTCTCGACGAGCTCGATCAGCTTACGCTTCGACAGCACGACGTAGGTGAAATTGAGCCGCGCGAACTCGTACTGCTGCGGAAGCGGACGCTCGAGCTCCCCGCCGTCGGCCAGCTTCCCGATGATCCAGTCGTAGAGCGGACGATGGTCCTGGAACTCGAGCGTGCAGATCGAATGGGTGATCCGCTCCAGCGCGTCGGAGATCGAATGGGTGAAATCGTAGAGCGGATAGATGCACCACTTGTCGCCGGTTCGATGATGCCAGGCGTGACGGATCCGATAGATCGCAGGGTCGCGCAGGTTGATGTTCGCACTGCCCATGTCGATCTTGAGCCGCAACACATGCGCGCCATCGGGAAACTCGCCGGCGCGCATTCGCCGAAAGAGCGCGAGATTTTCGGCGGGGCCGCGCTCGCGATACGGACTGTTCTGACCCGGCTCGGTCAGCGTCCCGCGCGTCGCGCGCATTTCCTCGGCCGTTTGACTGTCGACGTAGGCGAGACCGTGCTCGATGAACCATTCGGCGAAGCGATAGAGCTGATCGTAGTAGTCCGACGCGTGATAGCGATGGGGTCCCCAGTCATAGCCGAGCCAGCGCACGGCCTCCGCGATCGAATCCTCGTATTCGACGTCCTCTTTGAGCGGATTCGTGTCGTCGAAGCGCAGATGACAAACGCCGCCGTTCTCGGCCGCGAGCCCGAAATTCAATACGATCGATTTCGCGTGGCCGAAATGCAAATAGCCGTTCGGCTCCGGCGGAAAGCGCGTCACGACGCGTCCGCCGTATTTTCCGCTGCGGTTATCCTCCGCAATGATCGTGCGCAAGAAATTCGCGGCGACCGTTTCGCGGGGGCTTTTGGGGTGACCGCGCGGGTTCGTATCAGTGGCGGACGCGAGCGCGATCGAATTGTCGCCAGATCCGTCACAACCATGTGGCGGTGCAGCATTCATCGCGGTTTGTTCATGAACAAATTTTGGAGAAGTCCATTCTACTCGGACGCGGATGTTCACCGGAATCGCCGCTTACGACGGAGAACGGGGAGGTCCTCGGAAAACCGCGCCAGACAAGGGTTTCGGCGCGTTCGCCACCGCTCGTGCGGTGACGTTGTCCACATTTCCTGTGGATGGCGGTGTGCATATCTTGTAAATTGAAACGCTAAGTAACGCAGGGGCCGCTGAAAATGTTGCAATGCCCAAAATCGCGTCGTCCGTTTGAGTCGGCGGATCAATGTGTTGCAGATTGTTGCCTACGTGAGTACCACTGCGACTTACTGGCGAATCCGACAGAAGATTACCGACAGGTGACAGTTGCAAGACAACCTCGCGTCCTGGACAAACCGGTTGCTGCGACTGCGATGACGATGCGATGAATCGAGTGGTAAGCGATGCTAAATGACCCATTGCTTCCGAGTGCGGCGCCGCGCGAAACGCAACTGCGGCCGCCGGTTTTGCCGGTTTCAATGCTCGTGGCGACCGCGCGAATGCTCCTGGAACGCCAGTTGGGTCTCGCGTGGGTCGGGGGCGAAATCTCCGACTGCAAGCGCGCCTCTTCCGGTCACCTCTATTTCAAGCTGAAGGACGCCAACGCCCAAGTCCAATGTGTGTTCTTCCGCTCGAAAGCGCAAGGCGTTGGATTCGAGCTCACGAACGGTTTGGCCGTCGAGGTTCGCGCCACGCCGTCGATCTATGAGGCGCGAGGCGAATTTCAACTCAACGTCGACGCGATCCGCTTGTCCGGCTTGGGCGCGCTGTACGACCGCTTCGTCAAGTTGAAGGAACGCTTGCAGGCGGCAGGATGGTTTGACGATGTGCGCAAGAAGCGGCCACCGACGTATCCGCGCGCCGTCGGCGTCGTGACGTCGACGCGAGCGGCCGCGTTGTCGGACGTATTGACCACGCTATCGAAACGATGGCGAGCCGTGCCGATCGTCGTCTATCCGGCGTCGGTCCAAGGCGACGCGGCGGCGGGCGAGCTTGCCGCCGCAATCGGTCGCGCAAATGCACGCGGCGAGGTCGACGTGCTGATCGTCTGCCGCGGCGGCGGCTCGTTCGAGGATCTCTGGCCTTTCAATGAGGAAGCGCTTGCCCGCGCCATTCTCCGCTCCTCGTTGCCGATCATTTCGGGCGTCGGGCACGAGACCGATTTCACGATCTGCGACTTCGTGGCCGACGTGCGCGCGCCGACGCCGACCGCCGCGGCCGCGCTGGCGGTGCCCGATGGCGTCGCGCTTTCCCATCGAATCGAGCAGATCGCGAGACGGCTGCAGCGCGCGGGCGCGCAAGCGCTATCGGCACGCATGCAACGCGTCGACCATGCATCGCGTCGGTTGATTCATCCGGCGGCCCATCTCGCGCGGCAGCGCGAGCGGGCGATTGCGTTGCGCGAGCGACTTGCCCGCGTTTGGCGGCATCGGCTGGCCTACGAGCAGCGCGCCGTCGAGACGCTTTGCGGACGCCTGGTCCGCGAATTGCGCGCACCCCTCCCGCAGTCGGCGCGTGTCGCGCTCGCTATCGATCGCTGGCGGCGGCGCGCGCGCGAATGCATTGCGCGCCATGCGTCACGGCTCGCTGCGTTGGGGCAAAACCTCGAGCATTTGAACCCCGAGGCCGTGCTGACCCGCGGTTACGCGATCGTCACGACGCCGGGCGGCACGGTCGTCTTCGACGCCGCGCAAGTCGCGCCGGCAGACAGCGTGAAGCTCGCGTTCGGACGCGGCCGCGCGGACGCCACGATCATCCGCACGGACTCCTAGGCTTCGTCCGGGTCGGGATTGTCGACAGCCGACGCTGCGCGCTTGCGCGCGGCGATGATCTCCGGCGGCGCCATGGCGGCAACGCGCGGCGTCTCCACGCGAACGTCGGCATTCTGGGCGCGGTGGCGCAACGCATGATCGATCAGCACGATCGCGAGCATCGCCTCGGCGATCGGCGTCGCCCGGATGCCCACGCACGGATCGTGGCGCCCATGCGTGTTGACGACGACCGGCCCGCCGCTCTTGTCGATCGACGCGCGATCGAGACGAATCGACGAGGTCGGCTTCACGGCGATGGCGACGACGATGTCCTGTCCGGTGGAAATGCCGCCGAGAATGCCGCCCGCGTGATTCGACAAGAATCCTTCCGGCGCCATTTCATCCGAATGCTCGGTGCCTTTTTGCGTGACCGCCGCGAACCCCGCGCCGATCTCGACGCCCTTGACGGCATTCACGCTCATCATTGCGTGCGCAATGTCCGCGTCGAGCTTGTCGTCGACGGGCTCGCCCCAGCCGACCGGAACGCCCGAGGCGACGACTTCGATCCGCGCCCCGCATGAATCACCGGATTTCCGCAGCGCATCCATGAACTTCTCGAGCGCGTCGATCCGCGAATGATTGGCGGCAAAGAACGGATTGGCGTCGACGTACGACCAATCCTCGAACGGAATGACGTTGAGGCCGAGGTGGGTCAAATGACCGCGAATCTCGACGCCATAACGCTCGCGGAGCCATTTTCGAGCGATCGCGCCTGCTGCCACCCGTACGGCCGTTTCGCGCGCCGACTGACGACCTCCGCCGCGATAATCGCGTATCCCGTACTTCTGCCAATACGTGTAGTCGGCGTGACCGGGGCGAAACGTGTCGGCGATGTTCGCGTAGTCTTTGCTGCGCGAATCCTGGTTGCGGATCAGAAGCGCGATCGGCGTGCCGGTGGTGCGGCCCTCGAACACGCCAGACAATATCTCGACGGTATCGGGCTCGCGGCGCTGACTCACATGCCGCGATGTGCCCGGACGGCGGCGGTCTAGATCGCGCTGAATATCGGCTTCCGCGAGCTCGAGTCCGGGCGGGCACCCGTCCACGACGCAGCCGATCGCGGGTCCATGGGATTCGCCGAACGATGTGACGGCAAACAATCGGCCGATGGTGTTGCCGGACATGGACGATGACGCAGGACGCGTTGCAACGACTATAGCATGCGACGATGATCCTCGAAGCGGGCGCTCTTGCCCGCGGCGATGAGACCGCTCGCTTGGAAATATTGCACGGCGAGCGGCATGAATTTCTGCAAAACACCGATGCTGCGACACTCGGGAGCCGTTCTTGCCCGAGGACGCAAGCGCTCGCGCGCGGCACGAATCTTGATTGAATCTCGTCCGCCGTCTTTTTCGGCGATGGAGATCCGCGATGTCAAACACTCGATCTGTTTCGCGCCGTTCGTTCATCGGAAGCGCCGCATTGCTGGCCGGCGCCGCAGCCGTGCCCGCGTTGGTCGCGAGTCCCGGTGCGCGCGCGCAACAAAAGGTTCCGCAAGCGAGCGTCAAGTACCAGGACAAGCCCAACGGGAATCAGAAATGCGGCAACTGCCTGCAATTCATCCCGGGCAACTCGCCCGCGGCCAATGGGACCTGCAAGGTTGTCGATGGAACGATCAGTCCAAACGGCTACTGCACGATCTGGGTTGCGAAGCCGTAACGCTTCTCGGGCGAAAATCAGCGATCGTTCAGGTCCAAACGCGCGAGAGCGCGTCTTTGAGCGGTTGCTTGAGCCTGTGAACAACCTCGCGATTCGTTTGCGCTTGCTTTAGTATTTCCTCGTACTTCTCGACGCTCAAGCCCTCGTTCTCGACAGCCTGGACCATTTCGTGCAATGCGGCCGCTTCGAGTTTCTGCTCTTCGGCGGCCGTGCCGGCGGCTTCGAGCTTCGGGATATAGGAATCGTTGATCCGATGCACTTCGACGACCGCGCCCGCGAACGATTTCAACTCGGCGTCGCTTGGCGCGGATAAAGACGTCGACTGCTGCGCGGACGCAGCGCTTTCATCTGGCCCCGATTGCGTTGTCTGCGCGAGCGCGGCAGCCAACCACACCGCGCCGATCGCGGCAAACACCAAGGTCAGGATGCTCGAACGATTCTTGCCAATGTGCACCGCGTTGCTCATTTTCGTGACGATCACTCGTGCGTGCTGTTAAAAATTGCGACCACGAGGCACAAGTGAAGTTCCGGCACGCGACGCTCGGATATGCGAGCGCTTCACCGGTTTGAAAAGACGCGTCAGCGTGCGTCCGACGGCGGCACGTCGGCGCGCGACGTTTTCGCATCACGCATCTGTCGTGACAGCGAAAAGGCCATCCATCCGAGCACCACGGCTGCCAAAACGAGGCTCGCCCACAGCAACCATCGTTTCGCGTCGATCGGCACCTCGAGCGCACTGCCCGATTGCGCGGAGCTCACCGCGCCCGGACGCGCTGGCGGAAACGACGCGGCGTCGCGCTTCGCGCGATCGTAGCCCGGAACGAGCGTTTCAATCGGAAGCGCCGATGCAACGGCGCGCGCGCTGCCATACGCCAGCTCGAACGGACCGTTGCCACGCGCGGCGAACACGACGACGCCGGGATACCACCCAAACGAGAGTCGCGGCGGCTCCGTTCCAAGACCACCCGATTTGGGATCGACGCGCGCTTTCCAATAGCGATAGTCGCCGGCGAGCGCGAGCGCGGGATTGACCGCTTCACCGCCATCTTGCAGCAGACGATAGAACACCGTCGACGCGAGCGCTCGCCATTCGTCCTTCGGCGACGCGCGCGCGAACAATTCGGTCGGCGCGACGGTGTTCTGTTCCGGCAGCACGAGCGACACGCGATCGACCGGGAACGTGCCGCCGAGATCGAATTCGTACGTTCCGGGCGCGTCGCGAACCGCGACGCCGACGATGTCGCGCCATTGTCGCGGCGCCTCCACCGCACGGTCGCGCGCTTCGCCGCGGATTTCGGCCAATTCGACCGCTGGGTGGCCGGCTTCGAAGCCGACCCGCAGATATTTCGCCGTTGTCGGCGCCATCTCGATCCGTTCGAGGGTCAAGCGACGACCGCCGAATTCGAGCGCGAGGAGCGGCGCACCCGCGACGATCGTGCGCCACGCGGCGAGATCGTCGCTCGCATCGATGCGTACGCGAGTCGAGACGTTGGTGCCGCTGCGCAACGGCAGCGTCAATGCGGCAATCGCCTCCTTGGCGTTGCTGGCGTCGATCAAATAGCCGGCCAAACGTTCGCCGGGAATCGGTTTGCCGTCGCGCGTCGCGAGATCGACCGTTGTTCCTGCGGACGTGCGTCGAACGCTGATCGCGACATCGCCCAAATCCTGCCGCGCCGATTCCGCGCGCAACGGGAAAAACGGCAATTCGAAATTCGCGCCGGCCTCGCGGACCGACGCCGGGCGGGGCAGAAATGCGAATGCCACCGGCGCGCCGTCTCCATTGAAGATGCGCAGGTCGCCCAGATCGCGGCGCACGGCGCCTTCGTAGACCGCCGGTGGCAGATCGATGCGGAAAAATGGAGTGCTGCCGTCGGTTGTGAGCGCAATCCGATACGCGAAATCCGATGGGGACTGCGCATGCGCGCCCAACGCAAACGCAGCGATCCATAGCCCGGCGTGCGCACGGATCATGACGTTTGCTCCTTGCGACTGGGCGGCACGGGCGCGAGATAGCCGATCACCAGCAACAACACGCCGACGCCGATGAACGAGACGATACGTTCGATGCCGCTGATTCGCGATAAATCGATCACGAAGAGCTTGACGACGACGATCGCGAGCAGGATTGCGCCGGCGATCCAGCCGCTACGCGCGGTGCGGCGATTCGCGAATACCATAACGGCGAGCGCGATGGCGGTCCACAGGATCGAGAGCGCTGCCTGCACGAGCGTCGAATGCCAAAGCGCATCGAAGCGCCACGCGACCCCATAGGCGTGATGAATCGTGCGGAGCACGATCGCATTGGCCCAGAGGAATGCCAGCGCGGCCGGGACGCCATGGAGAATCTCGCGCGAAACGAGCGACCGGATGTCGATGCCGTCGCGAGAAAGTCGCACGAGCCAGAATGCCGTCGCCGCGGCGATCAGGCCCAACGAAAGATCGAGTGGATTGGCGAGGGGAATGTAGGGAAGCGGCGCCGCGTCGCCGGCGCTTGCGACGTTGATCCAAAGCGAGAAGACCATCATCCAGGCGACGAGAACCAATGCGGCGCCAACCCGGTAGGCATGGCGATGCGTGAGGAACGGCCATGAATCGCGCGACCAGAGCGTGGTGATCGCGATCAGCGCAACCGCGGGCACGATTCCCCATGCGACGTCCTGCCAAACGCTGCGCCGATCGACATATTCGTGCGCGACCCATGCGAGCTCTTGCGCCGCAACGATGCAGGCGAGCACGACGAACCCCACGTGAGAAAACGTTGCAACCCATGATGTGTCCTGAGTCGGCGCATCGCTGTCGAACATTCGCAGCAATGTCGTCCAGGCCAGGAGCGCAAACAACCACGCAAACACGCCGCCGTTCGCGAATAGATGGCCGTTGCGATTCGCGGAATCGGCGATCCCGGCGATCGCGCAAAGCAGCAACAGCGGCAACAACAATCGCGCGGCCACGCGCGCATATCGCCACGCGAGTCGGCGAGCAGCAAAGGCGAACGCCAACCCCGTAATGGCGAGGAACGCCACGATGAACGGAAGCTTTGCATCGTCGCGGACGAAGCGATCGATCTCGCGTCCACCCGCCACGAGCCACCACAGGGCGCCCCACGCAAAGACGGCCGGCGCGATCGCGCGCTCCCAGGTCCGCAATTGATCGACGTTACGGTCGAGTACCCATGCCGAAAGCAGCGCTGCAATGGCGATCAGCGCAGCGCCGACGAACTCGCTGTTCGAGAGCGGATACGCGCCTGCCGTGCTATGGCCGATGAAATCAAGCGATCCGACGGCAAACTCGGCACCGGCCGCCAATTGCAGCAGGAGACCGAAGATTCGCGCGGCGAAACGACCTTGGCGAACGCCGATCCATACGATGGCCGCGCCTTCGAGCGCCCACGTGGCCGAGGTCCAGCGCGCGTCGAACGCGAGCGGCACGGCAAGCGTCGCGAATACGACACCGAGCGCCAGAAACGACTCAACGAGAAGCCGCAGATCGTCGCGGCGGCGCGCCCACAGCACACGGGCAAGAATCAAATAGAGCGCCGACATGCCGATTGCGCTGACCGCCATGCCGAACTCGAACGGACGAACGAGCGCCTGCTGCAAACCGGCGGCGACGAGCGGCGTCCCGAAAACAATCGTGCCATCGACGTAATGCTTGACTTCGACCGAGCGCTTCAACGCGTAGAGCACTGCGATGCCGACGTAGAACAGGAAGAACAGGACCAAGAATGGTTCGGTCGTCGCAAAATCGCTTGCGCGATAGCGGGTCACGCCCCAAAGCGTGCCGATAACGAACGTGCATGCGAATCCCAGCAGGTTCAACAACCGCCACGCCTTGAACCACGCAATGAAAAAAATGGCGGCGTTGAGCAGCGCGTAGTACGAAAACAGCAGAACGTGGTTGCCTGATTGGCTCGACGTGAGGATCGGCGCGAGAAATCCACCGACGACACCGACGGCCGCAAGCGCGATCGAGTCCTGGCGCACGGCGAGCCAGCTCGACAGGCCCGCGATCAAGAACAACAGCGCAAACGCGGCGCCCGCCGGCACCAGCGCGTAAAGCTTGAGCGCGGCGAACACAGTCAGGTACAGCACGCCCACGCCGCCGCCCTGAAGAATCATTGCGTAGGCGGTGCGTCGATCGCGCAAGCGCCAGCCGAGCACGAGCAACGCGATACCACCGAGCGCGACACCGGCAACGCGGTACTCGATCGGCACGGTGACATGCTCGGCGGCATACTTGAGCAAGAAGCCGACGCCGACGAACAACACGAGGATGCCGACCCGCGCCAGCGTATTGCCGCCGGTGATCCACTGCCAGAGCCAATTCGGTTCCGTCTTGATGCTCGCGCCGTACGCGGGAGGAGGCGGGCCGGCGCTCGCGGCGGCGATGGCAGCCGATGGCGCCGCATCGCGACGCGGTACTTCCGTCGTCGGTGCTGAAGCAGTCGGGCGCTCGGGCATCGCCACGCCGACCGGCGGCGCCGACGGGGTTGACAGCGTTCGCGCAATCGGCGCTGAAGGCGCGAGCGCGGCACCCTCCATCATCGATTCCAATCGCGTGAGCCGCGCTTCGATCGTCGCGAAGCGCTCGCCGGTCGGGTCGACGACGTGCGCAGGCGATCGCTTGCGATACTGATGAACGATGAGACCGGCGATCAATCCGACGAAACCGCCGTCGACGAGCGCATCGAAGTTGTGGCCGAGCCAGTATCCCAGCATCGCGCCGGCGAGCATAGCGATGATCGGCATCGTATCGGGCCTCCCCGACCCGGTTCTACTATCGTTCTTCGCCGCGCAATGTCAGTACGCGGGCTTCCAGCGGTTCCGGCGCGACATCGGCCTGCGGGACCGCCGGTGCGATCACCAGCACGATCTTGGCAAACATGCCGCGCCAGTGGCGCATCGCTCGGCCGTCGGTCGAGCGCGAAAAAAAACTTCCCCATAAGCCACGCAGCGCCATTGGAATGACGGGCACCGGCGTCGCCGCGACCATTTGCTGGACACCCGGTCGAAAGGTATTGAGCTCGCCGGTTTCGGTCAGTTTCCCTTCCGGAAAAATGCCGACGATCTCACCGGCCTCGAGCGCCTTCGCGGCTTCGGCGAATGCGCGCTCCTTCAACGCGGCATCCTCCTTCGCGGGCGCGATCGGAATCGTGCGCATCGTGCGAAAGATGAACGACAAGACCGGGATGCGAAAGATCCGATGATCCATGACGAATCGGATCGGCCGGCGCACGCATGCGGAGATCACGACCGGATCGACGTAGCTCACGTGATTGCAAACCAGAATGCAGCCGCCCTCCTCCGGAATGTTCTCGAGTCCTTCCGCACGCACGCGATAGAACGTGTGCACGAGAAGCCACGCGAGAAAGCGCATCAGGAATTCGGGCACGAGGGTGTAGATGTAGAGCGCGACCGCGGCATTCATCACGCCGACGACGAGAAAGAGCTGGGGAATCGACAAGCCGGCCGTCAAGAGCCCGATTGCGACACCGGCAGAGACGACGATGAAAAGCGCGTTCAGGATGTTGTTCGCCGCGATGATGCGCGAGCGATGGGTCGGAGCCGAACGCTGCTGGATCAACGCGTAGAGCGGGACGATATAGAAGCCGCCGAACATGCCGAGCAGCAGGATATCGGCAATGACGCGCCAATGTTGAGGCACCAGGAGAAATGCGCCGAGGCCGGACTCCCTGACCCCACCCATGTGACGCGTCGCAAGCCATAGGTCGAGCGCAAAGAGCGTCAATCCGATCGATCCGAAAGGCACCAGCCCGAGCTCCACCTTGCGCCCCGACAGCCGCTCGCAGAGCAGGGAGCCGGCGCCGATACCAATCGAAAAGGTCGCGAGCAAGAATGTGAACGCGTGCTCGTCGCCGCCCAGGACGTCGCGGGTGAAGACCGGCAGCTGCGCGAGATAAATTGCACCATAGAACCAGAACCACGAGATGCCGAGCATCGAGCGCCAGACTACGATTTCGGTCTGCGCGAACCGCAGATTCTTCCAGGTTTCGGTGACGGGATTCCAATTGATGCGGAGATCGGGCGCGGGAGCGGGCGTCAGCGGAATCGCGCGGCTGATGAGCCAGCCAACGACCGCGATCGCGATGCACAGCAGACCCGCCCAAAGCGGTCCGTGCGATGGGATGGCGACCACGATGCCGCCGGCGATCGTGCCGAGCAGAATGGCGACGAACGTTCCCATCTCCACCATGCCGTTGCCGCCGACCAGCTCCTCGGTTTCGAGCGTTTGCGGCAGGATCGCGTACTTGACGGGCCCGAACAGCGTCGAATGCACGCCGAGAAGCGCCAATGCAACGAACAGCAGGACCACACTCCGCCGCCAAAACCCCACGAGGGCGATCACCATGATTGCGATCTCGAACAGCTTGATGAATCGGATCAGCGCCGATTTCTCGTATTTGTCGGCGAGCTGGCCTGCCGTCGCCGAGAACAGCATGAACGGAACAATGAAAATCGCGCCGATCAGATTGACGATCATCCCGGCGTCGACCGAAACGAGCGAGACGGTGGCAAAGGCGACAAACACGACGAACGCGTTCTTGAAGACGTTGTCGTTGGCCGCGGCCAGGAATTGCGTCCAGAAAAAAGGCGCAAAACGGCGCTGGCGCAAGAGATCGAACTGGTTGGGCGCGTGCATGAAAAGGCCGCTGTCTCAGGAGCTCACGAATCGGTTGTCGAGATAGTCGCGCACCGCGTCGAGCGCCGAGCGTACGGTGTCCGGCGCCGGCCAGTACCAGACTTCCTTCCCCACTTTTTCGCAACGAAGAATGCCGGCTTCGCGCAGCACGCGCAGATGATGCGCGACCGCCGAGCGGGATAGCGGCGACGCGGCGACGATCTGCCCGACCGACAATCGTTCGCCGTCGTCGAACATCAGGATGATGCGCTGGCGGTGCGGGTCGCCGAGCGCAGTGAAGATGCGCGCGGTCGGTTGCCAGAGGCGAGGAAGCGCACGCGAATAGGATCGATGCACGGCGGCGTCAATCACCAGCACGCTGCGGCTGCGCCCGCTCAACGTCGAGCGCCGCGCCGGCAAACGCGACTACGTATTTAGTCATATGGCCGCGAAGTCTACCGGGCCGCCAGCGGATGTCAAGTGGACGTTCGTCGCCTCGAATGCGATGGCGAAAGGCCGGAAACGCTCATAGCCGCAATTTCAATCCGCTAGAATGCGCTCTCTTTACGCGCCCCGACATGCAGGTCTATCTCGATTTCCTCCGCCACGTACGCGATCACGGTCGACGTAAGGAGGACCGCACCGGCACAGGCACGCTTTCGGTCTTCGGCTATCAAATGCGCTGCGATCTAGGCCGCGGATTTCCGCTGCTGACAACGAAAAAGGTCCACACGAAATCGATCGTTCACGAGCTGCTGTGGTTCTTGCGCGGCGAAACCAACGTGCGCTCGCTGCAAGCCAACGGCGTGACGATCTGGGACGAGTGGGCCGATCCCAATGGCGAGCTCGGACCGATCTACGGCTACCAGTGGCGCAGCTGGCCCGCGCCCGACGGCCGCCACATCGATCAAATCGCCCAGGTCCAAGCCGAGATTCGGCGCAATCCGGATTCGCGCCGCCTGATTGTTTCCGCGTGGAACGTCGCGGACATTCCGCGCATGAAGCTGCCGCCTTGCCATGCGTTTTTTCAGTTCTACGTGGCGGACGGTCGTTTGTCGTGCCAGCTTTATCAACGCAGCGCCGATATCTTTCTCGGCGTGCCGTTCAACATCGCGTCTTATGCGCTGCTGACCCACATGATGGCGCAGCAATGCGACCTCGACGTCGGCGATTTCATTTGGACCGGCGGCGACTGCCACCTGTACCTCAACCACATGGAGCAGGTGGAGTTGCAACTCGCGCGTGAGCCGCGGCCGCTTCCCCGACTCGTCATCGGACACAAGCCCGCGTCGATCGCCGAGTACGCCTTCGAAGATTTCGCGTTCGTCGGCTACGAGCCCCATCCGGCGATCAAGGCGCCCGTCGCGGTTTGATCGCGACGATCGCTCTCGCGCCGAGGCAATGCGATACCCACGCCCGGAAAAAAGGCAAAAAAAAGCCCGCCGGGAGGAATTGAGCGGGCAAGGGGGATTTCGATGGTCGAGGCGTCAAACCTGCCCCGGGAGGGTGTGCCGGACAACGCGTCCGGCGGCGCAAAATCGTTAAAAAACGCAGCGTGCTGCGGTCACGCGATCGGCCAACGCCTCCAATGCGGCCTGTTGCGCGTTCGCGTCGTTATCCCGCCGATCGTCTTTCGCGTCACCCACGTTCGCCGCTTGGCCTGTGAGCCAATAATGCGCGAATTCGGGAGCGAACGATTCCATGAGACGCCTCGACCGTTGGATAACGGCAGTGGTTCTTGCTTATTCCAAAGCAAGCCATATGCCAGCTAATAGTCGCAGAGTGATGCAGGCGACTTACAGGCAGCTTTGGGGCTATGAGCGGCGAAATCGCAGGCTCGGCTGCAGACCACAACTTGCGCCAGCAGGACTGCAACTGTCGCAATCCGCAGACGTCGACTGTTGCATCTTCGTTATCCCGATGATTGACAACGTTAATTGATGTCGCCGTTTGGCGACAGCAATGCCGTCGTCATGCGAAGCGCGGCTTTCGATAACTAGCTTTTGCTTTCCTTGAACATCGCGGGCTCGAGACGATGCCGTTGCAGCAGCTTGTAGAACTCCGTGCGGTTGCGTTTGGCAAGCTGGGCGGCCTGTGTCACGTTGCCGCCGGTGATCTTCAGCAGTCGCGCCAAGTAATCGCGCTCGAAGGATTTGCGCGCCTCTTCGAAGGGGACGAGCGCCGCGGCGTCCTCCTTGAGCGCCTTTTGAACGAGCGATGCCGGGATGACGGACGTCTGCGTCAACGCGATGGCTTGCTCGAGCAGGTTCAGTAGCTGACGCACGTTGCCGGGCCATGGGGCCGCCACCAGTGACGCCATCGCGTCGGGCGCCAGCGTCGGTGCCGGCTTGCGATAACGCTCCGCCAGTTGCCGCAGCAGATGCACGGCCAGCAATGGGATGTCCTCGCGGCGATCGGATAACGGGGGCAGATGCAGCGAGACGACGTTCAGCCGGTAATAGAGGTCTTCGCGAAATCGCCCGTGGGCCCGCTGTTCTTCCAAGTCGCGGTGTGTCGCCGAGATCACGCGAACGTCGACCGGTATCGACTGCGTCGAACCGACCGGCCGGACTTCGCTTTCCTGCAGAACGCGTAAGAGTTTGACCTGCAATGGCAGCGGCATATCGCCGATCTCGTCCAGGAACAGCGTGCCGCCGTCCGCCGACTGGAACAAGCCCTTGTGCGCGGCGATGGCGCCGGTGAACGCGCCTCGCGCGTGCCCGAAAAGCTCCGATTCGAGCAGCTCCGCCGGGATCGCGCCGCAGTTGACGCCGACGAAGGCCCGATCTCGCCGCGGGCTTGCCTGATGGATTGCCCGCGCCAGCAGTTCCTTGCCGGTGCCCGAATCGCCGTAGATCAGGACGCTCGCATCCGACTCCGCCACGAGTCGCGCCTGGCGCAGCAGATCCTCCATTTTCGGACTGCGCGTGATGATGCCTTCGCGCCAGCCCGTCGCGCGGGCGTCGCCGACCGCGACGTCGTCGCCGGAAAGCTTGAGCGCGGCGGCCACCTTGTGCAGCAGTTCCTGACTGTCGAACGGCTTCGTGAGGAATGCGAACACGCCGCGCTGCGTCGCACTCACGGCGTCGGGAATGGTGCCGTGAGCGGTGAGGATGATGACCGGAAGCCCTGGATGTTGGCGGTGTATCGCCTCGAATAGCTGAAGCCCGTCGATTCCGGGCATGCGCATGTCGGTGATGACCGTTGCCGGCCGCGCGATCGCGAGCGCGGCCAGCGCCGTCTCTCCGCTGTCCGCCGTCCGGACGCGCAAGCCGGCCGACATCAGTCGCAGGCTGATGAGCCGTAGCAGGTCGGGGTCGTCGTCGACCAGCAAAATGTCGCCGGTGTTCATCGCGTGGGTTCCTTCGATCTCAATGTCCGCTGCCGCCGCCACCGCCGCCACCCCCGCCTCCTCCGCCGCCGCCGCTCCGAACGCGATCCCGCATCAGGCTCCGTTCCATCTCGCGCAGCGCCTCCAGTTTTTGAATCACCTTGTCCGCTTTCTGCTGCTCGTCACGGACCGCCCTTTGGCGCTCGGTCACTTGCGCTTGCAAAACGGCGGCGAGTTGCTTGATCGGCGTCGGCGCTGGATTGTTCTTCGCAACGTTCTCGAAGAGCTGCAACGCGCGCTGATCGTCGGCGGGCGTCGCCCGGACCATCGTATAGAGAACGGCGAGCCGCACGCGATTTGCGTCGTTTCGCTGCTTCGTCAGCGCCGATGCTGCGTTCGCGAGCTCGCGGCGCAAATCGTCGGCCGAGAAGTTTCCATAGCGCTGCAAATCGGCGAGCAGGGCGAGCAGCTGCTGATCTTCGGTCGGTTCCGCGGGCACGCTGGGCGACGGTGTCAGTATCGCGACATTCGCGGGCGGCTCCTGCACAGGCGGCGGGGGGAATCCGACCGGCGGCACGGACTGGGACAACGATTCCGTCGGTTGCGGCACAACCGTCCTCGGGGGCTCTACGGGGTCGATCGGGGGCGGGTCGGCGGGCGGCGTCATCGGCGGGATGACGACGAGCTCCGGCTCGTACTGCTCCTGGGGCGTCAATTCGACGGTGGGACGGGTCGCGCACCCGGCGGCTAGCAAGGCGACCAGCGCAAACCGCGTCGCCCCGTACACCGTCATTTGATGCCCGCCAGCGTGGCCGGCTTGGCAGCCGCTCGCTTCGATGACAGAGGCGCGCTGGCAAGAGGCAGCGAGAGTCGAAACCAGGCGCCGCGGCGGCCGTCGGCTCGCGGCTTGAGCTCGATGCGGCCGCCGTGCACGCTCGCATATTCACGGGCGATCGCCAGGCCCAGGCCGGATCCCTTGACGCGTCCTTCCGCTGGCGCAGCGCCCTGGTAGAACGATTCGAAAATCCGCTCGCGATCGTCGACAGCCACGCCGGGACCTTCGTCAATCACGTCGAGTATTGCATTGCCGTCCTCGCTTCGCAGCGAGAGCTCAACGGCGCTCGAGCGCGGCGCGAACTTGATCGCGTTCGACACGAGGTTGTCGACGATCGTGCGGATCTTTTCGGCGTCCCCGATCACGAGCGCGGATTTCAATTGCGTATCGAACGAGATCATTCGCGCGAGCGCGGCGAGCTTTTGCTCCCGAAGCACGCGCGCCACGACATCGGGAAGTGCGATCGGGCCGAGCGTGACCGGCTCCATCGCTCGCGTCTGGTGATAGGCGAGCAAATCCTCGATCAGCTTTTGCAACTGCAGCGTGTTCTCGCGCACGATGCGCACGATGTCCTGCTGCTCGGGCGACAATTTGCCCCCGACGTTGTCGCGCAATAGCTCGGCGCCTTCACGAACGGCGGTGAGCGGCGTCTTGAGCTCGTGCGAGACGTGGCGCAGAAAACGCGTCTGCTGCTGCTCGAGCTCGGAAAGACGCGCTCGCAGCCACTCCAATCGCTGGCCCACATAACGTAGATCCTGCGGCCCGGACACGCGAATCGCGTGCCTGAAATCGGCCGTGCCCATCTGCCGGACCGCGAGATCGAGCTGGCGTATCGGACGCGCGATCAGCACGGCGAATACGATCGCAAGCGCAATCGCGATCGCGATCGTTGCGAGTCCGACATACAGCCATTTTTCACGGCCGCGACTCGCGGTCTCCTGCAGTCGCTCGATCGCGTGCTGCGTAAGCAGATTAGTCGCGGTCGTCGCAGCCCGCGTCCCATCGACCAGCTTTGCGTAGCCGTCGACGATCTGCTCCGCGATCTCCGGCGTTCGCTTCGGCGACGACAGATCCTGATAGAGACGGCTTTCCTGATCGGTTAGATCGTGCAACGCCTCGATCTGCGCCGGCTCGACCGGCAGCGACGCAAGCTCGGCCGCCGCGGCACGAAAATCCTCGCGCACGTGCGCGTAGTCGTCGAGCAGTGCGTTGTCCTCGAGAATGAGATGCTGTCGGGCAATTCGTTCGAGCGTCGCCGTCTGCTCGAACATCAAGCGGCTCGTCCTCCCGGCCTGTGCAGCCTGCAGCACTTCGGTGCCGGCTTGCGATGAAAGGCGATCGAGCGACAGGATCAATTCCACGAGCGCATAAACAAGCGGCAAGCTGACGAGCAGGAACCCGAGCAGAATGAACTTTAGGAATGAACGAGGGTAGTACACGCGATCGTCCTCTTGGCGCTCGAGAACCTATACCCAAATTATGGGGAGGTTCTGGCTATAATCCGCGCGATTATGACACTCACACCCGCCGTGCGACGCCCTCTTGAACCGCGCTGCATTGCCGAGAAACCGCGCCGATGGCCACGGAATCGCAGCCGGCATTCGCGTTGATCGCGGCCGTTGCGCGAAACGGCGTCATCGGCATCGACCATCGACTGCCGTGGCGGCTGCCCGAAGATCTCAAACGATTTCGCGCATTGACCACCGGCCACACGGTGATCATGGGGCGCCGGACATGGGAATCGTTGCACCGTGCGCTTCCCGACCGGCAGAACATTGTCATCACGCGAACCGCCGGATATCGTGCCGAAGGCGCGGAGACGGCACCATCGCTCGCGGACGCGCTCGCGCATGCGACGTGTCCCCCGCCGGTGTTCTGCATCGGCGGCGGCTTGCTCTATCGCGATGCCTTGCCGCTTGCCGATGCGATGTACATCACAGAGATCGATCATTCGTTTGCCGGCGACGCGACATTTCCCCCGTGGGAACGCGAGCAGTGGCGTGAAAGCGTGCGCGAGCCGCGTCGATCCGACGGCCCCGAGGGCTTCGACTACGCTTTCGTCACCTATCGGCGCGTTGGGCGCTCGGCGGTTGCGTCCGGAAATATCTTTCGTTGACAAGGGAGACAGCGATGTCCGAAGGTTCTTTTCACGTCCATGGGCCGCACGATCACGAGCTCGAGCATGCCGCACATTCGCGCGACCCCTTCGCCGGCAAGATCGCCGTGATGACCGCGATTTTCGCGACGGTCGGGGCGCTGTTCGGCTACATGGGCGGGGCAACGCAAAACGAGGCGCTCCTCTATAAAAACGACGCGGCGATCAAGAAGACCGAGGCTTCCGATCAATGGAACTTCTACCAGGCGAAAAGCAGCAAGCAAAACCTGGCCGAGCTGGGTGCAGTGCTTGCGACCGGCGAGCCCGCCGAAAAGTTTCGCGGCGAAGCGAAGCGCTATTCCGACGAAAAAGCCGAGATCATGAAGGGGGCGAAAAAGTTCGAGGAAGAAGCGAAGACGGCCGACTCACGAAGCGAAGCGTCGATGCACGTCCATCACCGCTGGGCGCAAGCGACCACGCTGATTCAGATCGCAATCGCACTCGCCGCCATCACGCTGCTCGCGCGTAACACGCAGCTCAAATACTTCAGCTACGCCGTCGCGGCGGTCTCCATCGTGCTCGGCGCACTGGCCGCGCTGCACATTTAGCCGCGAGCGTGGGGTTGACCATTCATGCAGCAGAATCGCCGGCTTACCAGATGCCGATGTGGATGCCATGCGCACGGTGCGCGTCGGTGCGACGCTCGACTTCGGCGTCCGTGACGGTCGTGCGCCGATTGAGGCCGGTCAGATAATCGAGCACTCGCTCGCGCATCATCGCCCTCGGTCCATCGTGGCGAAGGTCGGCGCCGAGATCGCAGGTTTCCAATGGATCCGCTTCGATATCGAAGAGCTGGGGGCGCATTCCCTGCCAATGAACATACTTCCAACGCGACGTCCTCACCATCCACGCCCGGCATTCGCGCACGCCGCGGCCCAGCACGCGGCGGGCCCGGCGAAAACCGTAGTCCAGCTCGCAGAACGCGGCATCGCGCCATCGTTCAACGACTCTTCCCCGAACCAACGGCAGGAGCGATCGTCCTTCGAGACGATGGAACGGCGTCGCAATGCCGAGCGCGTCGAGAATCGTCGGAACGATGTCGACGGCCTCGACAAACCGGTCATCGGCGCGGCCGCGCGTGACGTCCGCCTCCGGTGACGGATCGTAAAGCAGAAGCGGCACGCGAATGATCTCGTCATAGAAAAGCTCCTTCTCGCCCAAGCCCCGATCGCCGAGAAAATCGCCGTGATCGGACGTGAACACAATCAGCGTATCGCGCATGCGTCCACTCGCTTCGAGCATTTTCAGCACGCGGCCCAGGTGATGATCCAGTTGGGCAACGAGTCCCATGTAAGCGGGGCGCACATGGCGCGCCACCTCTTCGCGTGCGAAGCTCCGGCTTTCGTCGTGCTGGCGATATGCCCGAACGACCGGATGCTCGTCGGCAGTAGCGTCTTGCGCACCATGCAGGATAGGGCCCCCATCCGCGTGTCGACACTGCGCGTGCCACGGCGCCGGCGCAACGTACGGCCAGTGCGGCTTCACGTACGATAGGTGCAACATCCAGGGACGTTCACCTTGCCCGGCGATCCAGTCGAGCGCCCGATCGGTCATGTACGCGGTTTCAGAATGCTCGTCGCGAACGCGCGATGGCAAGTGAACGTTGCGCATCTGCCAGCCCGATAAGGCTCCTCCACGATCGTCCACCGCGATCACGTGATCGCTCCACGGATCATCGCTTCGATAACCGTTGGCGCGAAGGTAGTCCGCGTAACTGGACTCGGGCCCCGGTGGCGTGTGACCGTCGTAGCGGTCGACAACGACGAAGCCGCCTTCGCGAAGCAGCGCGCCGCGCTCGGATTCGATCTCGATGCCGAAGCGCTCGAGCGTCTGGGTATCGGGCAGCACGTGCGTCTTGCCGGCGAGCGTCGCGACGCGGCCGGCGCCGCGCAGATAGTCGCCCAAGGTCATCTCGACCGCCGGCAGCGGAACGCGGTTCCACGTCGCACCATGCGAGCTCACATAACGACCGGTGTAGAACGACATGCGCGATGGACCACACACTCCCGATTGAACGTACGCATGGTCGAAGCGCACGCCGCGCGCAGCGAGCATATCGAGATGCGGCGTATGGACTCTGCCGCCGTAGCACGACAGATGATCGCGCCGCAGCTGATCGCACATGATGAACAATACGTTGCGAACGTCGGTCATATGCGCTTTTTCGAACGCCGATTCGATTTGCGCCGAAGGGCCGCTCCCGGAGCGCAAATTGCGCCCCCTCTGGGGGCAGCGAGCACGCAACGCCTGCGAGCGTGGGTGTTGTTCATTTTGCGCGATAATGACGCCTTTGCCAGTGGCGGGCAAACGCAATGGACGCCCGCGCCGACGTCAAAATCGGCTCGATCGCCGGGGTGGCGGAACTGGTAGACGCAGCGGACTCAAAATCCGCCGGTAGCGATACCGTAAGGGTTCGAGTCCCTTCCCCGGCACCATGTCTTTCGCCTCATCCCGCGCACCATGACGACCGGACACCGCGGGCCAGCGCTCACGCTCTCCGATTTCGACTATGCGCTGCCCCTTGAGCTGATCGCGCAGGAACCGGCGCGCGCGCGCACGGCGAGCCGTCTGTTGCACGTGGCAGGCGACACGCTCGAGGACCTGGCATTTCGCGACCTTCCCTCGTCGGTTGCGCCCGGCGATCTCGTCGTATTCAACGATACCCGCGTGATGCGTGCGCGACTTTTCGGCCGCAAGCCCACCGGCGGTCGCATCGAGGCGCTGGTCGAGCGTATCGTTGAGCGTAACGAAGCCTGGCTGCAAATTCGCGCGAGCCACATGCCGAAGATCGGATCGACGCTGCGATTCGACGACGGGACGGATGCGACCGTCGTCGCGCGCGACGAGCGCTTGTTCCGGTTGCGATTCGGCATCGAGGCGCCGCTCGTCGATTGGCTGGAGCGGCATGGCGAAGTTCCGTTGCCGCCTTACATCGCACGTGTCGCGACAGCGGCGGATGCGGAGCGCTATCAGACGGTTTACGCGCGAAACGCAGGTGCGGTCGCGGCGCCGACGGCGGGTCTCCACTTCGACGACACGCTGCTGGCGGCGCTGCGCAGTCGCGGCGCGTCGCTGGCGTTCATCACACTGCACGTGGGCGCGGGGACGTTTGCGCCGGTCGAAGCGGAGGATCTGGCGGCCCATCGAATGCACGCGGAGTGGTACGAGATTCCGCCTGCGACCGTCGATGCGATCGATTCGACGCGCGCGAAAGGCGGACGCATCGTGGCCGTTGGGACGACGACGCTGAGGGCGCTGGAGTCGGCGATCGATGCGCAAGGTGCCGTCCGCGCCGGCGCTCGGGAAACCGGCTTGTTCATCACGCCCGGCTTTCGCTTTCGCGTCGTCGATCGGTTGCTGACGAACTTCCATTTGCCGAAGTCGACATTGTTGATGCTCGTTTCTGCATTCGCCGACATGGCGACGATTCGCCGCGCCTATGCGCATGCGATCGCTGCACGCTACCGATTCTTCAGCTATGGCGACGCGATGCTGATCGAGCGCGCAGCCGATGCGGATTGACCTCGGAACCGTCGCGGAATTACGCACCGCAGACCATCGTCGATTGAAACCTGTCGCCCGCAAGCGACAGTTTCCGGACTCGATGGCGAAAAGCGCAACAAACGGAGCGCCATTGGGCGGGCCGACCCGTCATCTCACTTGGCGAATTGTGCGGAAACCGCTACTCTTGCGGCCATCGTAATCGTTGCGGAAATCGGCCTCGCTCGACCCAAGCTCGCGCTGACTTCCGCATTTCCATGCAAACCCGTCGGGTCCGTTTCACTACGGCAGCCATCGCTATCGCTGCCGCGACTTCGTTGGCGAGCGGTTTTTCCCATGCCGCGCGAGTCGGGATTCTCTCCAACAATCACGCAACCGAGACGGCCGCGGATTTCAGCGCGAAGATTCCAGGCCACACGTTCGCGGCGATCAATGTGAGCGTGGCCGTCCCGACGCTGTCGTCGCTGACCTCCAGCTACGATATGTTGCTGCTGTTCGAGGACTCGACGTTTGCGAATGCGCCGCTCGTCGGCAACGTCGTTGCAGCGTATGCCAACACCGGCCGCGCCGTCGCGCTCGGGACGTTTTATGATCAGGATCGCAGCGACGGGCCGCCGGCGTTCTCGCCGAACGGCTGGGGTGCCCTCGAGAGCCTCGACCCCAATACGACCGACGGTGTCGGCACCGCCTACGCGCCGCGCACGCTGGATCCCGCATCGATTGCCGCGCATCCGTTGACTGTCGGGGTGACCATCCTCTTCTCCGACAAATGGGCGGGCGGCAATCAAGCGAAGGCCGGTACCGTCGTCGTCGCGAACTGGTTGCAGAAGAACGCGAAAAACAACCCGGATCCGGCGATCGCTTACCGCATCACCGGCGCGGCCTGTGTCATTCACATTGCCATCGCGCCCGACTACCCGACGATCGGCACCGCCGGCACGGATTTCGGCGGCGATTTCTATCGCGCATGGCGCAATGCATTCGATTTCGGCGGGGCCACGTGCAAGACCGGACCCACGACCGATCCGACGGTGATTCCGGCGCTCTCGCCGATTGCTCTTGCGTTGACCGCGTTGCTGTTGCTCGCGTGCGGCGCTTTGGCGCGTCGATCGATGCGGCGCTGACGCGCGCGACGCCGTTCCGCTGAATGCGCTTTTCGATTCTCGCGACGTCGGCCGCGGCGCGCCGCGGCCGACTCGAGCTCGCGCACGGAGCCATCGAAACGCCGGCTTTCATGCCAGTCGGCACGTACGGAAGCGTTAAAGCGATGGCGCCCGACGAGTTGGTCGCGCTCGGCGCCCAGATCGTCCTCGGCAACACGTTTCATCTATGGCTGCGGCCGGGACTCGACGTCATCACCGCGCACCGCGGCTTGCACCGTTTCATGGGATGGCCCCGACCGCTGCTTACCGATTCGGGCGGTTTTCAGGTCTACAGTCTCGGTCCGCTACGCAAAGTGCAGGAAGACGGCGTCGCATTCGCCTCGCCGATCAACGGCGATCGGATGTTCCTGACGCCGGAGCTTTCGATGGAGATCCAGCGCGCGCTCGATTCCGACATCGCGATGATCTTCGACGAATGCACGCCCTATCCCGCGACACGTGACGAAGCGGCACGTTCGATGGAATTGTCGCTTCGTTGGGCAAGCCGGTCGAAGGTCGCGCATGCCGACAATCCCAACGCGCTCTTCGGAATCGTTCAAGGCGGCATGCACGACGACTTGCGCGATGCGTCGATCGCGGCGCTCGTCGCGCTCGGATTCGACGGTTACGCAATCGGCGGACTGTCGGTCGGCGAGCCCAAGGAGGAAATGCTGCGCGTTCTCGCATATACGGCGCCTCGCTTGCCCAGGGAATGTCCGCGCTACCTGATGGGGGTCGGAACACCCGAGGATCTGGTCGAGGGCGTCTCGACCGGCATCGATATGTTCGATTGCGTCTTGCCGACGCGCAATGCCCGCAACGGCTGGCTGTTCACCCGCTACGGCGATCTCAAGATCCGCAACGCGCGCTACAAAACCGATACGGCGCCGATCGATTCGACCTGCACGTGCTACGCCTGTCGCGAATTCACGCGCGGATATCTGCATCACCTGCAGCGCGCGAACGAAATTCTCGGCGCGCGTCTCGCGACGATCCACAATCTGAACTATTACCTCACGTTGATGGCCGAAATGCGGGCGGCGATCGCTGCCGGGCGCTTGACCGCCTTCGTCGCCGAATTTCGCGCCGACCGCGCGCGCGGCGTTTGACCGGCTCATTGCGCGGAGCGCTACCGGCCAACGGCCGAGCAGCGTTGGCATGATAAAATCATCCGTTTTTCAACACCATAATGGGGCCGGAGACGCAATTCTTTGCCCCTTGGTGACGCGCCGGCGCGCCGGGCACCTCGTCTCTGATTTCCCCGCAGCGGAGGATTTTCTTTCGTGTTCATCACAGAAGCTTTCGCACAGGCGTCGAGCGGCGGGTCGCAGACCGACACGCTCCTCACGTTCCTGCCGATGATTGCGATCTTCGCCGTGTTCTATTTCATGCTGATTAGGCCCCAGCAGAAGAAGGCGAAGGAAGCGCGCGCGATGCTCGATTCGCTTGAAAAGGGCAATGAGATCGTCACGTCCGGGGGCATCGTGGGAAAGATCACCAAGCTGACCGATCAATACGCGGTCGTCGAAGTCGCGAACGGCGTCGAGATGACGGTTCAGCGCGGCGCGATCTCGCAATTGCTGCCCAAGGGCACGATCAAGTCGTTGTGACGGCCGGCGCTTAAGCTCATTCGATGAATCGCTATACGCTCTGGAAATACATCGTCATCGCGGTCGCGCTGGCGATCGGCGTCCTCTACGCGCTGCCGAATCTGTTTCCCGATGTCCCCGCCGTGCAAGTATCCTCTTCGAAGACCGGGGTCAAAATCGATTCGACGCTGCTCGCCACCGTAGAGGACACGCTCAAAGGCGCGGGCATCGCCTACCGCGGCGAAATGCTCGATCCGACGGGAGTCAAAGTTCGCTTTGCCGACTTCGACACGCAGGTGAAGGCGAAGGACGTGCTGCAAGGCAAGCTCGGCGACAACTACATCGTCGCGCTGAACCTGCTCTCGTCATCGCCGCAATGGCTGGCGTCGATCGGAGCGCTGCCGATGTATCTCGGCCTCGACTTGCGCGGCGGCGTGTATTTCCTGTTGCAAGTCGATATGAAGGGCGCACTCGACAAGGCGGCGGATCGCTACACGACCGACATCCGTTCGCTGATGCGTGAAAAGCGCATCGTCTATGGCGGCGTCGGACGCGAGCAGTCGAACGTCGTGCTGCGCTTCAAGGATGAAGCCGAGCGCAACAAGGCGCGCGTCGCGATCGAGACGGCGTTTCCCGATCTTCTCGTACGCGAGCAAGAAGCAGCCGGCGGCGAGCTTCGGCTCGTCGCGGGACTCAAGCCGGAGGCCCAAAAGCGCATTCAGGACGGCGCGGTTCAGCAGAACATCACGATTCTGCGCAATCGTGTCAATGAGCTCGGCGTCGCCGAGCCGATCATCCAGCAGCAGGGCAGCGATCGCGTCGTCGTCCAACTGCCCGGCGTGCAGGACACGGCGCGCGCCAAGGATATTCTCGGACGCACGGCGACGCTCGAGATCAGGATGGTGAATGACGAGCCGGGCGCGCTCGACCAGGCGCGCGGCGGACAAATCCCCCTCGGCAGCGACCTCTATCAGGATCGCAACGGCGAGCCGTTGCTGGTGCGCCGCCAGGTTGTACTGACCGGCGATCGGATCAACGATGCGCAGTCGGGATTCGACAGCCGCACCAACGAGCCGGCCGTGCACGTGAATCTCGACGGCACCGGCGCGCGGATCTTCAAGGAAGTCACGCGCGAGAACGTCGGCAAGCGGATGGCGATCGTGCTGGTCGAAAAGGGCAAGACCGAAGTCATCACCGCGCCGGTGATCCGCGAGGAAATCGGCGGCGGACGCGTGCAGATCAGCGGACGGATGTCGACGCGCGAAGCGAACGATATCGCGTTGCTGATGCGTGCCGGCGCCCTCGCTGCACCGATGGAGATCGTCGAAGAGCGCACGGTGGGCCCATCGCTCGGCAAGGAAAACATCCAGAAGGGCTTTGACTCCGTCGTGTTCGGCTTCTGCGCGCTGGCGGCTTTCATCTGCGTCTACTACGCGCTGATGGGCGTGATCTCGACCATCGCGCTGTGCATCAACTTGTTATTGCTGGTGGCGATCCTGTCGATGCTGCAGGCGACGTTGACGCTCCCCGGCATGGCGGCGATCGCGCTCGCGCTCGGCATGGCGATCGACGCCAACGTGCTGATCAACGAGCGCATACGCGAAGAGCTCCGCTGGGGCGCGACGCCGCACGCGGCGATTCAGGCCGGCTACGAGCGCGCGTGGAACACGATTCTCGACTCCAACGTGACGACACTGATCGCGGGCCTCGCGCTGCTCGCGTTCGGCACCGGGCCGGTGCGAGGGTTTGCCGTGGTCCATTGCCTCGGCATCCTGACGTCGATGTTCTCCGCGGTCTTCGTATCGCGCGGCATCGTGGCGTTGATCTACGGCAGCCGCAAGAAGCTCGAGAAGATCTCGATCGGCCAGGTGTGGCGACCCAATCGTCCGGCGGTGCCAGCGAAGGCGACATAAGGAAGCACGATGGAATTCTTCAGATTCACGCGCGACATTCCGTTCATGCGGCATGCGCTCGTGTTCAACGTCATTTCGTTGATCACGTTTCTGGCCGCGGTACTGTTTCTCGCGACGCGTGGATTGAATCTCGGCGTCGACTTCCGCGGCGGAACAGTGATCGAAGTCGCGTACGACCATGCAGTCGACTTCAATCGCGTGCGCGGGGCCATTGACAAGCTTGGTTTCGGAGAATATTCGGCGCAAAGCTTCGGCAGCTCGAACACGGCCCTGATTCGCCTGCCGCTCAAGGAAGGCGTGTCGAGCGCACAGCTTTCCGAGCGCGTCATGACCGCGCTCAAGGCGGACGATCCCTCGGCAACGCAGAAGCGCGTGGAGTTCGTCGGGCCACAAGTGGGCAAGGAGCTCTATGAAAACGGCGCGTTGGCGCTGCTCCTCGTCTCGCTCGGCATCGTCGCCTATCTCGCCTTGCGGTTCGAATGGCGCTTCGCGATCGCGGCGATCGCAGCGAACCTGCACGACGTCGTCATCATTCTCGGCTTTTTTGCATTCTTTCAGTGGGAGTTCTCGTTGCCGGTGCTCGCGGCGGTCCTGGCGGTCCTCGGCTACTCGGTGAACGAGTCGGTCGTCATCGCGGATCGGATTCGCGAAAATTTCCGCAAGATGCGCAAGGCGAGCGTCATGCACGTCATCGACAGCGCGATCACCAGCACGATGTCGCGAACGATCATCACGCACGGCTGCACGCTGCTCATGGTGATGTCCATCTTTTTCTTCGGCGGCGAAACGCTCCACCACTTCGCGCTCGCGCTGGCGATCGGCATTTGCTTCGGCATTTATTCGTCAGCGCTGGTGATGGCGGCGCTGGTGATGTGGCTGGGCGTATCGCGCGAAGACCTGATAAAGCCGGAAAGGAAGCACGGCGGTCCCGAAGGCGAGAAAATCCTGCCCTGAGCGGGGTGGATGATGGCCGCGGAGTTTTTGCCCGCATGGCCGCCCGCCGCCAATAGCTTCGTCTTGTTCGGTCTTGTGCTGCTCGCCGGTCTGATCGGCGGGCGTATTGCATCGCGCACGCGCGTGCTGCCATCGATCACCGGCTACATCGCGATCGGATTCCTGCTCGGCCCCGGCGTGCTCGGCTGGCTCACTGAAGACGCGTTGCGCGATGCGCGGATCTTCGTCGATATTTCGCTCGGCGTGGTTGTGTTCGAGCTCGGCCGCCGACTCGATCTGCAGTGGGCACGCCACGATCGCTGGCTGTTGCCATCGGGCATCGCGGAATCGCTGCTCTCGTTTTGCGCAATGTTCTTCTTGCTGCGCTACTTCGACATCGCGCCGCTGGAAGCCGCAGTCGCGGCGACGGTCGGCGTCGCCACCGCGCCGGCGGTCGTGTTGCTCGTTGCGGCCGAGCTGAAAGCCGAAGGCCCCGTCACGCGCCGCGCACTGTGGCACGTCGCGCTCAACAACATCATCGCGATGCTGGGCGTCGCGCTGCTGCTTCCGTTCATCGAGGCGCGGGATTCCGGATCGCCATGGAATCCCACGGCGCGCGCGCTGTGGCTCGTCGCCGGGTCCTTTCTGCTCGGCTATCTTGCGTTTTGGGTGACGCGGCTCGTCGCGCGCTTCATCGGTAAATCGGATGCGCCGCAGTTCGTCCTGATCGTCGGCATGATCGTGTTGACAGTAGGGCTTGCCCAGAACGGCCATCTTTCCGTTCTGCTGGCACTTCTGGTGTTCGGCGTCGCTGCGCGTAATTTCGATCGCGACCACCACTTGATCGACATTCGCTTCGGTCATGCGGCGCGGCTTTTTTTCATCGTTCTTTTTGTCGTGAGCGGCGCAACGCTGCGTCCGGATCAATTCGGTCCGATTGCCTGGATCGGTCTCGCGCTCGTGGTCGTGCGCCTGCTCGGCAAGGCAGTCGCGCTCTACTTGTTTGCATCGCCGGCGCGCATTTCCGTCCAACAGGCAGCGACACTTTCGCTCGCGCTGACGCCGATGGCCGGCCTTGCAATCGGCATGACGCAGCCGATCTACGACGTCGCCCCGGAATTCGGCGCACGACTCGCCGCGATCGTCGCATCGGGCATCGCCATCTTGCACGTGATCGGACCTGTCGCCACGCGTTATGCACTGCTCGCGTCCGGCGAAGGCGAGTCCAGTGAGCGCGATTAACTCAATGCTCGACTTCAAGAGCTCGCAAG
>DASXPO010000054.1:0-18701 GCA_036493535.1 Casimicrobiaceae bacterium
ATTCGGGTTACTTGACGCGCCGGTTGGTCGATGTCACGCAAGATCTCGTCGTGACCGAAGACGATTGCGGCACGAAGAACGGCGTCGCGATGAAAGCGCTGGTCGAAGGCGGTGAAGTGATCGAGCCTTTGCGCGAGCGCATCCTCGGCCGCACGGTGGTGGCCGACGTGGTCAATCCGGAATCGCAGGAAACGCTATACGAATCCGGCACGCTGCTCGGCGAGGACGAGGTCGAGCAAGTCGAACTGCTCGGCATCGACGAAGTGAAAGTTCGCACGCCGTTGACGTGCGATACGCGCTACGGCTTGTGTGCCGCGTGTTACGGCCGTGATCTGGGCCGCGGCCATCTCGTCAACGTCGGCGAAGCGGTGGGTGTGATTGCCGCGCAGTCGATCGGCGAGCCGGGCACGCAGCTCACGATGCGGACGTTCCACATCGGCGGTGCGGCGTCGCGTACGGCGGCCGCATCGCAGGTCGAATCGAAGTCGGCCGGCACCGTGCGCTTCTCGGCGCTGATGCGTTACGTCACCAACGCGAAGGGTGAGCTCGTCGTCATCGCGCGTTCCGGCGAAGTTATGATCCACGATGACAACGGTCGCGAGCGCGAGCGCCACAAGGTTCCGTACGGCGCCACGCTGCAAGCGAAGGACGGCGACATCGTCAAGGCGGGCAAGGTCCTGGCGCAGTGGGACGCGACCAGCCGACCAATCATCACCGAGTACGCGGGTACGGTGAAGTTCGAGAACGTCGAAGAGGGCGTGACGGTGGCGAAGCAGGTCGACGACATCACGGGGCTTTCGACCCTCGTCGTCATCGATCCGAAGCGCCGTGCCGGTACGACTGCAAAGGGCGTGCGCCCGCAAGTCAAGTTGCTCGACGCAAGCGGCGAGGAGATCAAGATCGCCGGCTCGGATCTGCCAGTCAACATCACTTTCCAACTGGGCTCGATCATCACGGTGAAGGATGGGCAACCCGTGGCGGTCGGTGAAGTTCTGGCGCGGATTCCGCAGGAGACTTCGAAAACGCGCGACATCACAGGTGGCCTGCCGCGGGTGGCGGAATTGTTCGAGGCGCGTGCGCCGAAGGATGCCGGGACGTTGGCGGAAGTCACCGGCACCGTGTCGTTCGGCAAGGATACGAAGGGCAAGCAGCGTCTGGTCATCACCGACCTGGACGGCGTTGCGCACGAGTATCTGATCCCGAAGGACAAGCACGTCACCGCGCACGACGGTCAGGTTGTGAACAAGGGCGAGATCATCGTCGACGGCCCGGCCGATCCGCACGACATCCTGCGTCTGTTGGGCGTCGAAGCGCTCGCGCGTTACGTCACCGACGAAGTGCAGGACGTCTATCGATTGCAAGGCGTGAAAATCAACGACAAGCATATCGAGGTGATCGTGCGGCAGATGCTGCGTCGCGTGCAGATCCACGATCCGGGCGATACGCGGTTCATCCCGGGCGAGCAGGCGGAGCGCTCGGACATCCTGGACGAGAACGACAAGGCGACGAACAGCGGCAAGCGGCCGGCGACATACGAGCATATGCTGCTCGGCATCACCAAGGCGTCGCTCTCCACCGACTCGTTCATCTCCGCGGCCTCGTTCCAGGAAACGACACGCGTGTTGACCGAAGCGGCGATCATGGGCAAGAAGGACGATCTCCGCGGCTTGAAGGAGAACGTGATCGTCGGACGCTTGATCCCGGCGGGCACGGGGCTCGCGTATCACAACGCGCGTCGCCGTCAGAAATTGATCGGACCGGAGGCCGCGGCTGCCGAAGCGGCCTTCATCACCAGCGAAGCGCCTGCCCCAACCGAAATCCCGGCGAACGCTGCATAACGATTCCTGTTTGTTGTTGCCTTTAGAGACCGGCGCGAAAGCGCCGGTTTTTTTGCATCAGAGCTGCTGATGCAAGTGATGCCGAAGTGAAATCAGACGATGATCTCGGCCTTCAGCGGCAGATGATCCGACGCCCTGCGCGCGAGCGGGCTCGCATGTCGCGCCAGACGACGAAGGCGTCCCGCCGGAGAGACCCAGATCCGATCGAGCGCGAACATCGGCCGCCACGACGGAAAGGTTCGCGGCGCCGCCGGCGCTTCGCGGAAATGCGTGTGCAACCAGCGCAACGGCCGTCCCCACAAATACCACTCGTTGAGATCGCCCATCAGCACCGTCGGATGCGGCACGTCGGCCTCGACCGCGCCGAGCAACCGCCGCACCTGCTCGCGACGCTCGCCCGGTCGCAGTCCGAGATGCGTTCCGATGACGCGTAACGGCTGCGCGCCGATATTGATGCAAACGTCGAGTGCGCCACGCGGCTCGTAGTCATCGACTGCGAGATCGAGCCGTTCAATGGTCGCGAAGGCGTAGCGCGACAACACCGCATTGCCGAAGTCCGATCCGAAACGCTGGCGCAATGGACCCGCCGCGACGTGATAACCGGTTTCGCGTTCGATCTCGACCAAGAAGTTTTCATGCGCCTTCAACGAGGCAACTTCCTGCAGCGCGACGATGTCGGCGTCGATCTCGCTCAATACATCGACGATCCGAGCCGACGAATAGCGCCCGTCGGCACCGATGCCGCCATGGATGTTCCACGTCGCGACCGTCAAAGTAACGATTTGGGACGGCGGATGAACCAACGCCGCGTCAACTTCCATGCATGACCACGGCCGGCGCACGTGGTCCGCCCCCACGGGCACGCAGGATTCGCCGGATCGCCCATGCCAGCGCGACGATTGCCGTCACGATGACGGCGAGCACCGCGAACGTCTCCGGCGTGGGCTCGCGGATCGCAGCGATGGCGCGATCGACGAAAACGGACGTCGTGATTACGCCGGGCGCCAGTCCGAGCACGGTTCCGATGAGAAAGTTGCGCCAACCGATGTGCGATGCACCGGCCACCAGGTTGAGGATCGAGTAGGGGCCGACCGGCAACAGACGCGCGATCATTACCGGCAGGAAGCCGCGCCTCGCCAGCCGGCGCGACAAGTCGTTCAAACGTGAACCCGCAAGCTTGCGCACGGTCTCGCGCCCGAGCTTTCGTCCGACCCAGAACGTAACTGCCGCGCTCAATGCGGCGCCGCACAGCGTATAGATGGGTCCGAGCACCGGTCCATAGACGATCGCCATCACGATGATCAGCACCGATAGCGGAAACAACACGAGTCCCGCGAGTACGAAGATGGCCATCACCGCGAGCGGTGCCCACGGATGCTCGCGCAGTGCGACGCCGATGTCGATCAGCCGATCGAGCGCAAGCCATTCGGATAGCGGCGTAAACCGCCACGCCATCGCGAGAAGCGCGGCGCCGACGAAGGCAGCGGCGATGAGCCAGTAACGATGACTCGATCGCGCATTCTCCTCGGGCACGAGATCCGCGACGATCGCATCGGGATCGATCGGCTGCTCCGGGTCGAGGAGTTGATGATCGGGTACGAGCGCGTCGAGCTTCTGATCGAGCCGCGGCTCGATCGCCCGCAGCGTCCGATTGCTCCGATCGGCAAGCGCGTCGATGGCACGATGCAGATGTCCTTCGCGCGCCATGGCGGCTGCGACCTCCTCGGCGGAACAATCGAGATGCTCGCCGAGCAGGCGCTCCCGCAGTCGGGCAATCGCCCGGCGGATGCGCGCGTCGCCACGTGCTTCGATCGCGAGATTGCACTCGGTATCGATGCCGAGCGAGCGATCGGCGAGATTCGCCGAGCCGATCATCGCAAAATCGTCGTCGACGATCGTGACCTTGCTGTGAACATTGAGGCATGTCTCGTCGTGGTCGAGCCACGGCAGAATCGGCGAGTAAAGCCGATAGTTTCCTTCGTGATCCGCCTCGCGCAACGCGCGATGGTTGCGCGCGCGAAGCACGCCCATCGTGGAGTTCTCGAGCCAGCCGCATTGAATGTATGGCGACACGATCGCGATGTCGGGCGGATCGGGTTCGCTCAAGCGTTGCGCAAAAGCGTTCGCGAGCGTCCGGGACGTGAAATACTGGTTTTCGGCGAAGAAGTGACAGCGCACCGCGGCGATTGCATCGATGTAGAGATTGCGAATTTCGTTCACGGACTGCCGTCCGTCGTATGCGGGCTCGGTGCGCGCGATCGCGACGTCGATGTTCGTGATGTCGCTCTCGATTGCCGGCCAGACGTCGTCGACGGTTGCCTGCGCGACGCGCCGCGGCTGTCGCCCTGTCGCACGGCGCCAGCGGTCGCGGGCCAGTTCGCCGAGCGCACGCGCGCAATCCCCGCCCACTGCCATGCCGACATCGTGAAATGGAGCATAGGGTTGGCCACGGTGGTCGACCCGTCGCGGATCGTCGGCGACATGCCCGCTCGTGTCCCAGCGCGCCCGCGTGAGATCGTAACCGCTCACGAAGGCGACGGCATCGTCGACAACGACAAATTTCTGATGATGCGAAGAACCCGTCGGATGGCGGTCGTCAAGACGGAACGACAACCGCCGATGCGTACGCCAATCGAGCTTGTAGACGGGCAACCATTCGCGCTCGGCTGCGTAGAGCATGGCGAAATCCCACGAGAGCACGTAGCCGCGCAGCCCGCGTCGCTCTGCAACGAGCGCATTCAGGAAATCCCCGAGCGGCTCAGGAAGGCCGTCACGGGCTCCGCCGGGGACAAGGTGCATCCGGCTGTCGATATCCCATCCGACGATGAAGAACGAGCGGCGGGCGCGCGCGAGCGCGTCGCGCACGGCGGCGAAATAGTCTTCGCCATCGACCAGGAACGCCACGCGGTCCGCATGCTCGATCCGCCAACAGTTGCGCCCCGGGGTCAACAAGGCCTTGCCGAAATCAGGCCGCTCCGGACTCCGTTGAGCGGAAAGCGCAGGTGAGGGCTGATAGAGCAAGATCCATCCTCTTCGATCAGAAGACTTTCTATTCTCTTGGTCGTCGTCGCTGCGGTCTGTCGGCCGATGCCGACATTTCGCCGGGCGGGCATCCCATATTTACCGGTCCTTGGCTGTGCCGGCCGCTCCTTCTGAAGTATGCTGCGACGTTTTCGCGCACCCTCATGTCCGAGTCCGAACGTCTGCTTCGCGAAGGGCTGGCGCTGCATCATGCGGGCCGGCTCCGGGAGGCGCAGCTTCTCTACGCGCGCGTTCTCGCCGAAGATCCCGACAACGCGGAAGCGCTGCACTTATCCGGTCTCGTCGCGTTTCGCGAGTCGCGCCTCGACGACGCGATCGGCTTGTTGCGCCGCGCCGTGGCGCGTGCCCCTGAAAACGCCCTCTATCTTGGCAATCTCGGGAACGTGTTGCGAGATAGCGGACTTCGAGAAGAAGCGATCGAGAGTTACGAGCGGGCACTTGCGATCGACCCCGATCATGTCTCGCTGCGTAACAGTCTTGGCGCGATTCGGCTGGAGGCGGGCACGACCGAAGCCGCCATTCACGATTTCCGCGATGTGATCGCCCGCAAGCCCGATCACTTTCGCGCGCACCTGAATCTCGGCAATGCGCTCCGCCGATCGGCCAACGCGGAGGCCGCCGAACGGGCCTATCGCCGCGCGCTCGCTCTAAACCCCGATTCGAGCGATGCGCTATCGCGGCTCGCGTCGCTATTGGAGTCAGGAGATCGCTCCGCCGAAGCCATCGCTTTCTTGAAGCGGCGGCGCGCCGTCGAGCCCGACTTGCTCGACGCGCATGCGGAGCTCGCTTGGGCACTCGACCGCAACGGCGATTACGAAGACGCAATCGCAAGCTATCAACAAGCGTTGGCGATCCAACCCGATGCCTTGACCGTTCGCTGCCGGTTTTGTGCGCTGCTGCAGAAAATCTGCGACTGGGAACGTCTCGCGTTACACACGCGCGATATCCTGCAAGCGGTTGCGCAGGAGCGTGCCGGCGTTCCAGCGCGGCTGCTCGTCTCGATCCACGAGGCGACGGGCGCAATCCAGCTACAGGCGACGCGCGCCAATGCTTCGGCGTTCGCGGGTCGCTCATCGATTTCGCGGCGTCGGATCGATCCTGCGTCAGGACGTCTTCGCATCGGCTATCTATGCGCCGATGTGGTTGACGATGGGAATGCGCATTCGATCGCCGACCTGCTCGAGCGGCACGATCGCGGCCGTTGCGAGGTTTCCGTATTCGCCTACGGCAGGGATATTGACGGCTCGGTGCGTTCTCGACTTCGCAACAGTGCCGATTGCTTTTTCGACATCGCGACCGTCGACGACGAGCGCTGTGCCCGGCGGATCGCCGAATCGTCGATCGACATTCTGGTCGATGTCGACGGCAACGACGATAACGGACGGATGGGCATCGCGGCGTTTCGTCCCGCACCGATCCAGGTGAGCTGGCTCGGAGTACCGGGTACACGCGGCGCGAATTGGTATGACTACCTCGTCGCGGATCGGCACGTCGCGCCGTCCGGCGTCGAGTCGGACTTCGCCGAAGCGATCGTCAGACTGCCGCACTGCTATCGAGCCCCCGCTCGCGCACGCGCCCGACCCGCGGCCGCGGGCACGCGAGCCGGCCACGATCTGCCCGCGGACGCAGTGGTGCTCTGTTGCTTCGCCGAGGCGTTCCTGATCACCGCGCCGATGTTCGCCTTATGGATGCGCGTGCTCGCCGTCGTTCCAAACGCCCTGCTGTGGCTCGCCGACGATAATGCGCTGGCCTCGGCGTCGCTGCGGCGTCGTGCCGCACAGCAGGGTATTGCGCCCGAGCGCCTCGTCTTCGCGCCGCGGCGCCCGCCTGAAGAGACGCTCGCGCGCTATCGCGTCGCCGATTTCGCGGTCGACACATTCTCGTGCACATCGGTGTCGACGGCGTCTGAAGCACTGTGGATGGGCTGTCCTATGACCGCCTTGACCGGTGAGACGTTTGCATCGCGCATCGCCACCAGCTTCCTCGGCAACGTCGGCTTGGCAGAGTTGACGGCCATTTCGCCCGCGCGCTATGAAGAGCTGATCATCGACCTCGCGCGCGACGCCGCGCGCCGCGATGCCTTGCGCGACCGCCTCAGGCACGCGGTAGAGGCGATGCCGCTCTTCGACGAGGCCCGATTCGTGCGCGATCTGGAGCGCGCGTATGGTCAAATGGCGCTCGTCGCAGGACAGGGCGAACCCCGGGCGTTCGATCTGCGTTGATCGGCGCGGCCCGCGCCGGGCCTGCGCTATTCTTGTGCTCCGACAACGAGCGGTTCAATCGGCATGATCAGACGCGGCATCGTCAATCAGCGGTTGGTGGCAGTTTTCTTGCTCGGATGGCTGCTGCTCGGGTTTCCGCTGTTGTCGTTGTTCGACCGTCCCGAGACGATCGGCGGCGCTCCGGTGCTGATCGTCTATCTATCGACGGTGTGGATCGCGCTGATCGTTTTGCTCGCGCTCATTGTCGAGCGGCGGCGGTAGCGACGGCGTCCATCGCCGTCGCGCTTTCCGATGCTCGATCCCCGGCTGATCCTGCTTGCGTCGTTTGCGTATCTCGCGCTGTTGTTCGGCATCGCGTTCTACGGCGACCGCCGCGCCGCAGCCGGACGCTCGCTGATCGCGAATCCCTACGTTTACGCGCTTTCGCTCGGCGTCTATGCGACGGCGTTCTCGTTCTACGGCGCCGTGGGGCGCGCGGCGAACACCGGCGTGGCGATTGTCGCCATGTCGCTCGGTCCGACGCTCTTCGCCGCGCTCGGCTGGACGTTGCTTCGGAAGATGATTCGAATCAGCCAAGCGAACCGGATCACCACGATCGCGGATTTCGTCGGATGGCGTTACGGCAAGAGCAGTTTGTTAGCGGCGATGGTGACGATCGTTGCGCTCGTTGGCGTGATTCCTTACGTCGCGTTGCAATTGAAGGCCGTGGCTGATAGTTATGCGGTCCTCGCGCAGTTTCCGGAGCTCTCGCCGCCGTCGCCGCGTGCGCCGGCGGTCCTCGAGGACACGGCGTTCTACGTTGCGTCGGTGCTCGCGCTGTTTGCGATGCTATTCGGTACCCGTCACCTGGACGCGTCGGAGCGTCACGAGGGGATGGTGGCCGCAATCGCGTTCGAATCGATCGTGAAGCTTGCCGCGCTCCTTGCCGTCGGGATTTTCGTCGTTTACGGAATCTACGACGGGTTTGGCGACGTGTTCATGCGCGCCGGCGCATCGCCCGACCTGGGGCGCCTGCTGACTGTCGAGGCGACGCCCGGCGGGGCGGCCGGATGGACGTCGCTGATGTTCGTATCGATACTCGCGCTGCTGTGCTTTCCGCGTCAATTCCAGATCGGGGTCGTCGAAAACGTGAGTGAGCGACACGTGCGCAAGGCGATCTGGTTCCTGCCGTTGTATTCGTTCGCGCTCAACCTCTTCGTGCTGCCGATTGCGCTGGGTGGATTGATGCGCTTTCCCGGCGGCAGCGTCGATCCGGACACGTTCGTACTCGCATTGCCGATGAGCGAAAGCCAGGAGTGGCTGGCGCTCATTGTGTTCATCGGAGGTCTGTCCGCGGCGGCTTCGATGGTGATCGTCGAATCGATCGCGCTTTCCACGATGATCTGCAACGACCTCGCAATGCCCTTGCTGCTCCGGGTGCAGCGCTTGCGGCTCGCTTCACGACCGGACATTTCGGGTCTGGTCCTCTCGATCCGGCGCGCCGCGATCGTTGTGTTGCTTGGGCTCGCCTATGCGTACTATCGCGCGACGATTCAAACCGGCGCGCTGGCGTCGATCCTGTTCGTCGCATTCGTCGCGATCGTGCAGGTCGCGCCGTCACTTCTGGGCGGCATGTTCTGGAAGGATGGCACCCGCGCGGGCGCCATCACCGGTCTTTCGCTCGGCATTGCGGCGTGGGCCTACACGATGCTCTTGCCCGCATTCGCCGAAGGCGGATTGTTGCCGCGGACGCTGATCGACCAAGGACCCTTCGGCATCGCATGGCTCAAGCCGCAGCATCTGTTCGGTCTTGCCGCGATCGATCCGCTGACGCAGGCGCTGTATTGGACGCTGCTCGTCAACGTTGGCGGATATGTCGCAGTCTCATTATCGGGACGGCCGAGCGCGCGCGAGCAGGTCCAGGCGTTGCTCTTCGTCGATGCCTTTCGCGTCTCCAGTCGCCGCACCCGCTTGTGGCGGGGCAGCACGTCGCTGGACGAGCTGCGAATGCTGACGCGGCGCTTTCTCGGGCCGGCACGCGCCGATGACGCCTTCGCACGGTACGCCGCATCGCGCGGCGCAAAGGACGTCAACGCGCTCGAACCCGATGCCGAGCTCGTGGAGTTCGTCGAATCGCTGCTCGTCGGAACGATCGGCGCAGCATCGGCGCGGGTGATGGTTGCGACCGCGGTGCGCGAAGAGCCGCTCGGCATCGAAGAGGTGATGAGCATCCTGGACGAAACGTCGCAGCTCATCGTCTCGAGTCGCATGATCGCGGAGAAGTCGCGAGAGCTCGAAGCAGTCAGTGCGGAGCTACGTGCGGCGAATGAGCGCCTGAAGGAGCTCGATCGGCTGAAGGACGAGTTCCTGTCGGCGGTGACGCATGAGCTCCGCACGCCGCTTGCGTCGATTCGCGCGGTCTCGGAGCTCTTGTTCGCGGGTCAGACCATCGATGCGGCGGAGCGGCGGCGATTTCTCGGCATCATCATTGGGGAGACCGAAAGGCTTACGCGCCTCACCAACCAGGTGCTCGATCTCGCGAAGGTGGAATCGGGCAACGCGATTTGGCGCCGTACGCAAGTCGACATGAAGGAACTGATCGAGGAAGTGCGCGAATCGCTGCATCCGTTGCTGCATGAGCGGGGCGTTCAGCTCACGACGGAGCTGCCCGGGCGCGTGCCGCTGGTCGATGCGGATCGCGATCGGCTGCTGCAAGTCGTCGTCAATCTCGTGTCGAATGCGGCGAAATTCTGCGAGCCCGACAGCGGCCGAATCTCGATTGTATTGGCGGTCGATAATGGCAGCTTGCGAGTCGACGTCACGGACAACGGCCCGGGTATTGCGCTCGCCGATCAGCCGCTGATCTTCGAAAAATTTGTCCAAGTCGCCGACGCGAGCGGGGCGAGACAACCCGGATCAGGACTGGGCCTTGCGATCAGCCGCCATATCGTTTCCTACCACGGCGGACGCATCTGGGTGGAAAGCAATCCCGGCGACGGTGCCAGATTCTCGTTTACGGTGCCCTACGTAACCGACGATGCGCGTGCCGCGGCCGAATTGGCGCGAAGCCCCTATGGCGCGGCCGGGTAAACGAGCGCGGGTCTACGACGTGCCTAAATTTCTCGCGACCGTTCGATCCGGTGTTGTGCGGAGGCGCAAAACGCGCGCATCGTCGGTTTCAAGAACGTAACCGCGACCGTGGATCGTGCGCAGCGACACGCCGCTGCCGGCGATCTTCTTGCGCAAGCGATGAATGTAGACCTCGATGGTATTGAGGCCCACGTCGCCCTCGTAGCCGTAAACCTGCTCGAGCAGGCGCTCCTTGCTGACGATTTGGCCGAAATGGACGAACAGCGCTTCAAGCAAACTCACTTCGCGCGCGGATAGATCGATCGCGACGTCATCGATCGTGACCGTGCGCGATACGGTGTCGAACGCGAGTCGCGCATGACGCATTCGCGCCGAATTCGCGTGGGTGCTTCGCCGTAAGAGCGCGCGTACGCGCGCTTCGAGCTCGTTGATGGAGAACGGCTTCACGAGATAGTCGTCGGCGCCGCTGTCGAGTCCCTGGACGCGCTCGTCGTCGGCGTCGCGCGCCGACAAGATGAGAACCGGCGTCATCGAGCCTTGCGCTCGAAAGCGTCGCAGCACATCCAGGCCATCGAGCTTGGGAAGACTCAGATCGAGAACGATCAAGTCGAAACGCTCGTGACGCAGCAATGTGTCGGCCGCCATGCCGTCGTCGATTCGATCGACCGCATATCCTACCTGGCGCAACGAGAAGACAAGCACTTCCGAGAGGGCGAAATCGTCCTCTACGACCAGCAATCTCATTACATCCTCCTAAGGGTTGGCGCCGGCGCCGATCTCCGCTCGGCGCGGATGTCTGCGCGTACGCCTCTCTTTGCAAGCCTCTTTCGGGCTCTCGCTCCCTTGTCGTTATCATACGCCGCTTCGGCGCTATGTGGCGTCGCGGATAAATGGCGTCATGTCCAATCGAACCCTGATGGTTGTCGTTGTCGTGCTCGCACTGCTTGCGCTCGGGTGGCTGTGGACCGGCGGCCGCATGCCGCAACGTCCGACAGCGGAGGCCGCACCTTTGCCGCCGGCCCCGACCGCCGCGCCTGACATTCGGGTCATGCCGGCCGCTGCCACGAAATCCGCTGCGCCGGTCGAACCGACGCCAGCGCAATCGACGTCATCGGTCAAACATCTGCGCGTCGCAATCGAGAACACGAAGCCGGGAATCGCTCCAGCGCCGCTGCGCGCAACGCAAGGCGATTCATTGACGATCGACATCACATCCGATCGTGCCGGCACCGTGGAGATTCACGGCTACGGAAAGAAAATCGAAGTCGCCCCAGGCAGCGTGGCAACGCTCGCGTTCGTTGCCAATATCGCCGGTCGTTTTCCGGTTGACCTCCATGGCCGGGATGGGCGACACATCGACGTAACGGCGCTCGAAGTCCAACCGCGCTAAGATTCGTTTTCTCGGAACGATGAGCGCCAAACAGAAGTGGCTCGTAGTGATCGCGATCGCCGTTGCCGGCGTCGCGGCGCTGTCGGTGTACGCGTATCACCGCACGCAGTTCGATATGGTGAAGACGCTCGCGGCGATCGCCGCAAACGAAGGCGCCTGGGACAATCCGTGGGATCTGCAGCCCAAAAAGATCGCGAATCTGCAGGAGCAGCTCGGCATGGAGCGCGATCCGATCCAGCGCCTGATCCTGCGTCGCGAACTGGGGCAGCAGTACGTAAACGGCGGCGCGGCCGAGGCCGGGATCGACACGCTGGAGCAGCTGCTCGCTGAATACGGCCCCAGGCTCCCGCAGCGCGATATCGAGACCCTGAAAGGCGACATCGCACTTGCGTACTTTCGATTGGGCGAGCTGCAGAACTGCACGTGGAGCCACAACTCGGACGCCTGCATCTTTCCGATCCAGAACGAGGGCGTCCACAAGGAACGCCTCGGCGCCAAGGAGGCAGCGAAACGGTATCTCGAATTGCTGTCCGATCCGAAAACGGATCCTGAGAACGCGCTCGTCTATCGTTGGTTGCTCAACATTTGCTACATGGTGCTCGGCCAGTATCCGCAGGACGTTCCGAAGCAATGGCTCATCTCGCTCGATGCATTCAAATCGGACTACGACATCGGCGCCTTTCGCGACGTCTCGGCGACGCGCGGGATCAGCGTCCTCGGCCGAGCGGGCGGCGCGATTCTCGAGGACTTCGACAACGACGGCAATCTCGACTTGATGATTTCGCGAATGGGCGTCAACGATCCGGTCGAATATTTCCATAACCGCGGCGACGGCACGTTCGAGCGCAAGACCGACGAGGCGGGCCTCAAAGGCATCGTCGGCGGGCTCAACATCATGCAGGCCGACTACGACAACGACGGTTGCATCGACGTGTTCATACCACGCGGCGCTTGGTATCACGACAAAGGTCAGTATCCCGCTTCACTCCTGCGCAACAACTGCGACGGCACTTTCACCGACGTCACGGCCAAAGCAGGCTTGCTGAACAACTATCCGACGCAAACGGCGGTGTGGGCGGATTTCAACAACGATGGTCTGCTCGATCTCTTCGTCGGCAACGAGATCGCGCGCGACAAAGTGAAATGGCCGGCCGACGCCAAGAACTTCCGGCTCTACATCAACAACGGCGACGGCACGTTCACCGATGCCGGGAATGAGACCGGCATCAAGCTCGCCGGAATGGTAAAGGGCGTGACGGCCGACGATTACGACAACGACGGCTGGCAGGACATTTATGTTTCCGTGATGGGCGGTCCGAATCGCCTGTTCCGCAATGTCGGCGCACCCGGCAAGGTTCCGAAGTTCGTGGACGTGACCGAAAAGGCCGGCGTCGCGGAGCCGAACATGAGCTTCACGACGTGGTTCTTCGATTACGACAACGACGGTTGGCCCGACATTTTCGTGTCCGGTTACTGGGCGACGATGCCGAACATCGTGCGCGAATATCTCGGCGACAAGGAACATGCGAAGGGCGACCGGCCGCGGCTCTACCACAACAATCGCAACGGCACTTTCACCGACCTGTCGCGCGAAGCGCATCTCGATTCACTGTATCTGACGATGGGCGCGAACTTCGGCGATCTCGACAACGACGGGTGGCTCGATTTCTATCTCGGCACCGGCGCAGCGCCGCTCACCAACATCGTGCCGCACCAGATGTTTCGCAACAATGGCGGTCGGTACTTTCAGAACGTGACGATGTCAGGCGGCTTCGGACATTTGCAGAAGGGACATGCGGTCGCGTTCGGCGATATCGATCACACCGGCAATCAGGACGTGTTCGAAGTGATCGGCGGCGCCTTCACGAGCGACCGTTTCTACAGCGCGCTCTTCAAGAATCCGGGGCACGGCAACCACTGGATCAAGTTGAATCTGACGGGAACGAAATCGAACCGCTATGCCGTCGGCGGGCGCATTCGCCTGCACATTACGGAGGACGGCGCGGCGCGCGACGTTTTCAAGACGGTCAACAGCGGCGGAAGCTTCGGCGCATCGAGTCTGCGCCCGCACGTCGGCGTCGGCAAGGCGAGCACGATCGACGCACTCGAGATTCGCTGGCCGGGCGGCGCGCCGCAGACGTTCAAGGGCCCGATTGCCGTCGATCAAACTTATGATGTGCGCGAGGGCGATACTGAATTGAGAATCGTCGCGCCGTCGGCGAGCCGGGTCAGACAAGCGGCGCGATAGATGATCGCCGAACTCCGGCTGGGCCGCTTCGTGCTGGTTGCGATGCTCGCGGCTGTCACGTCGACTCACGCGGCCACTCCCGCCAAGCGTTGGCACGGTGTCCTGCCCGAGGACGTTCCCAGCTTCGATCCTTCGGGGCCCACGAACACTTCGGCCGCGGCGGTCGAGGAGCTGATTTTCGAGCGGCTCCTGACCTACGATTATCTGGCGCGGCCGGCAAAGCTCGTTCCGATGCTCGCGGAAGAGATGCCCGTGGTTTCGGACGACGGAAAGACGTGGACGGTCAAGATCCGCAAAGGCATCACGTTCGCGCGTGACCCTGCCTTCAAGCGGGCTCGCCGGGAGCTCACGGCGCAGGATGTGATTTACACGTTCATGAGGTTCATGGACCCGTCTCAGCGCTCGCCCTACCAGTTCTTGATGCGCAACAAGCTAATCGGGCTCGACGCTCTCGCTCGTGCATCGACAGGCGGTAACTTCGATTACGACGCGCACATTCCCGGTCTCGAAGCGCTCGATCGCCATACCGTCCGGTTCCGATTGATATCCGCCGACTATCGGTTCGGATATCTCCTCGCGCACACCGCTGCAGGCTTCGTGGCTCGGGAAGTGGTCGAGACCTACGGGCTGGACATCGGTCGGCATCCGGTCGGAACAGGGCCGTACATGCTGACGAGCTGGACGCCGGGGACCCGGGCCGTGCTCGATGCCAATCCGGACTATCGCGGCTTCATCTGAAATTTCACTCCAGGCGACGACCCGCGCGACCAAGAAATCGTGGCCCAGATGCGGGGCAAGCGCATGCCGCAGATCGGCCGCATCGAGCTATCGATCATCGAGGAAGACACGACCTATTGGCTGACGTTTCTGCGGGGCGATCTCGATGTGGTGAACTTGCTGCCGCGATTCCAGACCACGGCGCTTGTCGCTGGCAAGCTCGCGCCCGATCTGGCCGCGAAGGGGCTTTCGGTCTACAGCGCCGCGCCGCCGGGCGCGGGTTTTACTGCGTTCAATTTCCGCGACCCGATCATCGGCGGATTCGAGCCGGAGAAGATCGCGCTACGGCGAGCTATCGCGTTGGGCTACAACGGCGACGATCTCGTCCATGTGGTGTTTAACAACCAAGCGGAGCGGGCGCAAATGCCGATCCCGCCTGGCGTAACCGGATACGACCGCGCCTACCGGAGCAACAACGGCTACGACCCCGACCTCGCCAATCGGCTTCTCGACCGCTTCGCTTACAAGCGTGGCGCCGATGGATTCCGCACGCTCCCCGACGGCAAGCCTTTGGTACTCGTTCGCAACACTGCTTCCGCCGGAACGGCCTGGGACGAAGACCTGATCTGGCAGAAGTCGATGGAACGGATCGGCTTGCGCATACGTATGGAGACGCTTACCGGCGCCGAGACCGCGAAGCGTTCGACGACCTGCACGACGATGCTGTTCAGCTGGAACTGGTTCGCCGACTATCCTGACGGCGAAAACTTCATGCAGCTGCTGTATGGACCAAACAGCTTCGAGAGTAATCCCGGCTGCTACCGATCAAACGCTTATGATCAGCTGTATCGACAGGCCGAGGCGCTTCCTGACGGCACAAAACGCAATCACCTGTTCCTCGCAATGACTCGCCAGATGGAGGCCGACACGGCTTGGGTGCTGGGTGCCTATCCGCGCCGCATCGTGGTCGTGCAGCCCTGGGTACTTGGACACAAAGCCCATCCCTTTCTTTATTCGGTCCTTCCCTACGTCGATCTCAAGCCGCACTGAAGCACTCGATGCCGGAGACCATCGCTCGCCCGAGCGCCCTGTCCCATCAGTACAGCCGGATCGCCGCGTCGAAGTGCCAGGTTCGGCGGATCTCGATCACGTCGTACTCGCGGGCCAGGGCCGGCGAAAACACCTGGTAGGGCGTCTGGCTGTCGACGATGCGTCGTATCGCTTCGTCGATGGCCGCCACGCCGCTGGATTGAACGAAGGTCACCGACTCCACCGAGCCGTCACTGCGAATGGCCACCGTCACGAGGGGATCGGTGTGGGGCTCCTTTACCGCGTCGCGGACCATGTCGAACGTCATGTTCAGATGGATCTTCCGGGCCCACGCTTCCGCGTACAGAATAATTTCCTCGTTGGGGTCGGTGCGACCGAACAGCCTGTATCGACGCGCGGGGCTCCACGACGGTGACTGGCGCGCTGCCGCTTCTCGCCGGGCGGCTTCCGCGTCCAGCTGTCGTCCCATCGCGCGCCGCGCCGCTTCCTTTCTTTCAATTGCCTGCTGCTCAGCCTCGACCCGTGCTGCGTCGATTCGTGTTGCGTCGATTCGTGCTGCGTCGTTGCGTGCGGCCTCCTCCCGTGCAGCCTCGACCCGTGCGCTATCGGCCTGCGCAGCCTCGACCCGTGCAGCCTCGATTCGTGCAGCCTCGATGCGTGCGGCCTCCGCCCGAGCAGACTCAGCCCGTGCAGCCTCGATGCGTGCAGCCTCAGCCCGTGCAGCCTCGACGCGTGCGTTATCGACCTGCGCAGCCTCGACCCGTTTGGCCTCTTGCCGTTTGGCCTCTTGCCGTTCTGCCTCTCGCCGTGCGGCCTCCTGGCGTTCGGTCTCCAACCGCGCGTTCTCGGCCTGCGCCGCTTCCTCATGCGCAGCGTCCTCCCGTGCCGCCTCTATCTGATCTGCCTGGCGTTGCGGCTCCTGATTGGGAGGATCGATCTTGGCCGGTTCAGCGGCTGCCTCCGACGCCTCTTGGTCGATTCGCGCTCGCGCTGCATCGTCTGCATCTCGAAGCGACGGCATTACGGTCTGCGGGTTCGAGGCGCTTGGCGCTTCGGCGATGACGGGCGGTGGCGTCGGCGGAGTCGCGGGAATGACCCACGTGGACTCATCGGTCCGCGCCAACGCAGTCATGTCCGGCGCAGGGGGCGGTGGCGCCGCATCGCCGGGCTGATCGGCGCCCAAATGCGCTTCGGCACGAGCAATATCGGTAGTGGTGGCTTTTCCTGGCTTGGTACCCGTCCTTGGCTTTCCGTCCGTCCTTGGCTGGGCGACTGTCCGCGGCTTCGCGTGTGGCATCGGATTGGCGTCTGTCCGCGGCTTTGCGTCTGGCCTTGGATTGGCGTCTGTCCGCGGACTGCTTTCCGGCTTCATCGATGCCGCAAACGACCCCGAGGTCGGTGCACCGGACACGGCTGCCCTCGGCGCCGGCCCATCGGCTAGAGGCTGGTCGACACCGGCCTGTTGCAACGACTCTGCGACGGGCGCGTCCGCCTGCTCCACCGCTGTTATCGGCGCCGGAACGAGTGCGACCTGCAGATCGAATACCTCGATCCGTCCAACTTGCCAGGGAAAGCTGAAGCGGGGGAGCCAAAGTCCGCGGTTACCGAGGGTCAGGCTCAACAGCAACATGTGGATCAGGACCGACAGCAGCACTGCATACGCCAGTCGGGTGCGCTCAGCGCTCGGGCGTTGACTCAGCCTCCGGCCATGGCCTGCGGCCGGCGGGAATCCCGCGAACTTTGGATCAGGTGGCGGTATCGGCGCGTCGCCGGAAGGTGCGGAACTCAAGCGCGCTCGGCCGTCGCTGCTCGGTCACTGCTGCTGGCGCACGACAGGCGCGCACCATGTCCTGTGCGCCTGTCGACCTGAGAGGTCATCCGCTCATCACGCTGGCAAAGCTCCTCGGAGACATTCTTGAACAGCACCCGGTCGATTGCCACTATTTCACACTCCGTCGAGACCTGGGCGTCGATTGTCACCATGTTTGAACGAATCGTCCATGCGCACGACCATTGCCAACCGAAACTACGTCCGGATCAACCGCTCGACCGTCTCACGCGGCTCTACCCAAAGGATGCGTGGCCGATAACTTACCAGCGCAACCCGCCTTTCGCCGATTGACAGCGACCTTTGATTCGCGCAGATTGTCCGCTGGTCAATTGCGAAAGGAGGTGATCCATGAAGCGAATCCTGGTCGGAATGGCGTTCACGCTGTTCGCTCTTGCTCCGACAATGGGCTTGGCGGACTGCGATTACCACAAAGCCTCGATGGCGTCCTCCACACCTGTTGCAAGGGACGAACTGGCGCAAGCGCCCGCAGCCAGCAAGACAGCCGCGCCTGCCGTAGCGAAAACGTCCGTGGCGAAGCAGGTGAGGCATGTAGGCAGCAAGGCGATGTCGTCGCCGTCCAAGGCCGAGGTGTCAACGGTCGTGGCGAAAACCAACTAAGCCTTTCCGGCGTTCGTTAAAAGGCCCGCCGCGCGCGGGCCTTTTATTTAGCCGTCCGGGTTGGCTGGAAGCGACATCGTCTAAAGATCGCTACGGCGCACCGTCGCTCACACGTCCGAGGAATTTCCATCCCTTGTCGCCGATCCAGGCGTAGGCAAATCCGCTCGGCCCATCGATGAAAACCGCGAGAAGTTCCTCTTTCAACGGAGCGACCTCTTCAGTCTCTCGAGTTGTTGAGCCTGCAACGTTCGCGGCCGGCGCATCGCCGGTCGGAATGAGGGGCTTCCAACTTGCGGCGTACTTCCAGCCTGCGCCTTGGACATGGATGAGCCGGAGCGGCTTTCCGGTGGGACTCTCGATGTAAAGCGTCAGCGCTGATCCGCCGTTGCCTTCAGAAAGTTTCGCCCGTTTGACGATGCCTTGAGCTGCGCCTGCGCCTGCGCTTGCCGCTGCCATTGCAATCAACAGTGCCGAGACAATGAGCTGCTTCATCATGTTTTCCTTCAATTGAATGGGAGATGTCGCCGCGATACGCCGTTCGATCGCCGCGATTTCAGGGACCCCGGTCCCGTTCACAACGCTTCGCAGTCTGCGAAATGGCGACTTTCGGATCGCTGACCGATTCGGCGATGCGACAGCCGAGCGCTTTTTTCCGGCGCAAGCCGCCCCCTGGGGA
>DASXPO010000055.1:0-9411 GCA_036493535.1 Casimicrobiaceae bacterium
TTCTTGAACCCAGGTTCAAGAGAACGGCGGACACGGCACAGGCGGGGGACCCTTTTTGCTTGATTCGGACGCGCTCCGCGCGCGTGCCTGCGTCTCATGCGCCGCGGCCGCTTACAGCGATCAGCGATTCCATCGGTCGCGGCCAACCTCGAAACTTCGGGTGCGATCAAGACTGTCGGCGCAATGTACAACCTCGAAACAGGTGGCCTCGAATTCTTTGATTAGGTCGAATACGAAAGGATAAGGGGTGCGCCACTGGCTGATGAAATCCGAGCCGGACGAGTTCTCGATCGATGATCTCGTCCACGCCAAACGACAAACGACGCCGTGGTTCGGCGTCCGCAGCTATCAGGCGCGCAATTTCATGCGCGACGAGATGCAGCTTGGCGATCTCGCCTACTTCTATCATTCGAGCTGCCCCGAGCCGGGCATCGCCGGCATCGTCGAGGTATCGAGGCTGGCGTATCCCGACGCGTCGCAGTTCGATCCCAAGAGCCCGTATTACGACGCCAAGTCGCCGCGCGATGCGCCACGCTGGCTCAATGTCGATGTGAAGCTCATCCGGAAGACGAATCTCGTTCCCTTGGCGCAATTGCGCGAAACGCGGGGTCTCGACGATATGGTGACCCTGCGCCGCGGCAATCGCTTGTCGATCACGCCGGTCACACCCGCCGAATGGCGGATCGTCGAAAAGCTGGCCGACCGCAAAACGTGAACGCGAGAACGTGGCGGGCGTTTGACCCAGCCACTGCTCTCAATCGTCGGCTGCCTCGGGCGCCGTCTCGTAACCCAGCCGTCGCGCTGCGGTTCCTCCGGCGACGACGCTGACTGCGCAATACTTGAACTCCGGAATCTTGCCGAAAGGATCGAGCACCGGATTGGTGAGTAAGTTCGCCGCCGCCTCGTAATAGCAGAACGGAATGAAGACAGCACCACGGGGCGTCCCATCGTCGGCGCGCGCGTACAACGAAACGCTGCCGCGCCGCGATGCCACGGTGATCAAGCCGCCTGGCTCGATGCCGAGGCTCGCGATATCCGCGGAATTGAGCGACGCGACCGGTCCCGGCTCGATCGCGTCCAATATTTCGGTTCGACGCGTCATGCTGCCGGTGTGCCAGTGCTCGAGCTGGCGGCCGGTGATCAACACGTACGGATAGCCGCTATCCGGCTGTTCGGCCGCCGGAATGATTTGCGCCGGGACGAGCGTCGCCTTGCCGGACGCCGTCGGAAAATTCTCGGTGAACACGACACGCGTTCCGGGATCGCCTTCGTGCTCGCACGGATAAGTCACCGCGCTTTCCTGCTCCAGTCGGTCCCACGTGATGCCGGCAATCGACGTCATCGCCTTGCGCATTTCGTCGAACACTTGGCGCGGGTGATCGTAATGCCAATCGAGCCCGAGCTCGCGCGCCATCGCAACGATGATCGCGAGATCCTGACGCGCCTCGCCCGGTGGCTCGAGCGCCTGCCGTCCGAGCTGCACCGATCGATCGGTGTTGGTGAACGTGCCCGTCTTTTCAGGGAATGCCGACGCGGGAAGAATGACGTCCGCCAGATAGGCCGTCTCCGTAAGGAAGATGTCTTGCACGACGAGCATCTCGAGCTCCGCCAATGCCTGCCGCGCGTGCCGCACGTCCGGGTCGGACATCGCCGGATTCTCGCCCATGATGTACATCCCGCGGATCTCGCCGGCATGCACGGCGTTCATGATCTCGACGACGGTGAGCCCTGGCTTGGAATCGAGGCTCGTGCCCCACAGCGCCTCGAACTTCAGTCGCGCGTCATCGCCGTCGACGCGGGTGTAGTCGGGGTACATCATCGGAATCAAGCCGACGTCGGAGGCACCTTGCACGTTGTTCTGCCCCCGCAGCGGGTGGAGACCGGTGCCGGGTCGGCCGATCTGTCCGGTCAGCATCGTGAGCGCGATCAAGCAGCGCGCATTGTCGGTGCCGTGCACGTGCTGCGAAATGCCCATGCCCCATAGAACCATCGACGCGCGCGATTTTGCGAACACCCGGGCCACGGTGCGAATCGTGGCGGCGTCAATGCCGCAGACCGGTGCCATCGCCTCGGGACTGAACGCGGCGACGTTCTCTTTGAGCGCGTCGTAGCCGCTCGTGCGGTCGTTGATGAACGGCTGCGCGGCCAATCCTTCCTCGATGATCGTGTGCATCATCGCGTTCAAGAGTGCGACATCGGTGTCCGGCTTGAATTGCAGATAGTGCGTCGCGTGCCGCGCGAGCTCGGAGCGGCGCGGATCGGCGAGAATCAGCCTGGTGCCGCGCTTCACCGCATTCTTCATCCACGTTGCCGCGACCGGATGATTGACGACGGGGTTCGCGCCGATCAGCAGCACGACGTCGGCTTGCAGCACATCCATGACCGGATTCGAGACGGCACCCGACCCGATGCCTTCGAGCAGCGCGGCAACGCTCGATGCGTGACAGAGCCGCGTGCAGTGGTCGACGTTGTTCGATCCGAATCCAGTGCGCACGAGCTTCTGAAAGAGGTAGGCCTCCTCGTTCGATCCCTTCGCCGACCCGAATCCGGCGAGCGCACGGGGCCCGTGCGTATCGCGAATCCGTTTGAGCGTACCGCCGGCAAGCGCGAGCGCGTCATCCCACGTCGCTTCGCGGAACACCGCGCCGTAATTGGCGGGATCGACGGTGAACTCGGCGGTCTTGGGCACGCCCTCGCGGCGGATCAGCGGCTTGGTCAGCCGATGCGGGTGGCCGACATAATCGAAACCGAACCGGCCCTTGACGCACAACCGCTCGTGATTCGCGGGACCATCGCGGCCTTCGACGCGGACGATCGCGTTATCGGCGACGTGGTAGGTGATCTGACAACCGACGCCGCAATACGGACACACGGAGGCGACCTTCGAGTCGATCGGCTTCAAGTAAGCGTTCTTCGCGGGCGCGAGTGCACCAGTCGGACACGCCTGCACGCATTCGCCGCAGGCGACACACGTCGATTCGCCCATCGGATCGCCCATGTCGAACACGGGCAACGAACGCGCGCCGCGAAATGCGTAGCCGATCACGTCATTCACCTGCTCTTCGCGACACGCGCGAACGCAGCGTGTGCATTGAATGCAGGCGTCCAGATTGACGGCCATCGCCGGATGCGACAGGTCAGCGACGGGTTGCGCACGTTTTGCGAAGCGCGGCGTGCCGATGCCGAGCATGCGTTTCCAGTGATCGAGCTCGGAGTCGAGCTTGTAAGCGCGTTCCGGCATATCGGAAGCGAGCAGCTCGACGATCATCTTCTGCGAATGGAGCGCGCGCGGGCTGTCGCTCGTGACGTCCATCCCCTTGGCCGGTTTGCGGCAACACGACGGCGCGAGGACGCGTTCACCTTTGACCTCGACCATGCACGCGCGGCAATTGCCGTCGGGGCGATAACCGGGCTTGTAGCAAAGGCGTGGAATCGACACGCCGATGCGATCGGCGATCTGGATGATCGTCTCGCCCGGAAACGCCTCGACGGCGTTTCCGTTCAAGCGAAACGTGACCATTTCCTGCGCGAGACCGCGGTCGAGAGGCGCGTTCATTTCACTTCATCGGGGAAATATTTGAAGACGCACGCGATCGGATTCGGCGCGGCTTGTCCCAGGCCGCAGATCGATGCATCGGCCATTGCCTGCGACAAGTCATTGAGGAGCGCGGCATCCCATTTCGGCTTGGCCATCAATCCGACCGCTTTTTCGGTGCCGACGCGGCACGGCGTGCATTGACCGCAGGACTCGTCCGCAAAAAAGCGCATCAGATTCAACGCGGCATCGCGCGCGCGATCGTGCTGCGACAGGATGATCACCGCCGCGGAGCCGATGAAGCATCCGTGCGGCTGCAAGGTATCGAAATCAAGCGGAATATCGCCCAACGACGCGGGCAGAATCCCGCCGGACGCACCGCCTGGCAGATACGCGTAGAGCGCGTGGCCGTCCTGCATGCCGCCGCAGTATTCGGCGATCAGCTCACGCACGGTAATGCCCGCCGGCGCGAGATGAACGCCGGGATTCTTCACGCGGCCCGACACCGAAAACGAACGCAGGCCCTTGCGCCCGTGCCGGCCTTGATCGGCGAACCAGCTTGCGCCCTTTTCGATGATGTCGCGAATCCAGTAAAGGGTCTCCATGTTGTGCTCGAGCGTGGGGCGGCCGAATAGACCGACTTGCGCGACATAAGGCGGTCGAAGCCGCGGCATCCCGCGCTTGCCTTCGATCGATTCGATCATCGCCGACTCTTCGCCGCAAATGTAAGCGCCCGCTCCGCGGCGAAGGTGGATCGATGGCAACGGACACGGCGGGTTCGCCGCGAGCGCGGCGAGCTCATGCGTGAGCAGCGTACGGCAGCCTGCGTATTCGTCGCGCAAATACACATAGATGTCGTCGATGCCGACCGCCCACGCGGCAATCAGCATGCCCTCGATGAAGCGATGCGGATCTCGCTCGAGGTAATAGCGATCCTTGAAGGTGCCGGGCTCGCCCTCGTCGATATTCACCGCCATCAATCGCGGGCCGGGCTCGCCGCGGACGATTTTCCATTTGCGGCCGGCGGGGAAGCCCGCGCCGCCCAGTCCTCGCAGCGCCGAATCTTCGAGCGTCGTCATGACCGACTCGACATTCATCATGCCGTTGACGCACGATCGCAACGTCGCGTAGCCGCCCGCCTCACGATACGCGGCATAGCCGATTGCTGCCGGAAGGTCGGCCTCGATTTGCTGCGTTCGCAGCAGGCCGGCGATTCGTTCGGGCGTTGCGTGGTCCACGGAATGACGACCGACGACTGCCGCCGGCGCTTGCTCGCAGCGGCCGATGCACGGCGCGCCGACGATGCGGACATCCTTTCCCTGGAATTTCTCGAGCGCCGCGCGTAGTCTCTCGGCGCCGGCGATTTGACAGGACAAGGTTTCGCACACGCGCACCGTGATCGGCGGCGGCGGCGTTTCGCCTTCCTTGACGACGTCGAAGTGGTGATAGAACGTCGCGACCTCGTAGACCTCGGTCATTGCAAGGCGCATTTCCTGCGCCAGCGCCGCCAGGTGCTGCGCACTCAAGGATCCGTACGCATCCTGGATCCGATGCAGGTGCTCGATCAACAGATCGCGGCGCCGTGGTTCATTGCCGAGCAACGCCCGCACCTCGCCGAGCGCTACGCTGTCGACCGCTCGGCCCTTCGGCTTCGTGCGCGGCCCGCGTCGACCCTTGATTCTCGAGACGTCGATGGCAACCGTTTCAGTCATCGCGAGGGATTCCGGCTAATCGAGGAAGTCGCAGTGTTTTTCGACATAGGCGGCGAGATCGAGCGAATGCTGGCGCACGAGCCGCTCCGCGAGCTCGGTATCGCGGCGCTCGAGCGCCTCGATGATTCGCATGTGGTCGACGATCGAGCGCGACGCCCGGTCGCTTTGCGAAATCGTCAGCCGGCGAATCGCCCGGACCTGGATGAACAGGTTCTCGATCGTCTTGCCCATCAAATGCGATCCGGACAAGCGAATGATCGCGTGATGGAAGGCGATGTTGGCGTCCGAGTACTCGTCGATGTGCTCGGCCGGCGTCGCATTGCGGAACTCGTCGAACATCCGGCGCAAGCCGGCAATCTCCTCGTCCGAGGCATTCAGCGTCGCGAGCCGAGCCGCCATGCTTTCGATCGCCGCCCACATCTCGATCATCTCGACGATCTGCTTTTTGGTCTTCCGTACGATGAAGATCCCGCGGCGGGGAATCGTGCGCAGGAAGCCCTCCTGCTCGAGCAGTGTCATCGCCTCGCGGATCGGCGTCCGGCTGACGCCAAGCGATTGCGACAGCTGCCGCTCGTCGAGTCGCAGCTCGTCGTCGTGGGCGTAAATATCCGCTTCCATGATCGCCTGCTTGAGCGCGGCGTAGGCCTGATCGCGGAAGCTGACGTTCGTATTGAGCGGCTGCAGGACGAGCGGCGATGCCGCCGGGTTTCCTTCGACCGGCTTCAACGGCCGCTGCGGCGCTTTGTCAACAGTCGACTTCCCCGCGTCGCTGGGTTGCAATGCCTCGACACCCATGTTTCCTCGCTCGTGCGGCGCCAGCGGCAGTCTTGGCTTTCGACGGGATTGCGCACCGCGACGTGGCGGCGCGGCGGTCAGCTCGCTGGTGTCAAGTATCTTATATACCAAAAACCAGCGCTTGGGTGTTGGCGGGCGTGTCGTGCGCTCGATAAAGGTGCATCGACGACGTCCGCCGGGCGGATGGGGCGCGGAGGACGCGGCGCTTCGGGGAAGCGGATCCTTGAGATCGGCGGAAACGCGCTCGGAAACGCTATGCCGCGCTCGACAGGTGAGCAGGTTCGGCGCTGCCCTGCCGGCGCCGCGCGTCGACGATCAGACCGCAAAGGAAATCCAACTCATAGACCTTGAGGAGGTGCGCACGGTGCGTTTGCAGATAGGCGCGAATCCGGTTTTCCTCGCCTTCGAGGGTGCACAGGCGCTCGTATTCCTGGGCGTCGAGATGCCATTCGAGACCCAAGTCCTCGAACGCGGCGTTGTAGGCGTCGACGTCCCGATTGCTGCGTCCGCCGCGACCCGACTCCGATTTGTGGTTCCAAAACATGGCAGCAAGTCCTCCGACGCAAGGGGTTCGATGACAGCGTAGGCCGAGCCAGCCATAATGTATAGTCGTATTTTTTATCGTCTAATATAAGTGTTTCCTTATAATACGCCATGAAAAATGCCACGCTGCGGCAGCTCAAGGTTTTTCAGGCCGTCGCTCGCCATTTGAGCTTCTCGCGCGCGGCCGACGAGCTGCATCTGACCCAGCCCGCGGTATCGGCGCAGATCCGCGAGCTCGAGGGCCACACGGGATTGCCACTGTTCGAGCGCGTCGGCAGGAAGATCTACCTGACGGCGGCGGGTGCCGAGCTGGTCGCCCACAGCCGCTCGATCATTCAACAATTCCGCGAGGCCGAAGAGGCGATGGATCGTCTGAAGGGCGTGGCGGGCGGCAAGCTCAATGTCGCGGTCATCAGCGCCGGCGACTACTTCTTTCCCCGCCTGTTGGCGGAGTTTGCTCGCCGCCATCCCGGCGTGACGCTCCACTTGACGGTGCACAACCGCGAAGAGTTGTTGCATCGGCTCGCCGACAACGAGACCGATCTCGCGGTGATGGTGCGCCCGCCCGATGGCGCCGAGACCGTCGCCGAGCCGTTTTCCCCTCATGCCTACGTGATCGTCGCGGGACCCGACCATCCGCTTGTCAGTGCGCGGGACATTCCATTCGAACGGCTGCTGCGAGAGCGCTTTATCGTCCGCGAGACGGGCTCCGATACCTGGAATTCGATGCGGGACGCGTTCGGCGAGCACCTGGCCGCGTTGCCGATCGCCATGGAAATCCGCAGCAACGAGACGATCAAGCAGGCGGTCATCGCGGGCATGGGGCTTAGCTTTCTCTCCGCGCATGCCATCGCGCTGGACTTGCGCGTCGGCAATCTCGTCGTCCTCGACGTCCGCGGCTTCCCGCATATGCGCCACTGGTACGTCGTTCACCGCCGCAACAAGCGCCTCCCGCCCGTCGCCGTCGCATTCAAGGGATTCCTCCTGAACGACGGCGCCCGGTTGATCGAGTCCTTCAATCGCTCGGATCGGGAGACCGTCGAGCGGCCGACCGTTCCGGGGCGATGATATTTGTTGCTCTGCGTGATTGACGCCGTCTGGTATATCACATACCTTATTGGAAATATTTGACGAGCCTGTCTGCGGTCGGCCTCGTCATGCTCGAGGGGGAAATGTCGGTGAGCCCAGGGCGGCTGTCAGAACGCCGGCGCATCGAATTTCAGACGGAGGAGTTCCCATGAACGAAGTCGCCACTACGCCGGCATCCAAATCGGCGACGACCCCTGCCGAAGACACGCTGCGGCAGAAGGCACGCGACGCCGGCGCGGGCACCGAGACGGCGTCGCACGCGCCGGAGGTCGATGGCTTTCACCTTGTGATCGAGGCGCTGAAGCTCAACGGCATCGATACGATCTTTGGATTGCCCGGCATTCCGATCACCGATCTCACCCGCCGATTGCAGGCAGCGGGGCTGCGCGTGATCTCGTTTCGCCATGAGCAGAACGCCGGCTATGCCGCTTCGATTGCGGGCTTCCTCACCCAAAAGCCGGGCATCTGCCTGACGGTCTCCGCGCCCGGTTTCCTCAACGGGCTTACTGCGCTCGCGAATGCAACGACCAATTGCTTTCCGATGATCCTTGTCAGCGGCTCGAGCGAGCGCGAGGTCGTCGATCTGCAGCAGGGCGATTACGAAGAAATGGATCAGCTCGCGATGGCGAAGCCGCTCGCCAAGGCGGCGTTCCGTGTGCTGCATGCCGAAGACATCGGTGTGGGCGTCGCGCGTGCCATTCGTGCGGCGGTGTCGGGGCGTCCAGGCGGAATCTATCTCGACCTGCCGGCCAAGCTGTTTCCGCAAACGATCGACGCCGAATTGGGCAAGCAGTCGCTCATCACAGTCGTCGATCCGGCCCCGCGGCAAATTCCCGCAGCGCCGGCCGTGCAGCGCGCGCTGGACTTGCTCAAGAGCGCAAAGCGGCCGCTGATCATTCTCGGCAAAGGCGCCGCGTACGCGCAAGCCGACAATGACATTCGGGCGCTGATCGAGAAGACCGGCATTCCCTATCTGCCGATGTCGATGGCCAAGGGCCTGCTTCCCGACACGCATGAGCAATCGGCTGCCGCCGCGCGGTCGTACGTGCTGCCCGAGGCGGACGTCGTGATGCTGATCGGCGCACGCTTGAACTGGCTGCTGTCGCAAGGCAAGGGCAAGACCTGGGGCGGCAAGACGCCCAAGGCTTGGGGCGGCCAGAAGTTCGTGCAAGTCGACATTTCACCGCAGGAGGCGGACAGCAACGTTCGCATCGATGCGCCGGTTGTCGGGGACATCGGCTCCTGCGTGTCGGCTCTTCTGGCCGCGATCAACGCAAGCTCGAACTGGCCGGAGCCGCCGGTCGAGTGGCTCGACGCGATTGCCGAGCGCAAGAACAAGAACATTGCGAAGATGACGGAAACGCTCGCGAAGAATCCGACGCCGATGAATTTCCACAGCGCGCTTGGCGTCGTGCGCGATATCGTCAAGGGCAATCCCGATGCCTATCTCGTGAACGAAGGCGCGAACGCGCTCGATTTCACCCGGAGCATCGTCGACATGTACAAGCCTCGCAAGCGGCTCGACGTCGGGACGTGGGGCGTCATGGGTATCGGGATGGGCTTTTCCATCGCGGCCGCCGTCGTGTCGGGCCAGCAAGTCATCGCCGTCGAAGGCGACAGCGCGTTCGGCTTTTCCGGCATGGAGGTCGAGACGATCTGCCGCTACAACCTGCCGGTGTGCATCGTCATCATGAACAACAACGGCGTGTACCGCGGCGACGAGGTCAATCCCACGGG
>DASXPO010000056.1:0-49621 GCA_036493535.1 Casimicrobiaceae bacterium
AAGCATGTGCCGTTCGGTGCGACCGAAAAACCGCCACCGCTCGTAAGCACCGGAACTCCAAATAACGAAACGGCGGTGGGGAAATTGGTCTGAACGGTGTAGGGCGGCGTTCCGCCGAAGATGTAGAAGGTTGCCTGCGCCGGGAAAGAGGCGCATGTCTTGTTGTCGGGTCCCGTGAACGTCACCTTGCTGTTGGGAATGACGGACAGCACGGAATTACCGTTCACGAACTGCGAGATCGTGAACTGTGCAATCACGCTGCTGCCGGTCGTGGTGTCGGTGGCGCGAAGCGTGCCGAACTGCGTCACGGCGTCAACGGGAACGCGAATCGTCACTACCGCCAGACCGTTTTGATCGGTGTTGACCGTGACCGACTGCGCAGGAGTCGTCGAATTGGCGGCGATCAGCGAGAAGGTGCCCAGGACGACGTCGAATTGCACAGGACGGCCCGCCAGGGGGGCGCCAGCGGTGCCGGTTACCTTGACTGTCGCCGTGCCGTCCTGTCCTGAGCAGAGCGTCGAGCCTGAGGCCCCGCAAACCGGGTTTCCCGTGATCGTGATCGACGCGGGCAACAACAACGACGGATGCACGGTGATGGGCACGGTCACTTGCTGAGCGCTCGCGTCCCGAATCGTGATCGTGACGTTTTGATCGGCCGAGACCGTCGACGCAAGCAGCGCGACCGTATTCGATACCGTCGACGAAACCGGTAGGATCGTCGAATCGCTCGAAAAGGCCGTAAATGGAGCCGTTCCGCCGGTGATCGTGAGGGTCGCGGGCACTCCGGAGTAAATGCTCGCTGTCGTGGGAAGGACTGCCAACGGGGTATTTGTGTTGTTGGGCGCAAACATATTGTTCGGCGCGCCGTTCCCCCCGCCGCAGCCCGCAAGCGAAAAGATACCGGCCAGCGCGAAGAGGGTGAGCGCTGGGCGCAGCCAGGCGGTCAAACGGTTTTTCGACATGATCCGATTTCCCTGATGATGTTGTCCTAAAGGTGCCGGCTCGCGAGCGTCGTTTTGGACGTTGCAACAAGCATCTAGCCGACTTTGTTCAGATTAAAGCGTAAGAATTGTCGCGACGCAAGTATTTCCTGTGGCGCACAGACTTCACCCCCCGCAAATGTTGCACGGCCGCCTCCCCGGACGCGCCTTGATGCCTTGCCGCATTGCAGCATCGCGGGTACGATAAATGGGTTTCGCTGCGTTTTTGCAGAACGCGCGAAGGTGTCGTTCGGCCTTCAAAAAGACGAACAGCATCCGATAATCGCAACGAGGTTAGCGTGATACAACGAACGTCCCCGCATTCCAGTTTTCCGTGGCCCCCGAGTGCCCAGGGTCTCTATCACCCTGCCAATGAGCACGATGCCTGCGGTCTCGGTTTCATCGCGCACATCAAAGGACGCAAGAGTCACGCCATCATCGACGAAGGATTGAAGATCCTCGTCAATCTCACGCATCGCGGCGCGACCGGCGCCGATCCACTGCAAGGCGACGGCGCTGGCATCTTGCTTCAATTGCCCGATGCTTTCTTTCGCCGCGCTTGCGGCAAGCTCGGTATCACGCTGCCCGCCGCGGGCCAGTACGGGGTCGGCATGGTGTTCCTGCCACGGGAGCCTGCTTCGCGCGTGGCCTGTGAGCAGGAAATCGAGCGCGCGATTCACGCCGAAGGTCAGGTGCTGCTCGGCTGGCGCGACGTACCGACGAACAATGTCGGCCTGTCGCTGCGAACCAAGGAAGTCGAGCCGGTGATCCGCCAGGTTTTCGTCGCCCGCGGCTCACGCGACATGGATCCGGACGCCCTCGAGCGCAAGCTCTACGTGATTCGCAAGGGCGCGGGTCACGCGATTCAGGCGCTGCATCTGCGGCACGGCAAGGAATTCTATGTGCCGTCGTTCTCCACGCGCACGATCGTCTACAAGGGCATGCTGCTCGCCCACCAAGTCGGCGAGTACTACCTCGACCTGCACGATGAGACGATGGTCTCGGCGCTCGCGATGGTGCATCAGCGGTTCTCGACCAACACGTTTCCCACGTGGGACCTCGCGCATCCGTTCCGCTTCGTATGTCACAACGGGGAGATCAATACGCTGCGCGGCAATTTCAATTGGATCCGCGCGCGCGAGGGCGCGATCGCCTCGAAGGTGCTGGGCGACGATCTCGCGAAGCTTTGGCCGTTGATCTACGAGGGGCAATCGGATTCGGCCTCGTTCGACAATGCGCTCGAGCTCTTGACGATGGGCGGCTATTCGCTCGCACACGCGATGATGATGATGATTCCCGAAGCGTGGGCCGGCAATCCGTCGATGGACGAGGATCGGCGCGCCTTCTACGAGTATCACGCAGCGTTGATGGAGCCCTGGGATGGTCCGGCGGCGATGGCATTCACCGACGGTCGTCAGGTCGGCGCGACGCTCGATCGAAACGGGCTGCGGCCCGCGCGCTATGTCGTCACCGACGACGATTACATCGTGATGGCGTCCGAAGTCGGCGTTCTCGACATCCCCGAGCACAAGATCGTCAAGAAGTGGCGTCTGCAACCGGGCAAGATGCTGCTCGTCGATCTGCAACAGGGCCGCATCGTCGACGATGATGAATTGAAGCGCACGCTGGCGACGCAAAAGCCTTATCGCGAATGGATCGCGAAGTGCCGGCTCGCCCTCGAGGACATGCCGGAGCCGGCGCCGCCCGCGCCTTCCGACGTTCCGCTGCTCGATCGCCAACAAGCGTTCGGATACACGCAGGAAGACCTGCGGATCATCCTCGCGCCGATGGCACAGAACGGCGAAGAGGCGGTGGGGTCGATGGGGAACGACGCCGCGCTGCCGGTGCTCTCCAGTCGAGCGAAGGTTTTCTACAACTATTTCAAGCAACTCTTCGCGCAAGTGACGAATCCGCCGATCGATCCGATCCGCGAAGAGCTCGTGATGAGCCTCGTCTCGTTCATCGGACCGCGGCCGAATCTGCTCGCCACCGATGTCGCCGCGCCGCCGATGCGCCTCGAAGCGCAGCAGCCGATCCTGACGCCGGAGAACATGGAGAAATTGCGCCACGCCGAGCTGTTTTCCGGCGGCGCGTTCCGCTCGATCGAGCTCGACATCTGCTATCCAGCGGCGTGGGGCTCGAACGGCATGGAAGCCGCGCTTGCGAGCCTCGCCGCGCATGCGGAAGATGCAATCCATCAGGGTTTCAACATCCTGATCTTGTCCGATCGCAGCGTTTCGGAATCGTTGCTGCCCATTCCGGCGCTGCTTGCAACGGCTGCGGTGCACGAACATCTCGTCACGAAGGGATTGCGGACATCCGTCGGCTTGGTCGTCGAAACGGGATCGGCGCGCGAGGTCCACCATTTCGCATTGCTCGCGGGCTATGGAGCCGAGGCGATTCATCCGTATCTCGCGCTCGAGACGCTCGCCGAATTGCACCGGCAAATACCCGAGATCGATCCGAAGGAATCGCAGAAGCGTTACATCAAGGCCATCTGCAAAGGTCTCTACAAGGTGATGTCCAAGATGGGCATCTCGACCTACCAATCCTATTGCGGCGCGCAAATCTTCGAGGCCGTCGGCCTGCAGAAGGCATTCGTCGAGAAATATTTCACCGGCACGGCGAGCAACATCGAGGGCATCGGCTTGTTCGAGGTCGCCGAGGAGGCCGCGCGCCTGCACACGCTCGCGTTCGGCGACGATCCGCTCCTGCGCAACGCGCTCGACGCCGGCGGCGAGTACGCCTATCGCGTCCGCGGCGAAGAGCACATGTGGACGCCCGACTCGATCGCCAAGCTGCAGCATGCGTCGCGCGCGAACTCCCATTCGACCTATCGCGAATACGCAGCACTGATCAACGAACAGGGGAGGAAGCTCAAGACGCTTCGCGGCCTGTTCGAATTCAAGACGGGCGAACGCGTTCCGGTTCCGATCGAGCTCGTCGAGCCGGCGAAGGAGATCGTCAAGCGCTTTGCGACCGGTGCGATGAGCCTCGGATCCATTTCGACCGAAGCGCATACGACGCTCGCCGTTGCAATGAACCGTATCGGCGGCAAGTCGAATACGGGCGAGGGCGGCGAAGACGCGATGCGTTACCGGGCCGAAATGCGCGCAGGCAAGAGTCCCGTGAAGAACGGCGACACGCTGGCCGGGGTTCTCGGCCACGATCGCGTCGAGGCCGAAGTGCCCCTGAGGGCCGGCGACAGCCTGCGCTCGAAGATCAAGCAGGTGGCGTCGGCGCGGTTCGGCGTCACGGCGGAATATCTTTCATCCGCAGACCAGCTGCAGATCAAGATGGCGCAGGGCGCCAAGCCCGGCGAGGGCGGACAATTGCCCGGCCACAAGGTGTCCGAATACATCGCGACACTCCGCTACTCCGTCCCGGGCGTCGGTCTCATCTCGCCGCCGCCGCATCACGACATCTATTCGATCGAGGATCTGGCGCAGCTGATTCACGATTTGAAGAATGCGAATCCGCAAGCGTCGATCTCGGTCAAGCTCGTCTCCGAAGTCGGCGTGGGCACCGTCGCGGCGGGCGTCGCCAAAGCGAAGGCCGACCACGTGACGATCGCCGGTCATGACGGCGGCACGGGTGCATCGCCCGAGTCGTCGATCAAGCACGCGGGCACCCCGTGGGAGCTGGGTCTCGCGGAGACGCAGCAGACGCTGGTGCTCAATCGCCTGCGCGGACGCATCGCCGTGCAGGTCGACGGGCAGATGAAGACTGGACGCGACGTCGTCATCGGTGCGATGCTCGGCGCCGACGAGTTCGGCTTCGCGACGGCGCCGCTCGTTGTCGAAGGCTGCATCATGATGCGCAAGTGTCATCTCAATACCTGCCCCGTCGGCATCGCGACGCAGGATCCCGAGTTGCGCAGGCGCTTCGCCGGTTCGCCCGAGCACGTCGTCAACTATTTCTTTTTCGTCGCCGAAGAAGTGCGCGAGCTGATGGCGCAGCTTGGCTTCAGAACGATCAACGAGATGATCGGGCGGTCCGACTTGCTCGATATGCGGACGGGCATCGAGCACTGGAAGGCGCGGGGGCTCGACTTCACGCGCGTGTTCTACCAGCCGAAGATGCCGGCCGAGGTCGCACGTTATCGCTGCGAGCAGCAGGATCATCGACTGACGCGCGCGCTCGATCATCAGATCATCGCAGCGGCGGCGAAGGCGCTCGACACGCGTGAAGCGGTGCGCCTCGAATATCGGATTCGCAACGCGCATCGCTCGGTCGGCGCGATGCTGTCGGGGACGATCGCGCGCAAATTCGGCCATGAAGGGCTGCCGCCCGATATGATCCATGTCGTCTTCGACGGCATCGCGGGCCAGAGCTTCGGCGCGTTTCTCGCGCGCGGCGTCACCTTCGAGCTGCAAGGCGCGACCAACGATTACGTGGGGAAGGGGTTGTCCGGGGGACGCATCGTCGTGTATCCGAATCCGAGTTGTCCGGCAAAACCCGAGGAAAATATCGTCATCGGCAACACGGTGATGTACGGTGCGATCGAAGGCGAAGCGTATTTCCGCGGCGTCGCAGGCGAGCGATTCTGCGTGCGCAATTCCGGCGCGAGCGCGGTTGTCGAAGGCACGGGCGACCACGGCTGCGAATACATGACCGGCGGCACCGTCGTCGTCCTGGGCCGCACCGGACGCAACTTCGCCGCGGGGATGAGCGGCGGCATCGCCTACGTCTACGATCCGGACCAGACGTTTGCGACGCGTTGCAACCGAGCGATGGTCGCGCTCGAATCGCTGTTGCCGGAAGACGAGCAGGCGGACGCTGAAGCCGTGCTCGGTGCCGCCGGCAAAGGCCGGCTCCTGCATCTCGATCGTTGCGACGAGCCGATCGCGCGCTCGCTCATCGAAAAGCATTTGCGCTACACGGGCTCGGCCGTGGCGCTCGCGATCCTCGACAACTGGGAAAACGAGCGCGCCAAATTCGTCAAAGTATTTCCGCACGAATACAAGCGGGCTTTGGGCGAGATGTTCGCGAAGCGCGCTGAAGCCCGAGCGGCCGCGGCGAACAAGGCACGCGCGGTTGCTTAGACTCCATAATGGGAAAGATCACCGGCTTCATCGAGCTGCAACGGATCAGGGAAGCGACCGAGCCGATTCCGCATCGGGTCACGCACTATCGCGAGTTCATCTTGACGCTCGCCGACGATGATGCATCGCGGCAGGGTGCGCGCTGCATGGATTGCGGCATTCCGTTCTGCCAAACCGGATGTCCGGTCAATAACATCATTCCGGATTGGAACGATCTCACGTATCGCCGCCAATGGCGCGTTGCGCTTGACGTGCTGCATTCGACGAACAACTTTCCAGAGTTCACCGGACGCATATGCCCGGCGCCGTGCGAAGCTGCTTGCACGCTCAACATCAACAACGATCCGGTGGGCATCAAGTCGATCGAACATTTCCTGATCGACAAAGGCTGGGACGAAGGATGGGTCGTGCCGCTGCCTCCAGCGGTGAAGACCGGAAAGCGGGTCGCTGTGGTCGGTTCGGGGCCTGCTGGAATGGCGTGCGCGCAGCAGCTCGCGCGCGCCGGCCACGAGGTCGTGCTGTTCGAGAAGGAGGACCGCATCGGCGGTCTGCTTCGTTACGGCATCCCCGACTTCAAGATGGAAAAGCATTTGATCGACCGGCGAATGGCGCAGATGTCCGAGGAAGGCGTCGAGTTTCGTCCGAACACCCAGGTCGGGGCCGACGTTTCGGCTGCCGACTTGCTCGAAGCGTTCGACGCGATCGCGCTGACCGGCGGAGCAGAGGCACCGCGCGATTTGCCGGTACCCGGCCGCGACCTCGCCGGCGTCCATTTCGCAATGGAAGTCCTGCCACAGCAGAACAAGGTCGTCGCGGGCGACGCGGTGGCCGGTCAGATCAAGGCCGCCGGCAAGCACGTCGTTGTGATCGGCGGCGGCGACACGGGCTCCGACTGCGTCGGCACCTCGAACCGGCAGGACGCGAAGACGGTGACGCAATTCGAGCTTCTGCCGCAGCCGCCCGAGCAAGAGAACAAGCCGCTCGTATGGCCGTATTGGCCGATCAAGCTCCGCACGTCGTCATCGCACGAAGAAGGATGCGAGCGCGACTGGGCGGTGGCGACAAAGCGATTCGAGGGACGCGACGGACGCGTCGAGAAATTGATCGCAGCGCGTGTCGAATGGCAGAAAGATCCGGGCGGCGCGATGAAAATGGTCGAGATTCCCGGAAGCGAATTCGAGCTCAAAGCCGATCTCGTGCTGCTCGCGATGGGTTTCAGCGGACCTGTCCGCGCCGGCATGCTCGAGCAATTCGGCGTCGAGCACGACGCGCGCACGAACGTCAAAGCGAATACCGACGACTATCGGACTTCGGTGGCCAAGGTGTTCTCTGCGGGCGACATGCGCCGCGGACAATCGCTTGTCGTGTGGGCGATCCGCGAAGGACGCCAATGCGCGCGCGCCATCGACGAGTTCCTGATGGGCTCATCGACGTTGCCGCGGTAGTGCGCTCGCGATGACGGAATTGGGCACGCTCGACGTCGCGAGCTGGCGCCCCGCGATTTCCCCCGAGGGGACCGATGAATTCGCGCAGACACTCGAGAGTGGCGGCGTGCTCGTGTTGCCGCGGCTCGCGTTCGCGCTCGAGGCGGGCGAGGAACGCTTTCTCGATCCGAAGTGGTCGAATGGACGCGCCAAGAACATCAGCTTCGATTGCGGCACGGTGAAAGGCGCGCGCGGGAATCCTGACGATCTCGCGGATTTGGGCCGGATGATCGGTCGGTTCGCGGCATCCGCGAGCGATTTGATCGCCGCGCTGCTGCCGCGTTACGCACCGCATCTCAAACGGGCGCGTACGAGCTTCCGGCCGCAGTCGGCGACGGATCGAACGGTGTCGTGGCGCAAGGACGACGCTCGGTTGCACATCGATGCGTTTCCATCGCGTCCCAACCGGGGCGAACGGATTTTGCGCGTGTTTTGTAACGTCAATCCGCACGGCGAAGACCGCGTCTGGCGCGTCGGGGAACGCTTCGAGGCAATGGCCGCACGATTTCTGCCACGGGTGAGAAAGATGGGCCGGGTCGAGCCGTCGCTGCTCGCGGCGCTGTATGTGACGAAGGGGCGCCGCTCCGAGTACGATCACCTGATGCTCGGCTTGCACGATTGCGCGAAGGCCGATATCGACTATCAGCGCAATTCGCCGCAGCAGGAAGTGCGCTTTGCGCCGGGCACGACGTGGATCTGCTATTCGGACCAGGTGATGCACGCCGCGATGGCCGGACAGTTCATGCTCGAACAAACGATTCATCTGCCGCTCTCCGCGTTGTACCGTCCGGAGCTGTCGCCGCTGCGCACACTCGAGCGGATGGCCGGGCGTTCGCTCACCGCGTGAGCGCCTTAGCTTCTTTGGCCGCACGACGGTGCCTGCTTTGAAAAACGACACGCTGCTGCGCGCGCTTCGGCGCGAGCCGACGCCGTATACGCCGATATGGCTGATGCGCCAGGCAGGCCGTTATCTCCCCGAATACAACGCGACGCGTGCGCGTGCCGGCAGCTTCATGGCGCTTGCCACGACCCCTTCGCTCGCCACCGAGGTGACTTTGCAACCGTTGGCGCGCTTTCCGCTCGACGCCGCCATCTTGTTTTCCGACATTCTCACAATACCCGATGCAATGGGATTGGGACTCTCTTTCGCAGAGGGCGAGGGCCCGCGCTTCGCGCGAACGGCGGCCGACGAACGATCCATTGCCGCGCTCGCCGTACCCGACATGGCCAAGCTTCGCTACGTCTTCGATGCCGTCGCAGAAATCAAGCGCGCGCTCGCGAACTCGGTGCCGTTGATCGGCTTCGCGGGAAGTCCTTTCACGCTCGCGTGTTACATGATCGAGGGTGGGGGGAGCGCGGATTTCGCAACGGTGCGGCGGATGGCTTATGCACGCGGCGATTTACTCCAGCGGCTCGTCGATATCAACGCTCAAACGGTCGCGCGCTATCTCGGCGAGCAGATCGCAGCGGGCGTCGATGCGGTCATGCTCTTCGACACGTGGGGCGGGTTGCTAGCGGCGCATCAGTGGCGCCGCTTCTCGCTCGCTTCGATGCGAACCGTGCTCGAGGCACTTCCCATGCTCGCCCCACGGCGCGTCCCGGTCATCCTGTTCACCAAGGGCGGGGGTGCCTGGCTGGATGACCTCGCAACCAGCGGCGCCCAATGCGTCGGCCTCGATTGGACGGTGGACTTCGCCAAGGCGCGACGCCAGGTCGCCGACCGGGTCGCGCTGCAGGGCAACCTCGATCCCATGGTCCTGTTGACCGATCCGGAAACGGTCGCGCGCGCTGCGCGCAGTATCCTGGACGCGGCCGGAACCGCGCCCGGTCACGTATTCAATCTCGGCCACGGCATCGTCCCGACGACCCCGGCCGATCATGTCGCGGCTTTGGTGGCCGCGGTCCACTCCCATTCCCGGGCCCTGCGCGATGAGTCGGACGACCGGCGGACAAATGAGGCTTGACAAACCCCGGAAATGGGTTTCCCGGGCTAGTTATGCACATGTCCTAGCATAATCAAGGCGTTCCGCGTGCAGCGTCGCCAGTCTGCGTCAGTGCCTATATAATCCGTTGAATTTTTGCGCTAATTCACAAAAAGCTCATATTCTCACCGTGTGGGTCCCCCAGGAGCGGCCAAAGGGTCGCTGGTTGCCCTGTCACTTACGCACACACTTATCCACAGCGGCCCGTCAAAGTTGCCGAGCCTAGAAAAATGAACCACTTGCGATTCATTGCTGCAAGATGTGGTGAGAAGTTAGAACACCACAAATTGTCTGACGCAATAGTATTCGTTGCGCAGTTGCGACAGTGAGCGCAGCAGCGAACCCATGACGATTGCGCAGGTTGCGCTGCCGGTCGCGCTCGATCGCACCTTCGATTATTGGGCGCCCGAAGGGCTCGCTCTCCAGCGCGGTAGCGTGGTCTCCGTGCGGCTGGCGCGTCGGCCGATGGTCGGCGTCGTGGTCGGAATCGCGGGCGAATCGTCGGTCACGCACAACGAACTGCAGCCGATCGTCGAAGTTGCTGCGATAACGCCGCTGCCCGACGACGTGCTGGGTTTGTGCGAATTCGTCGCCCGTTACTATCAGCAGCCGCTCGGAATGGCGCTCGCCTTGGCGATTCCGCCGCTCGGCGCACGACGCGCGCTTCGCGTGAGCAGCGAAGGCATCTCGCCGAAAGGGCAGGTCCCCGAACGCTCGTTGAACACCGATCAGCACGCTGCCGCCGAGGCGATTCGCGGCGCGACCGGAAGCTTCACGCCGTTTTTGCTCCACGGCGTGACAGGCAGCGGGAAGACCGACGTGTTCCTCGCCGCGGCGAAGTCGGTGATCGAAAAGAAAGGGCAGGTGCTGCTGCTCGTTCCGGAGATCAACCTGACGCCGCAGCTCGAGGCGCGTGTGCTCGACGCCTTGCCTCACGCACGCGCCGTGACGCTGCATAGCGGGCTTGCCGATGGCGAGCGGCGCGCGCATTGGACCGCGGCCGCCGGTGGGGAAGCCGATCTCGTCCTGGGAACGCGATTGGCGGCGTTTTGCGCGCTGCCTCGTCTTGCGCTGATCGTCGTCGATGAGGAGCACGATGCATCCTACAAACAGCAGGACGGCGTCCGCTACCACGCACGCGACGTTGCGATATGGCGCGCGCGCGCTCGCGGCGTCCCGATCGTGCTGTCGAGCGCCACGCCTTCGCTCGAATCGTTCGCGCAAGTCCATGCGGAAAAGTATCGCCGCTTGCTGCTGCCGCTACGCGCCGATCCGCGCGCGCGCTTGCCGCGTGTCGTCCTGGTATCGAATCGAGACGCGAAGGCGCGCGACGGAATCTCGGGCCCGCTAGCGGATGCGTTGGCGGCCTGTCTCGCGCGCCATGAGCAGGCATTGGTGTTCGTCAATCGCCGCGGCTTCGCGCCGTCGCTCAAATGCTTCGCCTGCGGCTGGCAAGCGGAATGTCCGCGTTGCAGCGCGCGCCTGACGATGCACCGCGAGCCGCCGACGATGCGTTGTCACCATTGCGGTCATCTCGAATCTTTGCCGGCGTCGTGTCCCCAGTGCGGCAATGTCGATCTGATGCCGCAAGGTTTTGGCACGCAGCGCCTCGAACGGACGCTCGCGAAGACATTTCCCGATGCGCGAATCCTGCGCGTCGATCGCGATAGCACGCGCGCCAAAAATGCGTTTGCGTCGATGCGGACGCAGATCGCCGAGCAGTCGGTCGACGTCCTGATCGGCACGCAAATGTTGGCCAAGGGCCACGACTTTCCGCGTCTGACGCTCGTCGGTGTGCTCGGCGCCGACAACGCGTTATACAGCGCCGATTTCCGCGCGACCGAACGACTCTCGGCGTTATTGACGCAAGTTGCGGGCCGCGCCGGCCGCGCCGGCTTGCCCGGCACGGTCATCGTTCAAACGGACTTTCCAACCCATCCGCTCTTTCATGCACTGACGAGTCACGATTACGATCGATTCGCGACCGAGCTCCTGGCCGAGCGCGCGATGGCGCAGTTGCCGCCGGTGGCACATGTCGCGCTGTTGCTGGCCGAGGCGCATCACCGTAGCGAAGTCGACGCCTTTCTCGCTCATGCGCACGCGGCGGCGCGCGCAATCGATGGAAAAGCGAATGGCGTGACGGTCTTTTCGCCCGTGCCCGCAGTGCTCGCACGCCGCGCGGGCTTCGAGCGCGGCCAGCTCGTCGTCCAGAGTTGCGATCGCGCGAAGCTGCATCGCTTCGTCTCGCGCTGGCGCGAAGCGCTGACCGCGGCGCCGGCAACGCGCGTTCGCGTCGCGCTCGATATCGATCCGGCGAGTTTCTGCTGAGCGAGCGACCGGCGCGTCGCTGCCGGATCAAGCGGCTACGCTCCTCTATAATGCGCCCTCGGCGCGCTCAAGGACGCATGTTCAATGCAGGTCGATGCAAGGGAGAAAATCGAAGCGGCGCTGAAGAGCGCTATTCGCAAGGAATTTCCCGATCTCGCCGATCCGACGCCGACGCTCGAGCGGCCGCGCAATCCCGAACACGGCGATTTTGCGACGCCCGAAGCGCTGAATCTCGCCAAACGTGCGCGGCAAAATCCGCGCAAGCTCGCCGAAATCATTGCGGGCGCAACGGGCGCGGCACTCGACGACGTGGTCGAGAGCGTCGAGGTCGCGGGCCCCGGCTTCATCAACTTCAGGCTCGTGCCGGCGGAGCGACGGGCGATCGTGCCGCGCGTGCTGCAATCAGGAGACCGTTTCGGCCGCCGCGACGCGCATCGCGGCGAGCGGGTGATCGTCGAATTCGTTTCGGCCAATCCGACCGGTCCGTTGCACGTGGGCCACGGCCGCCAGGCGGCGCTCGGCGCTGCGATCGCAATGCTGCTCGAATCGCAAGGCTACGACGTCGTGCGCGAGTTCTACTACAACGACGCAGGCGCGCAAATCCAGAATCTCGCGCTCTCCGTCCGCGCACGTGCGCAGGAGTTGCTGGGCGAGCATGCACATTTTCCAGAAGATGGCTATCGCGGCGAATACATTCGCGAGCTTGCGCAGCGCTATCTCGACGAAGTCGGCAAGGAGTTGTCGGATATCGAATCGATTCGGCGCTTCGCAGTTGCGGCGTTGCGCGAGGAACAAGACCGCGATCTGCAAGCGTTCGGCGTGAGGTTCGATCGCTATTATCTCGAGAGCTCGCTCTATGCGGACGGCCGCGTCGACGCGACGGTCGCGCGACTCGCGGCGTCGGGCGCGATGTACGAGCACGAGGGCGCGCTATGGCTCCGCACGACCGATTACGGCGACGACAAGGACCGCGTGATGCGCAAGTCCGACGGCGGCTACACGTACTTCGTTCCGGACGTCGCCTATCACGTCACGAAGTTCGAGCGCGGCTTCGCGAAGGCGATCAACATCCAAGGTGCCGACCATCACAGCACGGTCACGCGCGTGCGTGCCGGCCTGCAGGCGCTTCGCGCCGGCATTCCGCCGGGGTATCCGGATTACGTGCTGCACAAGATGGTCACGGTGATGCGCGGCGGCGAAGAGGTGAAGATCAGCAAGCGCGCCGGCAGCTATGTGACCATTCGCGACTTGATCGACGAAGTGGGTCGCGACGCGGTGCGCTTTTTCCTGGTATCGCGGAAGGCCGACACGGAGTTCGTCTTCGATATCGATCTCGCGCGCTCGCAGTCGGAAGACAATCCGGTCTACTATGTGCAGTATGCGCATGCGCGAGTTTGCTCGGTGCTGAGGCAGGCGGGGATTGTGCGCGCCGATGCGCCGGCACTGCTCGAAGACGCCGATCTCACGCCGCTCGGCAGCGTCTACGAGAATGCGCTCTTGCGGCGGCTCGCCGATTTTCCTTCCGAGCTCGCCGTTGCCGCCCGCGATTTGGCCCCGCACCTCATCACCTTCTACCTGAAGGATTTGGCGCAGGAATTCCACAGTTACTATAATGCGGAACGTTTTCTCGTCGACGACGAGCGCGAAAAGCGTGCGCGCCTCGCGTTGGTCGTCGCCGTCGGACAGGTGCTGCGCAACGGCCTCGCGGTATTGGGCATCAGCGCCCCCGAGCAAATGTGACGAACAGCACAGCGGCGCAGACTCTTTCAGCTCATCATGACAGCACCCCGTAACACGCGCCCAGGCGCACCCGCCAGCGGCAAACGTCCACGTCGCGACCATGGCGGGACATTGCTCGGGATCTTCATCGGTCTCGTGATCGGTCTTGGGATGGCCGCCTCCGTCGCATTCTGGTTGATGAAAAACAATCCGGCGTTCCAGCCGGCGACGGCGGCGAACAACGGTCGCGAAGTGGGCGGCAAGGAAGCATCGCGCGCCGCCAAGAACGACACGCCCGAAAAGCCGCGCTTCGATTTCTACAAGATTCTTCCCGGTGCCGAAGACACGCGTGGACAACCGAAGACGGTGGAAAAAGTCGACCGCGCCGTCGTCGAGCAAGCGAAAGAAAAGGCCGCGCCAAAGCTCGCCGAAACGGTCGCCGAGCGGCCCACGGACAAGGTGGCGAGCATCGATTCGTCAAAGGGTCTCAAAAGCGGCGATCGATTCTGGCTGCAGGCGGGCTCATTCTCGACCGAGTCGGACGCCGAGAATCTGAAGGCCCGCTTGGCGTTCGCCGGTTGGCAGGCATCGGTCCAGCAAGGGCTGCTTCCCGACAAGGTGGTTCGCTTCCGCGTGCGGCTCGGTCCCTACGACAACCAAGACGAGATGCAGCGAATCAAATCGGATCTCGGAAAGGGCGGTTTCGAGGCCGCCGTTATCAAGTTCTGACGAACGGTACCGCGGAAGCGCGAATCGGCGGAACTCGGGTCCGACGCGAAAACCCAACAACGTTGTCAAACAATCAAGGTGACCCGATGGAATTGTCGATTTGCACGACCACCCACCCCGACGCGACGGACGTCCGGATGCGCCGCCGCACGTTTCTCGCCGCGACGCTCGGATTCGCGGCGGCAGCGTTCGGCTGTTCCGTGTCTGCACAGATGGTCGAAGGCAAGAATTATCTGCGGCTGAAAGCGCCGGTGCCGGTCGAGACCGGAAAGAAGATCGAAGTCATCGAGTTCTTCTCCTATGGCTGTCCGCATTGCGCCGAATTGGAAAAGTATCTGATTCCCTGGCGCGCGAAGCTCCCGCAGGACGTGCAATTCCGTCGAGTGCCCGTGATGTTCCAGGATCGTTGGATCAATCTCGGGAAAATCTATTACACGCTCGACGCGCTCGGCGAGGAAGAGAAGCTTTCCCCCGACGTGTTCGCTGCGATCCACGGTCAAAACTTGAGTCTCTGGAACGACAAGACGTTCTTCGACTGGGCCGCGACCAAAGGCCTCGACAAGAAGAAAGTCGAGGACGTATACGGCTCGTTCGCGGTCTCGGGCAAGATGAATCGCGCGCGGCAGCAGGCGCAAATGTTCGATATTCAATCGGTTCCCACCGTAATCGTCGATGGAAAATTCGTCACCGGATCCGACAAGGTCGGCACGCATGCGCAGCTTCCTGCGGCGCTCGACGAGCTGATCGTCAAGGCGCGCGCCGAGCGTTCGAAGAGCTGAGCCGACTAGACGCCGGCGATCGCTCCGGCGATCCATGAACGTTTTCATCACCGGCGCGTCTTCTGGCATCGGCTGCGGGCTTGCGACGTATTACGCTTCGCACGGCGCTTCGCTCGGCCTCTTCGCGCGCCGTGAATCGGAGCTGACAAAGCTTGCTGCCTCTCTTGCGCCCGCGGAAGTGCGTACGTATGCCGGCGATGTTCGCGACGCGCCCGCTCTTGCCGAGGCGGCGCGCGATTTCGTCGCACAGTTCGGCACGCCGGACGTGGTGATCGCAAGCGCGGGCGTTTCGCGCGGAACGCTCACGTCTTTTGCCGAAGATCTGCCGGCGTTTCGCGCGGTGCTCGACACCAACGTGTTCGGGATGGTGGCGACCTTTCAACCATTCGTCGAGCCGATGCGGCATAACAAGCGCGGCGTGCTGGTCGGCATTGCCAGTATCGCAGGCTTTCGCGGATTGCCCGGTTCGGGGGCCTACTCGGCGTCGAAAGCGGCGGCGATCGCCTATCTCGAAAGCCTGCGCATCGAGCTCGCCGAGAGCGGCGTGGCGGTGGTGACCATTTGTCCCGGATTCATCGACACGCCGATGACGGAAAAGAATCCGTATCGAATGCCGTTTCTGATGTCGGTCGATGCGGCCGCACACAAGATCGCGCGCGCGATCGAGCGGCGGAAAAGCTTCTACGTTTTCCCTTGGCAGATGCGCTGGGTCGGGCGCGCGCTCAAGGGGGTGCCGCGGCCGGTTTACGATCGCTTGCTCGCTCGTCGGCCGCACAAGCCGCGCGTGCCCGATTGATGTGGGCCCCCCACGCCCGCAAAAATGCAAGCTCGCTGCCCCCGGAGGGGGCGCAATCCGCGCCTCGGGGCGGCCCTTCGGCGCGGACGATTGCAGCCAACGTCGACTGGGCCGGCATCGCACATCCTCGTACGAACAAGGCGCGGATCGCGAGCCTCGTTCCGAGCCTCACCGAGCTGCTGTTCACGCTCAATCTGGGCGCGAACGTCGTCGCGCGCACCGGCTTTTGCGTCCATCCGAAACCCGATGTCGTCCGCGTGCCGAAAATCGGAGGCACGAAGGACCCCGATCTCGAGCGACTGAAAGCGCTTCAGCCGACGCATCTCGTCGTCAATATCGATGAAAATCGCCGCGAGACGGTCGATGCCGCCCGCGCGTTCGTGCCGAACATCATCGTGACCGATCCTCGCGATCCGCTCGACAATCGGCGACTGTATCGACTGATCGCCGCAATCTTCGATCGCGAGCGAGAAGCCGCGGCGCTTCGCATCGCGTTCGACGAAGCACTGATCGCGCTCGATGCGACCGTCGGCGGACTGCCGCGGCAACGCGTTCTCTATCTGATCTGGCGCAAGCCGTGGATGACGGTCGCGCGCGACACTTACATCGGCGCAACACTCGCGCGGACGGGTCTCGATACGCTGCCGACTCGCGCGACGCGACGGTACCCCGAGCTCGCCGACGACGATCCCGCCTGGCGCGAAGCGGATCGGCTCATCGTGTCGTCGGAGCCCTACGCGTTTCGCACGCGCGATGCCGACGAGCTTGCAGCGCGATTCGCGCGGCCGGCGCACTTGATCGACGGCGAATGGACCTCATGGTACGGATCGCGCGCCGTCCAGGGGCTGCGAGCGCTCGCGCGCTTTCGCGCGACGCTCGCATGAAGCAGCCCCGGCGGAAAACCGGAGCGTTCTAAATCGGCACGCGGACGCCGACCGTCACTGCGTAACCGTTGCCATCGCTCTTGCCGCTCGTGCCGGAACCGACGAGGAAGCCGGTGACGCGTCCGAAATCCGCGCTTGCGCCGGCGGCGTAGCTCAACCAGTTGCTGTCCGGCTTGATGCCGGGAATCGAGTACGGCCCATACAGCGCCACTGGCGACGCCGAAACGTCGCGCTGGTTGGTGCGGCTCTCGTTGTCCCACGTCACGCGCGCGTACGGCCGGAAGATACCGACCCGTCCGGTCACTTGCCAGCCGACGCTCGTGATCAGCGACGTCCGTGTTTGTTTGCCATAGCAAAGCGCCGTGCTGTCCGATCCGTTTTCGCAAAAGTTATCGACGTGAATATCCTGATAGCCGACGCGTGCCCACGGGCCGTGTTGCCAATCGGGACTCGGGATGAACCAGTAGCCGCCGAGCACGCTCGTCATGATGTGCCAGCCGCGCGCGTCCGCAGTTTCGCTTCGCGTCAAGGCTCCGAGCGCGATATCGCGGTGAATGCCTTTGTAGTCGAGATCGCCCACGCCGAGCGTCGCGCCGATCCACCAGGGAACAGTTGCGGGTCCGTAGCCGAGATAAATCGTCCCCGAGGTCTCATTGAGCTTGTACCCACCGGTTCCGCCGCCGAAGTCGCCTTTGTTTTCGGTGTAGCCGAACATCGCGCCGATCAGCAATTGCGGCGAAACCTTGATGTCGCCACCGACGGTGAGCGTGTTGAGATCCGCGTTGCCGGAAAGGAAGTTGCCCTTGAAATCGTTGTTGCCGTAGTCGTATGCGCCCCAGAACTCGTACTTGCTCATCGGACGTGGCGAATTGATGCCTGAAATCATCCGCGCATCGATCGAGCGGAAATTCGCGGCTTCGACGCCGAGTGGCGCTTCGGCCAGCTCCGACATCTTCGCCGGACCTTCGATCATCGACTCGGCGGCCTGCGCAAAGATCTGCGCCAGTCCAGTCGTTGGATGGATGCCGTCGGCAAACGCCCAGGTCAGATTGCCGGTGGGATCCCGTAACGTCGACGGCGTGCAATCGAGCGCGCTCGCCGTCGTGCAAACCGGCGTTGTCACGTTGATGAAACCGAATCCCGCCGGATTCGCGACGATCTCGTTCAGCAGCGCAAACGTGTTGAACTGGATGATCTGCAGATGCGCGGTCGACAGCGCGGCGTTGAGCGTCGAGTTGAACAGACTGGACAGAGACGTGAAGGTCGCTTGCGCACGCGCCGCGGCCGCGTCCGGCGTCTTGCCGATGTCGGGCATGTTGTAGACGATCAGGTAGCGCGCACCGGCCGCTTTCAGGCGTGTGGCCTGCGTCGCGAGGTCGAGCGCCGCCTGCGTGACCCCCGCTTGCAACTGCTCCGGCGTGATCTGTCCCGCCGCGGCTTGCGTTGCAAGTATGCGGATGTCGTTTGCGCCGCCTTGGAGTTGATACAGCGCGTTGGAATCGAGCGGACCTTTGCCGAGAAACTGCGTGACCTGATCGGCGATCGACAGATTCGGTGCGTTCGGCGGAATCAGAGGCGATGGCGAATTGACGCGCGCGCCGCCTTGGCCGTAGTCGTTGCCGCCCTGAAATGACGGGCCGACTGAATAACCATAGCGTTCGGTCACGTACATCGCGAACGACAAACCGGGATTGGTGGTGAAGCGAGCGCCGTATTGGCCGGCATCGCTCAAACTATCGCCGAAGACGAATGCGTTGCTGAACTGCGCGAGCGCAGAGGGGGATGCGACAACGCAGGCGGCGCCGAGTGCGGCAAGCGACGCACGAATATTCCGCATGGGATTCTCCTTCCTGATGAACTTGGGCGCCGGATGAAAGAGCCCTCGGCGTTTGTTGGCTACTTGCGGTTCATTCTAATCCATCGTCGATCACACGACGGAATAACGATGGTCAACGTCGCGGCGCATTGAGACGTTCTTGCAACAATGCGCGAATTGTTCGCGGATCGTTCACCCACGCCATGATATTGCGTCGCATCATCCCGAGTCTGTCGCCGGTTTTTGTGAAGTTCGCACGATTGCTGGCGCTGACGAGCTTCGTGCTCGTCCCGTTCGGCGCCTCTGCGCAGGACGAAGATCAAGCGCCGAACCGCGTCGGACGCGTCGCCGACGTCGGCGGACAACTCTTCCTGGCGCCCGAAGATCGGGCAACCGAATGGTCGCCGATCGAGCTCAACTATCCGGTGACCGGCGGCGATAATTTGTGGCTCTCCGGCGAGGGCCATGCGGAGGTCGATTTCGGCGTCGGTCAGTTGCGAATCGCGGGCAACACCAATGTGCACGTATCGCGACTCGACGATCACGAGATTTCGCTGTTCGTCGCACAAGGTCGTGCGATCGTCGCGCTGCGCGCGCTCGAGCAGGGCGATACCGCGCGCGTCGATACGCCGAACACGCAAGTCGAGTTGCTGCGCCCGGGCTTGTATCGAATCGATGTGTCCGACGACCGCCAGGAAACGACGGTCGTCGTTCGCGAAGGCGAAGCGAATGTCGCCGTCGCCGGCGGATTCCAGCAGGTCCTTCCGGGACAAACGGCCCGTCTCGCGGGAACGACCGACGTTCAGGCCGATGTCCGCAACGGCAGCGGTCTCGACGGCTTCGATACATGGAGCGCCAATCGCGATCGCTACTACGCGCGCGCCCGCTCCAACCGCTACGTCTCCAATGAAATGGTGGGGCACGCGGACCTGGACCAATACGGAACGTGGCAGACGTATCCCGAGTACGGCGCGGTCTGGTTTCCATCGACGGTTGCCGTCGATTGGGCGCCGTATCGCGACGGCCGCTGGGTTTCGTTGCCGGTCTGGGGATGGACGTGGGTCGACTACGCGCCCTGGGGTTATGCGCCGTTTCACTACGGCCGCTGGGCGCACATCGGCGGACGGTGGGGATGGTGCCCGGGCGAGTATGTGCGGCGGCCCGCATGGGCGCCGGCGCTCGTGGCATGGTACGGCGGCACCGGCTGGGGTGTTTCCGCATCGGCCGGCGGTCCCGTCTACGGTTGGGTCCCGCTCGGATGGCGCGAGCCGTACGCTCCGTGGTGGCGCAACTGCGGATCGCGCTGCTGGTCGGCGTACAACCGTCCCTACGCGGTGAATCCGGTCGATCGTTCGCGCCGCCCCACCACGTACGTAAATAACACGGTCCCCGGTGCCATCACCGCAGTGGGTGGCGCCGCGTTCGCAAGCGGCAAACCGGTTAAGCCGAACCGGGTGCAAGTGCCCCCAACGATGATCGCGACGGCGCCTGCGCTCGGCACCGCGCCGCCCGTCAAGCCGCTGCCTGTTGCCGCCAACGCGCTACGGCCCGGCAACGGCGTGCCGCCTCCCGCTTCGACGCTTCAGGCGCGGACGAAGCCAATGGTCGTTGCGCCCGGTAACCCGGGCGCTGTCCCTTCCAACGCGCCTTGGAGTCGGCCCGGCGCCGCTCCGGCCGCCGCGCCCAGGGCTATCACGTCGGCGCCACCGGGAAGATCCGCCGCTTCTTCGCCGCCGCCACAAGGGGCGATCACTTCCGTACCACCCGTTCGAGGCGCGGCGCCCGCCTATGTAAAGCCCGCGCCGGCCGCCACGCCACCGACGCAGGTCGGCCAAGACGTGGCGCGTGGCGGAGGCGCTCCGCCGAGGTCAGCCCAAGGCGCGCCCGCTCCGCAACCGATGCCACAGGCCGCGCCACGCCCGATGCCGCAGGCCGGACCACGTCCGATGCCGCAAAGTGTTCCCGTGCCGCGACCTTCACCCCAGGGGGCGCCCGCTCCGCAAGTCGTTCCGGTTCCGCAGCCGCAAGCGGTCCCCGCGCCCCAGCGCGGCAACGCGCCGCCACATCCCGAGCCCGGACAAGGGCGGGGCGCCGAAAAACCCGCCCCAGGCAAACCGCAGCCGGTCGTCAACTAGGACCTGTCCATAGTGTGAGCATGTCCTAAATAGATCGCTAGACGCGCGCGAGCCGCCGGCCGCCGTCGATCAGGCGAACGCGCTCGCCCTCGTGGACGGGCGGCTGATTCGTGTAGGTGAAGTTCCGTGTTTGTCCGTTGTCCATTCGGATTGCGACGGCCCAGTAGCTCGTCCGTTTGGCGTTTTTCTCGACTTCATTGCCCGCGTAGGCACCCGCGCCCGCGCCGAGAATCGTCGCGGCGGTGTTGCCGCGCCCGCTGCCGATTTGATGACCGAGCACGCCGCCGACGACCCCGCCGGCGATCATGCCGAGACCCGAACCCTGTCCTTTTTTCTCGACCAACTCCACACGATCGACGACGCCGCAGGTCGTGCTCGTGCATTTCGATTGCGCGATCGCGGCGCCCGAAGCCGTGTTGAGCAGCACGATGGCGACGGATGCGACGATGCTGTGGCGGACGGTCATGGCGTTCTCCTCGGTTTCGTGCCTGATTCGACCGGATCACTCTCGGCAAGTGCCCAGCACGGGTCGGGTGGGGGCCATGCGCGCCGCGGGCCGTCCCAAGGTGCGCATTGCTCCCCCTTTTGGGGGCAGCGTAGCGGCGAAGCCGCAAGCGTGGGGGTCCTTATCACCCTTCCGCGCGCACGCGCGCGTACGAACCCGGTGCGGCTTCGATGACCTTGAGCTTTGCTTTGCCCGGGATGCGCGCGGCGACCTCTTTCCCGAGATACCGCTCGACCCACTTTCGCCAATCGGACCACCACGAGCTCGGCTGTTGCGTCGCGCCCGCGAACCATTCGCTGGCATCGGCGGGCAGTGCGTCGTTCACCCAATAGCCGTACTTGTTCGCGCTCGGCGGATTGATCATTCCGGCGATGTGTCCGGAGCCCGAAAGCACGAATCGGGACGGTCCCGAGAGAATGCGGGGTCCGGCGTACGTCGTCTTCCATGGCGCGATATGGTCCTCCATCGCCGAAACGAAGTACGTCGGCACCTTGACCTTCGACAGATCGATCTTCACGCCATCGAGGGTCAGCCCGCCGGGCTTGCGCAAGAGATTTTTCATGTACATGTTGCGCAGATAAAAGCTGTGCATCTTCGCGGGCATCCGCGTCGAATCGCAGTTCCAGTGCAGAAGATCGAACGGAAACGGATCGCGGCCGAGCAGATAATTGTTGATGACGAATGTCCAGATCAGATCGTTCGCCCGCAACATGTTGAACGTGTTCGCCATCTCGCCGCCCTCGAGATAGCCGCGCTCCGCCATTTTCTTTTCGAGCGATGCGACCTGATCTTCGTCGATGAAGACTTCGAGCTCGCCCGCCGCCGTGAAGTCGATCAGCGCCGCCATGAACGTCGCGCTGGCGATCCGCTTGTCCTTGTGCGCCGCCATGTGGCCGAGCGTCGCCGCGAGGAGCGTGCCGCCCAGGCAATAACCGATCGCGTTGACAGTCTTCTCGCCAGTGGCTTTTTCGATCGCGTCGAGCGCCGCGAGCGTCCCGTCGCGAAGGTAATCCTCGAAGTCCTTGTGCGCGAGCTTGTGATCGGGATTCACCCACGAAATCACGAACAAGCTGAAACCCTCACCCGTCGCCCAGCGAACGAACGAGTTCTTCTCGCGCAAGTCGAGGATGTAATACTTGTTGATCCATGGCGGGATGATCAATAGCGGTCGTTGCCACTGCTTCTTGGTCGAAGGCTCGTACTGGATCAGCTGCATCAGATCGTTTTGGAACACGATCTTGCCGGGCGTGGTCGCGATGTTGACGCCGAGCTCGAATGCCTTCGAATCGGTCATCGAGATCTTGAGCTGTCCATTGCCGCGCTCGATGTCGTCGAGCAGATTGTGCAAGCCGCGTACGAGATTCTGTCCGCCGGTTGCGATCGTCTCGCGAAACACCTCGGGATTGGTCAGCGCGAAATTCGACGGCGCCCACGCATCGATATATTGGCGCGTGAAGAAATCGACTTTTTTCCTCGTGCTATCCGGAAGTCCCTCCACGCTTCCCACTTGATCGTGCAGCCAGCGTGCCGCGATCAGGTACGACTGCTTGATGTAGTCGAACAGGAAATGCTCCTGCCAGTCCTCGTGCTTGAACCGCTTGTCGCCCTTGGCGGGCTCGGCGACCGGCTCGACCGGCGCGCCGACCATTCGAAGCATCGAGGACTGCCATAGGCTCATGTAATCCCACCAGAGGTTGAGCTGCGCCTCGGCGAGCCGATACGGATTGGCCAACATCTTCGCGGCGAGCTCGAGAAACGCCTTGCCGATGCCCAACTCGTCGGCGAACACCGACCTTGGGCCATTTGCGTTGCGCGCGGCGAACTCGCCCATCAACTTCGCGCTTTTGTCGGCGGCAAGCGCGAGCGACTCGGCGAAGGCGGCGGGATCGTGCGAGGTCGAGCCCGCAGCGGACTCAGTGGCGGTGGGGGTTGACATCGTTCTCCCTAATAATTTGTAGCCACGATTATTCGCGCCGCCGGGCCGTCCCAGGGCGCGAATGCGCCCCCTGTGGGGGCAGCGCGGCGGCGAAGGCGCAAGCGTGGGGGTCCATCTTACGCGGCGAACCGAATCGCGTTATTGACGCCGATCACGCGCTCGATGCGTCCCGAATGCCACAGGTGATTCAGATGCGCGATGGCTTCGCCCATGGCGAAAAAGCGCTGCTGCATGTCGAGCGGACGGCGGAAGAGCACCGGGATCACATCGGCCGCGGACTGAGGCGCCGCCGCTTTTGCGACGGCTTCGGCAAGCTCGCGGAGCCGCGCGTCGTGATGGGCGCGCAACTGCGCGACGCGAATCGGAATGCCGCGAAACGGCAAGCCGTGCGAGGGCAGCACCAGTGTATCCGCCGGTAACGATTCGAATGCTGCGAGCGAATTCAGGAATCGCGCGAGCGGATCCCCGTCGGGCTCGACCGGCCACACGGCAACGTTCGTCGTGATCTTGGGCAACAGCATGTCGCCCGATATCAGCACGCCGGTCTCCTCCGAATGCAATGCCGCGTGCTCAGGCGAGTGCCCGAATCCCGCAATGACGCGCCACGTCGTAACGCCCGCATCGATACGATCGCCGGCGATCAGGCGCTCGAACTGCTGCGGCGCTTCGGGAACGCCGCGTTGGTAGTGATTGCCGCGAGCCGCGAGGGCGGCGAGATGCTCGTCGGTCATGCCATGGCTTCGAAACAGCGCGCACGTATCGGCTACCCCGTGCGTCGCGCGCTGATCGATGATCGCGTGCGCAGCGAGATATTCGGCCTCGGTCATCGCGACGGCGACGCCGAACCGGTCCGACAGCCACTTCGCATTGCCGAGATGGTCGGGATGACAGTGCGTGGCGACGATGTGGGCGATCGGCCGGCCATCGAGGGTCGTAGCGAAATGTCGCGTCCAAAGCTCGCGCGTCGCCGTGTCGCCATAACCGCAGTCTATTTGCGTGAACGCGGACGATTCCCTCAACAACCAGAGGTTGATGTGATCGAGCGCGAAGGGCAGCGGCATCCGCAGCCACAGGATGTTCGGCGCGACTTCGCGCGCTTCCCCCGGTTGCGGTGGCGCATCGAACGGATAATCGAGAGCGACGCTTTGCGATGCGCTCATCAAGCGATGTGGGCTCGGAAAATCGTATGGTATCGTGACGCGTCGATTCTCCTCGGAACGCCGCGATTCACCGACGCGTTCCGCTCGAACCCATGCCGACGAGCCGCCGTTCCGTCGCGCCGGAGCCCGCCGGACGCGGCACGAGCTATTCGATCTCCGACCTCGCGCGGGAATTCGCGCTGACGACCCGCGCAATTCGCTTCTACGAGGATTGCGGGCTCGTCGCGCCGCGCCGCAACGGCCGCGCACGGGTCTACGGCGAACGCGAGCGCGTGCGCATCAAATTGATCCTGCGCGGCAAGCGCCTGGGACTCGCGCTCGCTGAAATCCGCGAGCTTCTCGACCTCTACGAAGTCGCACACAACGAGCGCGCGCAACTTTCGAAATTCCTGACGCTGCTCGCCGACCGCCGTGCGCGCCTGCTGCAGCAGAAGGACGACATTGACGCCGTGCTGGCTGAAATCGACGGGATCGAGCGGGATTGCCGGCGGCGCCTCAAGGACGATGAACCGGAAGCCCGGGAGAAGCCTGTTCCGCGCCGGGCACCGAAGGCGCCGCCCAATTGACGTTTACGTAAACGTAAGACAAAATGCGATTTTTGCCGGGACGAGCTGCCAAAGCGTGAAGCGAGGCCCCCGGAGTAAGCGGAGGCACGATGTCCATCGCGGCTTCGGTACCGTTCAAGCCCGCGTTCGCGGGCTATGAAGAGCGGGCGCGGTTGAGCTTTGCACGGCAGGGCGCGATGACGCTGATCGGCGCACGAATCGTCGACCTGCGTCCCGGCTTTTGCGCGATCGGGCTCGAGCCGCGACCCGAGATTACGCAGCAACACGGGTATGTCCACGCTGGAATTGTCGGCGCAATCGTCGATACCGCAGGCGGTTACGCGGGCTACACGCTCTTTCCCGAGCAAAGCTCGGTGCTCACCGTCGAGTTCAAGTTGAACCTGCTCGCACCGACGGCCGGGGAGCGTCTCGTCGCGGAAGGGCACGTCGTCAAGGCCGGTCGAACGCTGACGATCACGCGCGGCGATGTGTATGCGGAAGCGAACGGGCACCGCACATTGGTCGCGATGATGCAGCAAACGTTGATGGTGATGCACGGCAAAAGCGACTATTGAGGACGAACATGCTGAACTTCCGCTCGCTCAACTTCGCGCTCGGCGAGGACATCGACATGCTGCGCGAGACGGTCCAGCAATTCGCTGCCGACGAAATCGCCCCGCGTGCGGCCGAGATCGATCGGACGAACCAATTTCCATCGGAACTGTGGCGCAAGATGGGCGACCTCGGTCTGCTCGGCATCACCGTCGAAGAAGCCTACGGTGGGACGCAGATGGGCTATCTCGCGCATATCGTCGCGATGGAGGAGATCTCGCGCGCGTCGGCTTCGATCGGTCTCTCTTACGGTGCGCATTCGAATCTTTGCGTCAACCAGATCCGCCGTCAAGGCAGCGAGGCGCAGAAAAAAAAGTATCTGCCGAAGCTGATCTCGGGCGAGCACGTCGGCGCGTTGGCGATGAGCGAGCCCGGCGCCGGATCGGATGTCGTGTCGATGCGGCTGCGCGCCGATCGCAAAGGCGATCGCTACGTGCTGACCGGAACGAAGATGTGGATCACCAACGGGCCCGATGCCGATACGCTCGTCGTCTACGCGAAGACCGATCCGCAAGCCGGACCCCGAGGCATCACCGCGTTCGTCATCGAAAAGGGCATGAAGGGCTTCTCGACGGCGCAAAAGCTGGACAAGCTCGGCATGCGCGGCTCGAACACCTGCGAGCTCGTCTTCGACGGGTGCGAGGTACCCGAAGAAAATATCCTCGGTCGGGAAGGCGAAGGTGTACGCGTCCTGATGAGCGGGCTCGATTACGAGCGCGCCGTTCTGGCCGGCGGGTCGCTCGGCATCATGGCGGCGTGTCTCGACGTCGTGTTGCCGTACGTGCACGAGCGGCAGCAATTCGGCCAGCCGATCGGCGAGTTCCAGTTGATTCAAGGCAAAGTCGCCGACATGTATACGACGCAAAACGCTTGCCGTGCATATGTCTATACCGTCGGGAAAGCGTGCGACCGCGGCGAGACGGCGCGCAAGGACGCCGCGGGGGCTATCCTGTATGCGGCCGAGAAAGCGACCTGGATGGCGGGCGAAGCGATCCAGTGCCTCGGCGGCAACGGCTACATCAACGAGTATTCGACCGGCCGCCTGTGGCGCGATGCGAAGCTCTACGAAATCGGCGCCGGCACCTCGGAGATTCGGCGGATGCTGATCGGGCGCGAGCTGTTCAACGAGACGAAGTGAAGCGACCATGGCGCGAGGACTCGTCGACACCGAATCCGGCGATGTCGTCGCGGTAAAACCGCTCACTGCCGTGCATCTCGCTACCGAATCGCGCAAAGCGAGTGCATTCCCGCAGGCGACCAAGGAACGCGCCGCTGCACAGGCGGTGGAGTTCAAGTTGCCGCGGGTCGCGTAACGCGCTCGCGCAAGCAAAGGAGATTTCGATGTTGAACGATCCGATCGTCATCGTCGGCGCCGCCCGAACGCCGCTGGGTGCCCTGCAGGGCGATTTCGCGGCGCTGACTGCGAGCGATCTTGGCGCCGTCGCGATCAAGGCGGCGGTCGAACGCGCCGGCCTTCGTCCCGACGACGTGCAGGAGGCCATCATGGGCAACGTATTGCCGGCGGGGCAGGGCCAGGCGCCGGCGCGGCAAGCAGCGCTCAAAGCCGGCTTGCCGATGGCCACCGGATGCACAACGGTCAATAAAATGTGCGGCTCCGCGATGAAGGCGGCGATGATCGCGCATGATCAAATCGCGGCCGGCACGAGCGATATCATCGTGGCCGGCGGCATGGAGAGCATGACCAACGCCCCTTATCTGTTGCCGAAGGCCCGCAGCGGCTATCGAATGGGGCATCAGACCGTGCAGGACCACATGTTCCTCGATGGACTCGAGGATGCGTACGACAAGGGCCGGTTGATGGGGACGTTCGCGGAAGACTGCGCGGCAAAGTTCAGTTTCACGCGCGAGGCGCAGGATGCGTTTGCGGTCACGTCGCTGTCGCGTGCGCTCGCGGCAAACAACGATGGCACGTTCGCGTGGGAAATCGCGCCCGTGACAGTCGCCGCGAAAGCCGGCGAGCGCGTCGTCGACAAGGACGAGCAGCCGGCAAAGGCGTCGCCCGACAAGATTCCACTTCTTAAGCCGGCGTTTCGCAAGGACGGAACGGTGACCGCCGCCAACTCGAGCTCGATTTCCGACGGCGCGGCGGCGCTCGTGCTGATGACGCGGTCCAACGCGGAAAAGCGCGGACTTACGCCGCTCGCCGTGATCGTCGGCCATGCGACGCACGCGCAAGAGCCGGGGCAATTCACGACCGCACCCGTGGGCGCGATCGCGAAGCTCTATCGCAACGTCGGCTGGTCGACGCGCGACGTCGATTTGTTCGAGATCAACGAAGCATTCGCCGTGGTGACGATGGCGGCGATGCAGGAGCATGGGATCCCTCACGAGCGCGTGAACGTGCACGGTGGCGCCTGCGCGATCGGCCATCCGATCGGCGCATCCGGCGCGCGGATTCTGGTCACGTTGATCGGCGCGCTCCGCAAGCACGGCAAAAAACGTGGCGTCGCATCGCTTTGCATCGGGGGCGGCGAGGCGACTGCGATGGCGATCGAGTTGCCCTAGCCGATCATGTTGCCCCTCGATACATGGTTATTGTTCTGCGTCGCTTGCGTGGCGCTGGTTGCGACACCCGGCCCGAATGTTCTCTATCTCGTCTCGCGCACGCTTGCGCAAGGCCGTGCGGCCGGCTTCGTGTCGCTCGCCGGAACGTCGACCGGATTGGGCGCGCATGCACTCGCCGCCGCTTTCGGACTCTCGGCGCTACTCGCGGCGATTCCAGTCGCCTACGACGTCGTCCGCTTTGCGGGCGCGATCTATCTCGGCTGGCTCGCGTGGACGACGTGGCGTTCGGCCGAGGCGAAGACAACGCTCGCAGTCGGGACGCGACCGATTCGCGCGACTCGGCTGTTTCGACAGGGATTGTTGACGGCGCTGTTGAATCCGAAGGTGGCGCTGTTCGAGCTTGCGCTCTTTCCGCAGTTCGTTTCGCCCGCGCACGGCAATGTGCTGACACAGAGCCTTCTGCTTGCAGCGACGCAGTTGCTGATTGCCATCGCTGGTGATTCTCTGTTCGTCCTCGCGTCGGCGCGCGTGCGCCGGTTTTTCGCCAGACGGCCCACATGGGGACGCTGGTCGAAACGGACACTTGCCGGCGTCTTCGCGGCGCTGGCTGCTCGGCTCGCATTCGAGCCCAAGCCCTGACATGGACTCGCCGGCGGGCGTCATCGTCAAGCTCGCGCTCGTCGCGCTGATCTGGGGCGGCTCGTTCATTGCCGGACGCATCACGGCGCTTGAAATGTCGGCGCCGACCGCGGCGCTTTGGCGCTATCTCGTTGCGACGATCATGCTCGTTGCAATCCTTCTGCTGCGCGAAAGAGGTTGGCCGCGTCTTTCGTCGTGGCAATGGATCGGCGTGGTGTTGCTCGGCCTGACGGGCGTGGTCGCCTACAATCTCTGCTTCATTTATGGCCTCGCGACTGTGCAGGCTTCGCGCGGATCGCTGATCCTTTCGCTCAATCCCGCCGCAACGATGATCGGCGCCGCGCTGCTCTTGCATGAACCCCTCACGCTCACGAAGGCGGGCGGCATCGGACTTGCATTTCTCGGCGTCGCGGTCGAGCTTTCGGGTGGTAATCCACTGGCGCTCTTGCGCGGGGGCGCGGGAGCGGGCGAGATCGCGATATTCGGTTGCGCCATTTCCTGGTCTGCATACACGCTGGTCGCAAGACGCATCACCGTCAACGTGTCGCCCCTTGCGATCACCACCTACGCGGCGCTTGTCGGAACCGTGATGCTGGCGATCGTGTCGTTCGCGCACGGTGACCTTGGCATCCCAAAAGCTTCGTTTGCGGCATGGACATCGCTCGCGTACATGGGCTCGTTCGGCACCGCGGTCGCGTTCGTCTGGTTTCTCGAAGGCGTCCAACGGCTGGGGCCCGCGCGTGCAGCCGTGTTCATCAATCTCGTGCCGGTTGCCGCGATTGCGCTCGGCGCTTTGCTGCTCGACGAGCCGATCACGGTGCCGACGATCGTCGGCGCGGCGATGGTGATCACGGGTGTATGGATCCTCAACCGTCCGACCCCACTCGTGTCCGCGCGCGCACCGAATCCTTCCTGACGACAATGCGCCTCAACGAAGAGCAACAACTGTTGCGCGATACGATGCGCGCGTTCGCGCAAGACGAGCTCGCGCCGTATGCGGCGCAATGGGATCGCGAGCATGCGTTTCCGCGCGAAGCGTTGCGCTCGCTTGGCCGGCTCGGCGCGCTTGGGATTGTCGTTCCCGCGGAGTGGGACGGCGCCGGCATGGATTATGTGTCACTTGCCGTGGCGCTCGAGGAGATCGCCGCCGGCGATGGCGCGACGTCGACGATCGTCAGCGTGCAGAATTCGGTGGTCTGTGGACCGGTCGCCGCATTCGGCAGCCAGGCGCAAAAAGAACGCTATCTGCGGCCGCTCGCCCGCGGCGATTGGCTCGGTTGTTTTTGTCTGACCGAGCCGCAAGCCGGCTCCGATGCCGCGATGATCGCGACGCGCGCCGAGAAGCGCGGCGACTGCTATGTGTTGAATGGCATCAAGCAATTCATCACCACCGGCAAGAATGCGGACATCGCGATCGTGTTCGCCGTCACCGACAAAGCGGCCGGCAAGAAGGGAATTTCGGCGTTCATCGTCGAAACGGGGCAGCCGGGCTACGTCGTTGCGCGCGTCGAAGACAAGCTCGGCCAGCGCGCATCGGATACCGCGCAGATCGTTTTCGACAATTGCGAAGTGCCGGCGGCGAACCTGCTCGGGCACGAAGGCGATGGTTATCGGATCGCGCTCGCGAATCTGGAAGCGGGGCGCATCGGCATCGCGGCGCAGTCCGTCGGCATGGCCAGTGCGGCATTCGATGCGGCCCTCGCGTATGCGCGCGATCGAAAAGCGTTTGGCAAGCCGATCGCCGAGCATCAGGCGCTGACCTTCAAATTAGCCGACATGGCCGTGGAAATCGAGGCGGCCCGGCAGCTGATCTGGCACGCGGCGGCGCTGCGCGACGCCGGCGAGCCTTGTCTCAAGGAAGCGTCGATGGCGAAATTGTTCGCGTCCGAGATGGCGGAGCGGGTCTGCTCGGCGGCGCTGCAGATTCACGGCGGCTACGGTTATGTCTGCGACTTTCCGGTCGAGCGGATTTATCGCGACGTGCGCGTGTGCCAGATTTACGAAGGAACGAGCGAAATTCAGCGGCTCGTGATCGGCCGTGCGCTCATTCAATAGGGAGAAGCGATGAAGGCGCCGATCGACTTCTACTTTGATTTTTCATCGCCGTACGGTTATCTTGCGTCGCACAAGATCGACGCGCTCGCGGAGAAGCACGGCCGGCGTGTCGATTGGCGGCCGATGCTGCTCGGCGTCGCATTCAAGCAGACGGGCGCGGCGCCCTTGACGAAGATCCCTCTCAAAGGCGATTACTCCAAACGCGATTTCCAGCGTAGCGCGCGTTACCACGGTATCGACGATTTCCGGATGCCTTCGCCGTTCCCGATTGCGACGCAAGCGGCGGCGCGCGTGATGCTGTGGGCCAAAGCCAGCGACCCGGCGCTTGCGGTCCGCGTTGCGAAGGCGCTTTATCGCGGCTATTTCTTCGATGGTCGTGACATTTCCAATGCCGATGTTGCCGCCGACATCGCGGCCGAGCTCGGCGCGGACCGGACGGCGGCTCGCGCAAGCGTCGACGATCCGGCGATGAAGGATGCATTGAAACGCGAAGTGGATGGCGCGATTGCGCGCGGCGTATTCGGCTCGCCGTTCGTCTTCATCGACGGCGAGCCCTTCTGGGGATTCGATCGCTTCGATCAAATCGACCGCTGGCTCGCCACCGGAGGCTTCTGACGCGATGACCACGGCGCTTTCGCACGTTCGGTACCTGATCCGGGACTTCGCGCCGGTGCTGCATTTCTATCGCGATGTGCTGGGGCTCAAGCTCGCAGTCGACGTTCCGGGCGTGTATGCGGAATTCGAGACGCCCGGCGGACGACTCGCGTTCTATCGCGCCGACTTGATGGCGGAGGCGCTCGGTTCACCGGTCGCGACGCACAAAGGCGACGATTGCGTGCTGTGCCTGCGGGTCGAGAATGTCGATGCGGCGGCGGCGCGCGTCAAGCTGGCGGGCAATGCGCTTCTCACCTCACCTCACGATCAGCCCGCGTGGGTGCAGCGCGTCGCGCATTTGCGCGATCCCGCCGGCCATCTGGTCGAGCTCTGGTCGCCGCTGCCGCGTCCGCCCGAGCTCGCATAACGTCGCCCTGGGATCTCGATGGCAGCCGATTACACACTCTACTGTTTTGCGCAAAGCGGCAACGCGTACAAGACCGCGTTGATGCTCGCGGTGACCGCTTCGAACTGGGCGCCGCGCTTTGTCGATTACTTCAGCGGCGAAACGCGTACGGCGGAGTATCGTGCGATCAACGTCATGGGCGAGGTGCCGGTTCTCGAGCATGGCAAACACCGCCTCGCCCAGTCGGGCGTGATTCTCGACTACCTCGCCGAGAAGACCGGCCAATTCGCCCCGGCGAATGGCGACGAGCGGCGCGACATTCTGCGCTGGCTCCTTTTCGACAATCACAAGCTCACGAGCTACACGGCCACCTATCGCTTCATGCGCACGTTCGTCGCCGAACCGAGCGCGTCCGCCATGGAGGAATTTCGCAAACGCGCGGAGGCCGCTTGGCGAGTTTTGAATGCGCATCTCGAGGGCCGGACGTTCGTCGTCGCGGAACGACCGACGATCGCCGATCTGTCGCTTGCCGGTTATCTTTTCTTTGATGACGAGATCGGCGTCGACTGGAACGACTATCCGCAGGTGCGTGATTGGCTGGCGCGCATTCGGGCGCTGCCGGGATGGCGGCATCCATACGATTTGATGCCCGGTCATCCGCTGCCCGCGGACAAGATGCCTCGGAAATGACATGGATGGAATCCACGATCTCGTGGTCTTCGTTGTCGCTGGATTGCTGCTCAACCTGACGCCCGGTCCGGACCTGACCTATATCGCCGCCCGTTCGATGGCCGGCGGTTTTCGCGACGGCGCGGCCGCGACGTTCGGCATCACGACAGGATGCGTCGTGCATACGATCGCAGCGGCAGCCGGTCTCTCGGCGTTGCTGGCAACGTCGGCGATGGCATTTGAAATCGTCAAGTGGTGCGGCGCAGCCTATTTGCTTTACGCGGGCATCCGATTGATGATCGGCAGCGCGCATGCACGTCGCGCAGATAGGCCTCTGCAAGTCATCGCCCCGGCACTGCCGGCGAAGATCTTCCGCGAAGCCTTCATCATCAACGTTTTCAATCCGAAGGTCGCGCTCTTTTTCCTGGCGTTCTTGCCGCAATTCATCGCGGCGGACGCGCCGGCGAAAACGCTCGCGTTCCTGCTTCTTGGCTGCCTGTTCAATTTCAACAGCCTCTTCGTCAATTTGCCGGTCGCCTGGCTCGCGAGCCGCGCCGGACGCGGACTGCGCGGCAGCGCCCGCACCGCACGCTGGTTGAGCGGCGCAGTGGGCGCATTGTTCGTGTTGCTGGCCGCGCGACTCGCGACACTCGAGAAATAGCGCGTGATCTTCGAGAGCAAACTATCGACGCGCGATCCGACGTTCGTGGAGAACCGCGCCGCCATGGCCGCGCTGGTCAGCGACTTGCGCGACAAGATTGCCGCAATCGAGGGCGGCGGCGACGAGACGGCGCGCACCCGGCATGCGTCGCGCGGCAAGTTGTTGCCGCGGGAACGTGTCCGCGCGTTGATCGATCCGGGAAGTCCGTTCCTCGAACTGTCGCAACTCGCCGCCCTCGACATGTACGACGACAACATCGCGGCGGCGGGCGTCATTACCGGTATCGGGAGGGTCAGCGGGCGCGAGTGCGTCATCGTCTGCAACGATGCAACGGTCAAAGGCGGCACCTACTATCCGTTGACGGTGAAAAAACATCTGCGCGCGCAGGACATCGCGCGGCAAAACGGCCTGCCCTGCCTTTATCTGGTCGACTCGGGCGGCGCCAATCTGCCGAACCAGGACGACGTGTTTCCCGATCGCGACCACTTCGGACGCATCTTCTATAACCAGGCGACGATGTCGGCGGAAGGCATTGCGCAAATCGCCGTCGTCATGGGCTCGTGCACGGCCGGCGGCGCGTACGTCCCTGCGATGTCGGACGAGGCGATCATCGTTCGCGGACAGGGAACGATCTTTCTCGGCGGCCCGCCGCTCGTCAAGGCCGCGACCGGTGAAATCGTTTCGGCGGAGGAGTTGGGCGGCGCCGACGTTCATACGCGCATCTCCGGCGTCGCCGACCATTTTGCGCTGGACGACCATCATGCGCTCGCGATCGCCCGGCGGATCGTTGCGACGCTGAATCGGCCGAAGCGCGTCGACCTCGACATCGCCGCGCCGCTGGAACCGCGCTATGCGGGCGATGAGCTCTATGGCGTGATCAACGCCGACATACGCAAGCCCTACGACGTACGCGAGGTCATCGCCCGTCTCGTCGATGCAAGCGAGCTCGACGAATTCAAGGCACGCTACGGAACGACGCTCGTGACCGGCTTCGCGCGCATCTGGGGCTATCCGGTCGGCATCGTCGCGAACAATGGCGTCCTCTATTCGGAATCGGCGCAAAAGGGTGCGCACTTCATCGAGCTGTGCAGCCAGCGCGGCATTCCGCTCATCTTCTTGCAGAACATCACCGGCTTCATGGTCGGGCGCAAATACGAGGCGGGCGGCATTGCGAAGGACGGCGCCAAGATGGTGACGGCCGTATCGTGCGCGCAAGTGCCGAAGTTCACCGTCATCATCGGCGGCAGTTACGGCGCAGGCAACTATGGAATGTGCGGTCGCGCGTTCAACCCGCGCTTTTTATGGATGTGGCCGAATGCGCGCATCTCCGTCATGGGTGGCGAGCAGGCGGCGACCGTGCTGGCGACCATTCGCCGCGACGCTGTCGAAGCGAAGGGTGGAACATGGAGCGACGCCGACGAGGAGTCGTTCAAGGCGCCGATTCGCGCGCAATACGAAAAAGAGGGTCATCCCTACTATGCCAGCGCGCGCTTGTGGGACGACGGCGTGATCGATCCGGCGGATACACGACGCCTACTGGGCCTTGCGATATCGGCAGCGCTCAACCGGCCGATCGACAAGACGACGTTCGGCGTGTTCCGGATGTGATCGCCATGGCGGCCAGAAAAATCCCCGCAACGCAAAAGAAGCCTGCGGCGTCGCAACCGGCAATTTTGTCGCTCGACGTAACGATTCGCAATGCGATCGCGATCGTCGTGCTGAATCGGCCCGATGTGCACAACGCGTTCAACGAAGCGTTGATCGCGGAGTTGACGTCCACGTTGACGGCGCTCGACGAGGACGACGCGGTGCGCGCGATCGTGCTCGCGGGCGCGGGAAAGAGCTTTTGCGCAGGCGCCGACTTGAACTGGATGAAAAAAATGGCCGAGTACGGCCAGGAAGAAAACGTCGCCGATGCGAGCACACTGGCGAACATGCTGCGCACGCTGGCCGGCGCGTCCAAGCCGACGATCGCCCGCGTTCATGGCGCTGCGATGGGCGGCGGCGCCGGCCTGGTCGCGTGCTGTGACATCGCGATTGCGGCACAGGACGCGACGTTTGCGTTCTCGGAAGGGAAGCTCGGATTGATTCCGGCGACGATCGGCCCGTATGTCGTCGAGGCGATCGGCGCACGTCAGGCGCGCCGTTACTTCATCTCGGCGGAACGCTTCACTGCCGCGGAGGCGTTTCGCATCGGCCTCGTGCACGACATCGTGCCGCTGACGGACCTTGATGCGAGGGTCAACGAAATGTTGGGTGCGCTGATGCTCGTGGGTCCGCGCGCGCAAATGGAATGCAAGGCGCTGATCCGCGGTATTGCGCACCGAAGAATCGACAGCGACGTCATTACGGGAACGGCCGAGCACATTGCCGCCGTGCGGGCATCGCCCGAAGGACGCGCCGGCGTCAAGGCATTCCTCGAAAAGCGCGCGGCGCCGTGGGTGCCGCCTATGCAGAACGAGTAGCGCGGAGGTTCAGTGAGTGCTCTACAGTCATTCGACACGTGGCAATTGATCGCGCTTGCCGCGTCGATCGGTTGGGCCAGCGGACTGCGCTTGTATGCGGTTCTGTTCATCGTCGGCGGCCTCGGCTTTCTGGGCTGGGTCGACTTGCCGGGCAGACTCACGGTTCTCGCCCATCCGTACGTTCTTGCCGCATCCGGGTTCATGTGTTTCGTCGAATTCTTCGCCGACAAGATACCGGCCGTGGATTCGCTCTGGGATTTGATCCACACGCTGATCCGCATTCCCGCGGGTGCGGCGCTTGCGGCAAGCGTGTTCGGCGACTCGTCCTCGGCAGCGATGATGGCGGCTGCGATCCTCGGCGGCTCGCTCGCGGCCGGCAGTCACTTTGCCAAAGCCGGCAGCCGTGCAGTGATCAATACGTCGCCGGAGCCCTTCTCGAACTGGGCGGCATCGTTCGGCGAAGAGCTCGCTGTGGGCACGGTGCTGTGGCTCGCGTTCACGCATCCGCTTGTCGCGCTCGCCGTCGTTGGCGTGCTCACCGCGGTGATGATCTGGCTCATTCCGCGCGTATGGCGAATGATCCGGCGTATTGTCGATCGCGTGCTGGGGTGGTTCGGACACGCGACTCATTCCGATGCGCCTGGACGAGGGTCCTGACATGAGATGCGGGCAGGCGATGCGCGAGATGAATGGTCATCGATTGCATCGAGGCGATCCTCGAAGCGGCAGGCCGCGAATAAGCGCGCGATGTTCGCGAAGATCCTGATCGCCAATCGCGGGGAAATCGCCTGCCGGATCGCGCGCACGGCGCGGCAGCTCGGCGTGCGTACGGTCGCGGTTTACAGCGACGCCGATGCCAAGGCGTCGCACGTCGAGCTTTGCGACGAAGCGTTCCGGCTGGGCCCGCCGTCGGCGCGTGAGAGCTACTTGAAGGGTGACGCGATCGTCCGCATCGCGCGCGAGAGCGGCGCACAGGCGATTCACCCCGGTTATGGGTTCCTGTCCGAGAACGAGTCCTTCGCGGCTGCCTGCGCGCAAGCGGGCATCGTGTTCATCGGTCCGCCGCCCGCAGCGATCGCCGCAATGGGGTCGAAGTCCGCGGCGAAGACGCTGATGGCCAAGGCCGGTGTACCGCTCGTCGCGGGGTACCACGGCGATGACCAGTCGCCGGCGACGCTCGCGCGCGAAGCGGAAAAGATCGGCTATCCGGTCTTGATCAAGGCGACTTCGGGCGGGGGCGGCAAAGGGATGAAGATTGTCAGCGACGCGAGCGGCTTCAGCGTGGCGCTCGCGTCGGCGCAACGCGAAGGCAAGGCATCGTTTGGCGACGATCGCGTGCTGATCGAGAAATATCTGACGTCGCCGCGGCACATCGAAATCCAGGTGTTTGCCGACACCCACGGGAACGCCGTTTATTTATTCGAGCGCGATTGCTCCGTCCAGCGACGCCATCAGAAAGTCATCGAAGAGGCGCCGGCGCCCGGCATGACGCGCGAGCGGCGCAAGGCGATGGGCGAAGCGGCGGTGGTCGCCGCGCAATCGATCGGTTATGTCGGTGCCGGCACCGTCGAATTCATCGCCGAGCAGGACGGCACGTTCCATTTCATGGAGATGAACACGCGGCTGCAGGTCGAGCATCCGGTTACCGAGATGATCACCGGAATCGATCTCGTCGAATGGCAGTTGCGCATCGCGTCGGGTGAGCCGTTGCCCAAGCAACAGTCTGACTTGGCGATCATCGGTCACGCGATCGAGGCACGCCTCTACGCCGAAGATCCGGACCGCGGCTTTTTGCCTTCGGTCGGCAAACTCATCCATTGGCAAACGCCCGTCGCGAGTCCACGGGTACGCGTCGACGCGGGCGTGCGCTGCGGCGATACGATCAGCCCATACTACGATCCGATGCTCGCGAAGTTGATCGTGTGGGGCGAGGATCGCGAACGCGCATGCAAGGAAATGCTGTCGGCGCTCGGCGAATGCCAGGTCGTTGGGGTCGCGACGAACATCGCGTTCCTGGAACGGCTCGTCGCGAACGAGGCGTTCGCATCGGGACGTCTCGACACCGGATTGATCGAGTCCAATCGCGGCGCGTTATTTCCCGCCGCGACGCCCGCGCCCGAGCGCGCGCTGCTCACGGCCGCCGTCGCGGAATATGCCGAGCTGGAACGAGTTGCAGCGGCGCGGGCGGCTGCATCGAACGACCCTTATTCACCATGGAACGCGACGGACGCCTGGTGGAACGGCAGCGGCGGTCATGCGATCAAACTCCTGTTCGCCGACGGTGAAACGCATCATCCAATCGAAATTCGCCCACGGGGCAATGGCAACCTTCGCATTCGCGTCGTCAATCGCGAGATCGAAGCATCGACGACGCTCGATTCCGGGAGGCTGCGCATCGCGGCGGACGGCGTAACGTTTACGGCCGACGTCGTGTGCATCGGCGACGAGCGCTGGGTGTTTGCACCGGACCTGCGCCGAAAATTGACCCGCGTCGATCCTCTGACGCACGCTGGCGAGGACGAGGCGCCGACCGGCCATTTGATGGCGCCGATGTCGGGCACGATCATTTCGGTGTTGGTCAAGCCCGGCGAGAAGGTGGAGAAGGGCAAAGCGTTGATCGTGCTCGAGGCGATGAAAATGGAGCACACGATCGCCGCGCCGATGGCCGGCGTCGTGTCGGCGATCAACTATGGCGTCGGCGATCGCGTCCCTGAAGGCGCCGATCTCGTCGACCTCGATGAAACGTCGGCGTGATGCGCATCCATATCAGTACGCCAATCGACCAGGAAACGCGCCTTGCCGCGATGTTTCGCGAAGCGCTCCCGGATGCGGACGTCGCATTGGTCGACGGAGCCAGCGCCAACGGCGTCGACCTCGCGCCGGCGGACTACGTCGTCATCGGTTACCGCAACGCGGGTCTGTTCGATCGCGAGCGCCGGATGAAGGCAATTTTTGCATTCTCGGCCGGTGTTCGCCATCTGTTGGCGCTTCCGAATCTACCGCGCGACGTTCCGGTCATTCGCCTCGAGGATGCGGGAATGGCCGAGCAAATGGTTCGCTATGTACTCGCCGCGACATTGCGCTTCACGCAACGCTTTGATCTCTATGCGGGACAGCAACGCGAAGCGCTCTGGCGCGACTGGAAACCAAGAGCGCCCCACGAATTTCGCATCGGCGTGCTCGGGCTGGGGGTCATCGGCAGCGAAATCGCGCGTTCGCTCGCGAAGCTCGGTTTCTCGGTGCGCGGCTTTGCGCAGAGGAGCAAATCGATCGAGGGTATCCAAAGTTTCGCCGGCTCGGAGGCGCTTGATCTGTTTTTGACCGACTTGGATGTGCTGGTCTCCGTATTGGCGCTCACACCCGAGACGATCGGCATTCTGAATCGTGCGACGCTTTCGCGTCTTGCCCGCGGAGCGCATGTGATCAATATCGGACGCGGTGCTCATTTGGTGGACGCTGACCTGCTGGCATTGATCGACGAAGGCAAACTTTCGGGTGCGACGCTCGATGTATTCAACGAGGAGCCGCTGCCCGCCGATCATCCGTTCTGGCGCCGCCCCGAAATCGCGATCACACCGCATGTCGCCGGGGTCACTTTGCCCGACCAGGCCGTCGCTCAAATCGCGGCCAAGATACGGTTGCTCGAGCGGGGATCGACCGTGACGGGCATCGTGGACCGCGAGCGGGGTTATTGATGAACCTTCCTAAACAAGTCCGCTTGGTCGATGTCGGTCCGCGCGACGGCTTGCAAAACGAGCAAGCGAGCGTTCCGACGGATGTCAAAGTCGCGCTGATCGATCTTTTGACCGAGGCCGGATTGCCGGCGGTGGAGGCGACGGCGTTCGTTTCGCCGAAGTGGGTGCCGCAAATGGCCGACGCATCGGAGGTCATGGCGCGCATTTATCGCAAGCATGGCGTTCGCTATCCGGTATTGACGCCGAACCTGAAGGGCTTCGAAGCCGCGGTCGCCGCCAACGCCGACGAGGTGGCGGTGTTCGTCGCCGCGACTGAAGCCTTCTCCCGCAAAAACATCAATTGCTCGATCGCCGAGAGCCTGGCGCGCGCGCAACCGGTCTTCGACGCCGCTCGGGCGAACAACGTGCGCGTGCGCGGCTACATTTCGGTCGTGCTCGGTTGTCCATACGAAGGCGATGTCGATCCGAGCAGAGTGGCGGAAGTCGCGGACGCGCTCCATCGAATGGGCGCGTACGAAATATCGCTTGGCGACACGATTGGAACCGGTACGGCCGGCAAGACGCAGGCGTTGTTCGAAAAGGTCGGCGAACGCGTGCCGATCGCGGCATTGGCCGGACATTTTCACGACACGTATGGACAAGCGCTCACGAACCTCTACGCTGCGTTGGAGCTCGGCGTCGCGACGTTCGATTGCTCGGTCGCTGGGCTCGGCGGCTGTCCGTATGCAAAGGGCGCCACGGGCAACGTCGCGAGCGAGGATGTGCTCTATTTGCTGCAGGGCCTCGACATCGAGACGGGCGTCGACATGACGGGCCTCCGTCGCGCCGGCCAATACATTTCCGATTTTCTCGCCCGCGCACCGGTCTCGCGCGTGGCGCGTGCATTGAACGCGAAAGAGCCGCTGCGATGAGTGGACGGACCATCGCGAGCGTGGCGTCGCCGTGCATTAATGTCTGCAGGATCGACGCATCGACCGCCTTATGCGTCGGCTGCCTGCGCACGCTCGACGAGATCGCAACGTGGAGCGTGCTCTCCGACGACGAACGCCGCGACGTTTGGGCACGCCTCGCGTTGCGCGTGACGCAAGTCGAATCGGGAGCGAAGAACGATGCCGACCGTTGACTGGTATTTCGATTTCATCTCACCGTTTTCGTACTTGCAAAGCGAGCGCCTCGATACGCTCGGTCCGCGCGCGTCGATCCGCTTCCGACCGGTTCTCTTCGCGGCGATTCTGTCGGCGTATGGGCACAAAGGTCCGGCCGAGATTCCCGCAAAGCGCGTGTTCACGTACCGCTTCGTGCTTTGGCAAGCCCGGCAATGGGGAATTTCGCTTAAATTTCCACCCGAGCATCCGTTCAATCCGCTGTCGCTGTTGCGGCTCGCCATAGCGTGCGACTGCACGCGCGACGCGATCGGACGGATTTTCCGCTTCGTCTGGCGCGACGGACGACTCCCCGATTTGCCGATCGAGTGGGCCGAGCTGACGCATGAGCTCGGTATCGTCGACGCCGACCTGCGAATCGCCGATGCGGATGTGAAGGCAGAGCTTCGGCGCAACACCGACGAAGCGATCGCGCGTGGCGTCTTCGGCGTGCCGACGCTCGCAGTCGGCGACGAGCTCTTTTGGGGCGTCGATGCGACCGGCATGGCGCGCGAATTCATCGCGGCAGGGTGTCGCTACGTCGATCCGGAATACGAGCGTGTCGTTGCGTTGCCGGCCGGGGCGGTGCGTAACGAGGCGGCGGACGAGCCCGCGAAAAAAACGAGGACTCGCGTCGTCGGCACGGCGACCTAATGGACCTGTCGTCGTCACAACTCGTCGGCGCCCGGAATCCCGAGTTCCTTCTTGATTGCACGCGCCGTGGCGAGCGCTTGCGCAAGTGTTGCGCCAAGGCAAGTCACATGGCCCATTTTGCGTCCGCGTCTTGGCACCGCCTTGCCGTAGAGGTGCAGCTTCGCCCTTGGGTGAACGAGGATCGTGCGCCATTGCGGCTCGCGTGGTGCGGCATCCGCGTCGCCATCGAACCAGATTTCGCCCAATAGATTCACCATCACCGCCGGTGTATGTTGAGCCGGATCGCCGAGCGGCAGATCGGCGAGCACGCGGGCCTGTTGCTCGAACTGGGACGTGACGCAGGCGTCGATCGTGTAATGGCCGCTGTTATGCGGCCGCGGCGCGATTTCGTTGACCAGAAGATCGTCGCCGCCCGTGACGAACATCTCGACGCACAGAACACCGCGATAGTCGAGCGCCGCCGCGACATCGGTTGCGAGCCGTTGTGCCCGTTCGGCAAGCGCAGGCGAGATTCGCGCCGGCGCGATCGTCACGTCGAGAATACCGTCGCGATGGCGATTCTCGGCGACGGGCCATGTCGTTGTTTCGCGGCGCTCGTTGCGTGCAACGATGACCGAGACCTCGCACGCGAGTGACACGAACTGCTCGAGCACGCAAGGCGCGCCGCGCATCGCGACGAATGCGTCGGCCACCTCGTCCTGCGTGACCACGCGAATCTGCCCTTTGCCGTCGTAACCCAAGCGGGCGCTCTTGACGATGCCGGGCAATAGTTGCGACGGGGCGCTACGCGCCTCGTCGATGCTGCGCAAGACGGCAAACGGCGCGACGCCGAAACCGTGGCCCGACAGGAACGTCTTCTCGCTGATCCGGTCCTGCGCGATGGCAACGCTCGCCGCGGCCGGCGCGACGCGGGCATCGCGAGCCAGGATGTCGAGCGCGGGTGCGGGAACGTTCTCGAACTCGGTCGTCGCCGCTTTGCAGAGTCGCGCGAGCTCCGCAAGGGCGGAAGGATCCAGGTAATCGGCGCAGATATGGCGATCGGCGACACCGCCGGCGGGAGAATCATTGCCCGGATCGAGCACGGCGACCTTGTACCCGAGACTCTGCGCCGCCATGCAAAACATCCGGCCGAGTTGCCCGCCGCCGAGCAGCCCGAGCCATTCTCCCGGCGCGATTGGATCCCCGCGGTTGCGTGCGTTCCGCCTCACGCGGACGGAGGCAATCGCATCGCGCGCGCCGCGTCGGTCTGCTTGGCGCGGAAGGCCGCAAGTTTTTTCGCAACGATCGGATCGCCGGATGCGATCATCGCGGCCGCGAACAGGCCCGCATTCGCAGCGCCGGCCTCGCCGATCGCGAATGTGGCAACGGGAATTCCCTTCGGCATCTGAACGATTGAATAGAGCGAGTCTTCGCCGTGCAAATATTTTGATGGGACCGGCACACCGAGCACCGGGACAATCGTCTTGGCGGCGAGCATTCCGGGAAGATGCGCGGCCCCGCCCGCGCCGGCGATCAACACGCGGAGCCCTCGCGGCGCGGCGTCCTCGGCGTATTCGAACATGTCGTCGGGCATTCGGTGCGCCGACACGACCCGCGCCTCATACGGTATCGAAAATGCGTCGAGTTGTGCGGCAGCATGACGCATGATTTCCCAGTCGCTATCGCTGCCCATCACCAGCCCTACCAGCGGTGCCGCCTTCCTTTGCGCCATCGCTCCCCCCTCAAAATAGGCTGCGCAGCCCAATTACTTTGTCGTGCCCTCGCTCGGCCCTCGCTGCACTTTTATGTACTATCTCGGGCTTCGCTGCGGGCCCGCATCTGACAACTGAGGTACTCCGGCTGCTCGCCTCATTTTGAGTTCCCCTGCGCATGGAACGATTCTAGCATCGGCCTTTTCGAATTCGGCCACGCAAAGCGAGGCGCGCTGTCATCCGATGAGGACGTGGCCGCGTTGCGTTGGTCTTGGTAATCTCCCGCTATCCGATTGCCTATCGTGACTTTCATTCGAACCACTGCCGGTCGCAAACGCGCCGCATGCCGACCGGCGTTTACCTTGGCTGTCGCCGGCGCCGTTTGGCTTTGTGCAGGCTTCGCCTCGGCACAAAGCGATGCCGACTTTCTCAAGGCGAAAGACGCATTCGACCGCGGCGATCGAGTCAGGCTCGATACATTGGCCGCCGGCCTCGGCGGGCACTTGTTGGCGCCCTACGTCACGTACTGGCAGATCAAGCTCAAGCTCGACGACGTCGACTACGCCACGGTTCGTGCGTTCCTTTCGCAATATCCGAACACGCCGCTCGCCGACAAGCTCAACGTCGAATGGCTGAAGGTCGCGGCGAAGCGCGGTGACTGGACGCGCTTCGCGCTCGACTACCCCCCTGCCTCCGGCGAGGACATCGAGCTCACCTGTTACGGCATCCAGTTTCGACAACAACGCGATGGCGAAGCGGCGCTGTCCGCCGCAAAGGCGCTGTGGTTCACCGGCCAATCGACGCCCGACGCCTGCGAACCGCTGTTCGCTGCGCTCCAAGCCAAGGGCGAGCTCACGACGGCCGACCGGCGGGCGCGGTTTCGTTTGGCAACTGAAGCCGGCAATGTGCGTCTTGCGCAGGCGCTCGTCGCGATCGATTCGCTCCCGCAGGAGCGGATAGCGCTTGCCGAGCTGGCGTCGATCGAGCGCGATCCGGTGCGAGCGCTCGCCAAAGGAGCGTTTGCCTGGAAGACGCCGGCGGGTCAGGACCTCGCGCTCTACACGCTCGAGCGTGCTGCACGCAAAGACGCCGACGTTGCGCACGCGTCGTGGATCAAGTGGCGCGATCGGCTACCCAAGGCGGCGCGTCAATACGGCAATGCGCGGGTGGCTTATCATGGCGCGCGCCAGCTGCGACCCCATGCAAACGATTGGTTCCGCGAAGTCGGTGACGTCACGCTGGATGCGGACGAACAAGCGTGGCGAATCCGCGCGGCGCTTCGCGCGCTCGCGTGGAGCGACGTTCGCAAAGCGATCGATGCGCTGCCCGAGCGCGACCAGCAGGAACCGGCCTGGCGCTACTGGAAGGCCCGTGCGTTGGCCGAGCTTGGCAAGAAGGAGGACGCTGAAGCGCTTTATGCGACGGTCGCGACGGGCATTCATTTCTATGGACTGCTCGCCGCCGAAGCATTGGGGCAGGGCCCCGAAAAGCTCGTCGCGCTGAAGAGCGAACCTACGACGGCGGGCGACGATGCGTTTGCCGCCTTCGCCGCAAAGCCCGGTGTGCGTCGAACGGTCAGGCTCGCCGAGCTCGACATGCGCGCCGAATCGCGCCGAGAATGGATCGCCGTGGTCGCCGGCCTGAATGACGAGGGATTGCTGCTGGCCGCCGACTATGCGCGCCGGGTCGGCCTTTACGATCGCGCGATCAACACCGCTGAACGGACATTGCTTCGTCACGACTACGCGATGCGCTACATGACGCCGTGGCTGAGCGAGTTCGGCGCCGCCGCCCGCGATCACAACATCGACGAAGAGCTGCTCTACGCGATCGCACGCCAGGAATCGCGATTTGCGCCCGACATCGTCTCGTCGGCGGGCGCGGTGGGATTGATGCAATTGATGCCGGGAACAGCACGCTGGGTGGCGAAACAGTTGGCACGCTCGGATTTCAGCGCGGCGCAGGTCGCGCAGGTCGATTTGAATACGCAATTCGGCGCGTACTACTTCAAGTACTGGCATGAACGGCTCGACAAAATGCCTGCGCTTGCGGCCGCCGCCTATAATGCGGGTCCGAGCCGCGCGCAGGCGTGGCGTCCTCTGGTCGTGCCGCTCGAGGGCGCCATCTGGGTCGAGACGATTCCTTTCAACGAAACGCGCGACTACGTGAAAAAAGTTCTCGCGAACACGATGCTGTATGCCCAAGCGCTCGGCCGCCCGTATGTTCCGCTGTCGACTCGGCTCGGCACGATCCTGCCGCGCGGTGCGACGGCGATCGTCACGCAGGCCGACTAAGGTCTGTCCATCGCATGAACAGGCCCTGAGGAAACTCGATGCCGGCACTCCCGCGCGTGGTCGTTCTCGGAGGAAGCGGCTTCGTCGGCAGGCACCTCGCGGCAGCGCTCTTCGCTTCTGACCGGCGCGTTTTCATCGTCGCGCGCCGGCGTTCGCGGGCGCGTGATCTGTTCTTGCTGCCGACGGCTGAGGTGATCGAAACGGACCCCTACGATGGCGCTGCGCTGACCAGCGTCTTTCACGGGGCCGACGCAGTCGTCAATCTGATCGGCATTTTGAACGAGCAGCCGCCTGGCACCACGTTCGCTCGGGCGCACGTCGAGATGGCGCGTAGCGTCGTCGCCGCGTGCCGTCAGGCCCGCGTCGCACGCCTGCTCCACATGAGCGCGTTGAACGCCGACCCCGCGGGTCCGAGCCGCTATCTGCGGACCAAAGGAGAGGCCGAGGCGATCGTCAGCGATTCGGGACTCGCGTGGACGATTTTCCGGCCATCGGTGATCTTTGGCCGAGAAGATGCATTTCTCAACCTTTTTGCGAGGCTGATGCGCAGTCTTCCCGTCATTGCGCTCGCCGCGCCGAACGCGCGCTTCGCCCCCATCCACGTCGAGGATGTCGCGCGTTGCTTCGTTCAAGCGCTCGACGACGATACGATGATTGGCAAGCGCTTCGACCTCTGCGGCCCCAACGTCTACACGTTGCAATCCTTGGTCGAGTATGTCGGAGTCGTCACGGGCTTGCGGCGGCCCATCGTGCCGCTCGGTCCGGCGCTGTCGAAGCTTTCGGCGACGCTGCTCGAGCGTCTGCCGGGTCGACTGATGAGCCGCGACAACCTCGCCTCGATGCAAAAGGACGCGGTCTGCGACGGCGCCTTCCCGCCGACGTTCCATTTCGCGCCCGCGGCACTCGAGACGATTGCGCCGCTCTATCTGTCGCCTGCGGCGATGCACAGCAAGTACGATCGGATGCGAGCGCGGAGCGGCCGCTAACGCCGCTCTCGGGAGCGACAACGCTCGATGCGAGCCGAGCGGCAACGGTTTAACGTCTATCGCGTCGGCGGCTCCGTTCGCGACGAGCTGTTGGGCCGCGACCATGGCGACCGCGACTGGGTGGTCGTCGGCGCCACACCGGAGATGATGACGGCGTCCGGATACAAGCCGGTCGGCAGCGACTTTCCGGTTTTTCTTCATCCCGACACGCGCGAGGAATATGCGCTTGCCCGCACCGAGCGAAAACATGGCCGCGGCTATCGTGGCTTCGAGTTTTTTGCGTCGCCTGAAGTGACCCTCACGGAGGATCTGGCGCGGCGCGATCTCACGATCAATGCGATGGCGCGCGCCGAAAACGGGGCGCTGATCGATCCCTATGGCGGCGCCGACGATCTGCGTGCCGGCATCCTTCGCCACGTGTCGCCGGCGTTCGTCGAGGATCCATTGCGCGTGTTGCGTGTAGCGCGCTTCGCAGCGCGCTTCGGCTTCAAGGTGGCGCGGGAGACTCTAGCGTTGATGCGCAAGCTCGTCGCTTCGGGCGAGCTCGAGACGCTTGCGCCCGAGCGGATTTGGCAGGAAATCGCACGCGGCTTGGGCGAGCCGCATCCGGCGCGCATGATCGCGGTTTTGCGCACCTGTGGCGCACTTTCGCAGTTACTCCCCGAGGTCGGCGCGTTGTACGACACGGGCGCGGTCAACGCCGGCAATCGCCTTGCGCGCGCGCTCGAATGGTCGGCGGCGCATGGCCATTCTCTCGCGGCCCGCTATGCGGTGTTCGCCTACGATTTTGCCGCCGATAGCGACGGCGCGAGCGTTCGCGCACGCGTGGCGCGGGCCGACGCGATCTCGATGCGGCTCAGAGTACCGGTCGATTGTCGCGATGCCGCCCGGCTCGTTGCGCGCTGGCGGTCCGGCGTCGACCGCGGCGAAAGCTTGACGCCTGCCGACATCGTCGATTTGCTGCAGGCGGCCGACGCGCTTCGACGGCCGGAACGATTGACGGCGTTGCTTCACGCATCCGAAGCGATCGCATCATCGGGCGCGCGCCGCGCCGGCGTTTATGCGCCCGCCGATCTGCTGCCGGAAGCGCGCGAAGTCGTTTTGAGCGTCGATGCCGGCGCGGTCGCGCGGCGCGCGAAGGCGACGTCCGGCAGCCGCGGTCATCACGATACCGCGATCGCCAAGGCCATTCGCGCCGCGCGCATCGACGCGCTTCACAAATGGAAGGAACGCCGCGTCAAATCCGGTACGCAACGGCGCGCATCACGTCGGCAGCGCGTCGCATCAAATACTTGATCGGCGCCGGGACGGGCACCGCCCCCGCTTCCAGCGCCATCGCACCGTGGCGCACTTCGTCGTCGCGCATTTGCTGAACGATCGCGCGGCTCTTGGTGTCGGCGGCGGGGAGCCGATCAATGTGCCCCGTCAAGTGCTCTTCGACTTGCTGCTCGGTCTCGACGACGAATCCGAGATTCGTGCGATCGCCGGCGAATCCCGCCGCGACACCGATCGCAAACGCGCCGGTGTACCACAGCGGATTGAGTAGCGAAGGGCGGTCCCCCAACGCGGCGAGCCGATGCTGCGTCCACGCGAGATGATCCTCTTCGTCGCGCGCCGCCGCGCTAAAGCGCTTTTTGATGGCCGGATCCCGGGCGACCAGCGCCTGCGCCGCGTAGAGCGCCTGAGCACAAACTTCGCCGGTGTGATTCACGCGCATCAGTCCAGCGGCTTCGCGCCGCTCGACCGGCGAGAGTGTCGGCTCCGGAATGCTCGCGTCGGGAGCGGTTCGCGCCGACGTCACGCTGCCCGAGAGCGTACGCAGTGCGCGGTCGAATCCGACAATGAGCGTGTCGATCACGTCTCATCATATCAGCCGGACGCTTCGGTCTTGGGACCAAAAAAAACGGGCGCCCGAAGGCGCCCGCGATCTTGCTGTGGTTTCGAAACTAAGCGAAGCTTAGAACAGATGGATCATGCCGAGAACGAGCCCACCGGGCTTGCCGTTGGATCCGCAAGTCGCCTGCGACGTCGTGCAGCTCGTGTTGATCGTATACGAGTTGATGTTGAACGTGTACGCGGCGTTCCGGTCGTTGTTCAGCTTGACGTAGCCGGCGTAGACTTGCGTGCGCTTCGACAGCGGATACGTGTAGCTGACTTCCCACTGTTGCGACGACGTATCGGCGCCCTTCGTCAAACCGCCGACGCGTGAGCCATCCGGCGCATTGCCCTTGCCGTCCAGCGCATCGCCGAAGAAGAAGTACAGAGCGCCCGGACCGATCGGCGCGGTGACGCTGACCCCCCAGAAATCGCGCTTCAACTTCGCCAGGCCCGAGGACGTCGTCGCGCCCGCGGGCGGGACTTCGTATTCGAGGCGTTCGTACACCAACGCCGGACGGATGACGCCGAAGTTGTACGCACCCGTGAGGGTGAACGCATAGTCACTGGCGTTCAAGGTGCCGCCCGTGACGGAGTAGTTGCGAACCTTGATGTTGCGTTCGTAACCGATACCGCCCTGGATCGGACCGTTGTTGTAGTAACCGGCGATGCCAAATACATACGCATGGCGCAGTTCGGACGCGTGATCGCCGTTGTCGCCGCCGAGAATCGGGTTCGCGGGATTGGCAGACGGGCCCGTGTTGTCGGCGAAGCCCGACGAGTCGCGCAGCGAAACTTGCGCGCTGTAGTTGAAGCCGCTGTACACCGGCGAGTCATAACGGAGCGAGTTGCCGAGACGCGCGTCGAAACCGCCCGCGAACTTCGACAACGTGCCTTGCGACCACAGGTCGGCCGTCGACAGGATGGACGTCGTGTACGTCGGGACGTTACCGAAAATCGGATGCAGATCGTCGTAGGGCATCAGGAACTTGCCCATCTTGAACGTTCCCCATGAACCTTGCAGGCCGACGAACGTTTCGCGGCTCGCGAAGCCGGACGTAGAACTGTTGCCGGTGTCGCCGGACACATTCGATTCGATCTGGAAGATGGCATTCAGGCCGCCGCCCAGCGATTCGGTCCCGCGAACGCCGAGGCGCGACGAGTTCGAGCTCAGGCGCGAGACATTCGGGTTCGAGCCGTCAGCCTGTTTGCCGTTGACCAGTTCGTAATCAATGTTCAGCCGGCCGTACAGTGTGACGTTCGCGGTTTGTGCCTGCGCAGCCAATGGAGCTGCAAGCACGCCCGCGACGGCGACGGCGACGAGCTTCTTGTTCATTGAGTCTCTCCTCTAACGGATAAAATTGGCAAGGGAATCCAAGCTTTTTTGCGCCTGCCATCGAAACCTTCTCAGCGCACTCGAGAAGTTGCGACTCATTGTGCCAAAGCGAGGAAAGCATTGGCAAGCCGACACGCGGACCGAATGTTGGTCGTTCGGGCGCTGTTGTGTCGAAACAACAGCGGGACGGGTCGCACGTTGGGGATTCATCGTCGAAAACGTTCCGGAACATGCTCGAAGTGTGAGCCGCAACTACATGAAACAAAATGCTAAAGCACTTCTTCGGCAGGCCGTTTTTGCGCAAAAGGCGAGAACGGGTTTTTTCCCGCTGTTTACTTCGGCCGCAAGAGGCATGGGAGCGTCCCTTGACTGTTCGCTAACGCGCGCTAATTGCACGCATCGAATGCGCGGGCAACGTGACGCCGCGGTTCACACAGAATTCCGATGAGCGGCGCGGCCGTTGCGGCAATCGGCGTGGCGTTCGGCGTGAGCGTCTGC
>DASXPO010000057.1:0-40671 GCA_036493535.1 Casimicrobiaceae bacterium
ACGTACATCGGATCGGCGAAATAGGAGTAGGTGACTTCCTTCTTCTCGAGTTGGATCACATCGAACTTCTCGTCGGCGCGATACACGGTCTCCGTGCCGCCGCCCGACAGGAGGTTCTTGAGCTTCATCTTGACGACCGAGGCGTTGCGGCCGGATTTCGTGAATTCGGCCTTCTGGACGACCATCGGATTCGGGCCGACCATGATCACGTTGCCGGCGCGAACTTCCTGTGCGAGTTTCATGGCGATTCCTAGGGAGCCACGGACGTTGGACGTCCGTATTAAGTTGAGGTTTCTATGGTGATTTCGCGTAACCTGACATTATAGCCGAGCGTCGCAGAATTCGACCAGGCCAGTGGCCAGATCACGATGGCGGCGAAGCCGGTCGGCCCAGCGCCTGCCATGGTCCCGGAGCTGCGGCAGTACCGCGCGAAAGGGCGCCCACTCGAGCGCGGCGGCGTCCGGCCGGTTGTCGTTGAACGCCAGCCAGAAGCGGTTGACGGCTTCCGCGGCGTGTGGATCCAGACCGATCTCGAAGCGACGAAGGAATTCCTCGAGCTTGACCCGGTGCGCGTCGTCCGCCTGGGGGTAGATGTGCCAAACAAACGGACGCGCTGCCCATTGCGCGCGTACGAACGAATCTTCGCCGCGTACGATGTTGACGTCGCATTGCCAGAGCAGGCGGTCGTAATCATCCTGCGCAACGAACGGCAGCGTCGCGAGCGACAAACGGCCTCTCGTCAGTGTCTGGCCGGCGTGCGGCACATTGCCGCCGGTCCATCCATCGAGCGAGGCTGTGGCCACGCCTTCCGGAACCAGACAGAACACGGACTCGTCGCCCTCCGCCCAAGCGTCTAGCAATGAAGGCAACGACGCATTCGCATAGCAAAACAGGGAAACGACGATGCTCGATTCCGCGCACGAGAGCCCGAGCAGGCGCCAAAGCGCGTCTCGATCACCGGCGCCTTCTTGCGCGCGCTCGCGCGCCTCGAGCAGACCCGCTTCCCGCAGCAATCCGCCGGTTCGATCGGTAAAGCCCGGAAAATAGAAATAGCGGGTGAGCGGCAATCGCGGCTGCGCTGAGGGCAGCGCATGCGCCGACTCGACCCACGGCTCGGCCGACAAATATTCGAGATTCACCCAAATCGGCGCGCGCTGCGCCGTGGCCATCGCATCGACGTAGGCGTCCGGCAAGCCACAGCCGAACGCCTCGATGACGACATCGGGAAGCTCGATCCGCAAGAACGCCTCCTGCCAGGCGCGAACGCGAACGCCATTGCTCGACTGAACATCGCGCGTCGGATCGATGCCCGGGGCGATCTTTGCGAGGCTTGGAAGCGCGTCGATCCAGAGCGTGACGGCGATCTCATGCTCTCGAACGAGCTGCCGCGCGAGACGCCAGCTCACACCGGCATCACCGTAGTTGTCGACGACCTTGCAGAAGATGTCGTAGCGTTGTGCGGCCATTCTCTCGAACGGGCGGCCGAGACGCCGCATTATTGCCGAGGAAGCCGCCAATCGACGAACGCTACCGCGCCGTCATCGGCCGTCCCTCGATCTGCGCCAGCGATTCGCCGAGCCATTCCCGCACGGCCGATACATCGGGCAATCGGTACGCCGCGCTCGTCGGACCCGGTCCGACCTTGACCGCTTGTCCGCCCAGTGCCGCAACGGCGTCGAAGCCGAATTCGTCGGTCAAGTCGTCGCCGACGAACACCGGCTTGCGGCCTTCGAACGGCGGCTCGCGCAAGTAGTCGAAGATGGCCGTGCCCTTGTCACGGCCCTCGGGGCGCAGTTCGAGAATCCCTTTGCCGCGCTGCAATTGCCAGCCGACGATCGACGCGTGCGCGGCATGCCGGCGCAGCGTGCGATGAACGATCGAGGCGAGCGCGGGCGCGCGTCGATAGTGGATGGCGAACGCCGTGCCCTTGTCCTCGAACATCAGACCCTTGTGGCGGGCGGCGAAGCGAGCCATGTCTTCGCGCAACTGCGCTAACTCTTTGGCTGCGCGCTCGTGCCGGTAGACAGACCCGTCGGCTGAGCGACGCTCGCTGCCATGCAGTCCCGCGACGAGTTGCTTGGACCCGCTTCCGAAAAGCTTATCGACATTGGCGAGCGTCCGCCCGGTGATCAGCGCAACGGCGCCATCGAGCGCGCGCCCGAGCGCCGTCAGCAAGTCGGCGAGTTCGCGGTCGACGACGACGCCATCCGGCGTCGGCGCGAATTCGAGCAACGTGCCGTCGATGTCGAGAAAGAGCGCGCAGCGCTCGTCGAGCGGGGTGGGCGGTGGACGCCGGTGGCGTGTTCGACGCTGCGGATCGCGCGTGAGTGGCGCGACATCCGACGGCATCGCTCGTTAGGGCCTTAGACGCGGCCCGGAACGGCCAGGTCGACGCGAAACCGATCGCGCTGCCTCATGGCGGCCGCGTCGAAAAGCATGCGTCCCGCCCAGCGGTAGACGTTGAATTCGCGGACGATGCTGCGCATCAGCCGCATCCGGTCGCGTTGCTCGTCGGGCGACATCGTGAGCGCTACGTTCAGTGCCGACGCGCATTGATCGGCATCGTAAGGATTGACCACCAGCGCTTCGGGCAGTTCGCGCGACGCGCCGGCGAAACGCGACAGGATCAGCACGCCTTGCTCGTCGTCGCGCGCGGCCACGAATTCTTTTGCGACGAGATTCATGCCGTCGTGCAGGCTGCTGACGAAACAGAGATCGGCGGCGCGATGGTATTCGTAGACCGATTCGGGCTCATGATGCTCGGCGATCAATATGATCGGAGGATACCGCACATCCGGATATTGCCCGTTGATCTGCTGCGCGAGCGCGGTCACGCGATCGAAATAATCGCGATATTCGCCGATCGTGCCGCGCGTCGGTGCCGCGATCTGGACGAACGAGAAGCGGCCCACCCATCGCGGCTCGCGTTCGAGCAGACGCGCGATTGCCTGGAAGCGTTCGATCACGCCCTTCGTGTAATCGAGACGATCGATGCCGATGCCGAGTCGATGGTTTTCGGGCAGACCCAAACGTTCGCGCACCGCGCGGCGCGCGCGCTCGACGGTCGGCACGTGGGCGAGCGCCGCCGGCGGCCATTCGATCGAGATCGGATAACGCCGGATCGCCGTCGTCTGTCCGCCACGCGTCACGGTAAACGCCTCGCGGTCCACGCGCGCTTCGAGGAGCCGATCGACGGTGTCGAGAAAGTTGTTGCAGTGGAACTGCGTATGGAAGCCGAGAATGCTGCTGCCGAGCAGGCCGCGGAGCAATTCCTCGCGCCACGGGCAGATCGCGAACGCTTCGGGATTCGGCCACGGAATGTGCCAGAACGTGATGATCGTCGCCCGCGGCAACCGCTCGCGAATCATCTGCGGCAGGAGCGCGAAGTGATAGTCCTGCACCAGCACGATCGGATCGGGCGTCTTCGATTCGTTCGCGACCGCATCGGCGAACTTCGCATTCACCTTGCCGTAGTGGTTCCAATCGCTGGTGCGGAACGTCGGGCGCACGTGCGCGATGTGGCACAGCGGCCACAATCCCTCGTTCGAGAAGCCGCCGTAGTAACCGGCCTCTTCCTCGGGCGTGAGCCAAATGCGACGAACCTGGTAGTTCGGGTGATCGGGCGGTACGCCCACGCGATCGTTGCGGTCGACGGTGTCGCGGTCGGCCGATCCGCTGCCGTGCGCGATCCACACGCCGGAGCAGGCGCGCATGACCGGCTCGAGCGCGGTGACAAGACCGCTCGCCGGACGCTGAACGCGGATGCCTTGATCGGTCTTGATATGGATGTACGGCTCGCGATTGGACACGGCGATGACGTCGTTGCCGCGCAACTCGCTGCGCAGCGCCGTGCGCAGCGTTTCCTGCGTCCAGACACGGCTGTCGCCGTTGTGCGGCCGATATTGGCGCTCGAGCTCGCGCACGAGCTCACGGACGTCCCGGGCGAACGGACGAAGCTCGGGGGACGCCTCTGCGGTTGCCGGACGCCAGAGGCCTTCGCCGCGAAGCAGCGCCCGCAGGCCCTGCACCCAGCCGCGCCATGAAAGTTGACCGATCACGACGGTGATGAGCGCAACCATCGCGCCCAGCGCAACGAAAAAGTAGAACAGGTAGCGCCGCGTTTCCGCCCGTCGATTCGCGATGAAGCTCGTGTCGTTGACGACGACCAGGTCGCCGCCCGGGTCGATGGTGGGACCGAGCGCGGCCGCGGTCAGATGCAAGGTGCCGTAGTTCAACGTCGATGGCCGATCGCTGCGCGGATTCGCGTCGACGGTGTGGCAACCGATTTCCGCGGGAAAGCGCTCGGACGCGATCGGCTTGGTCGCGCCGGCCGGGCAATAGCCAACGGCGTAAAGCTGCTGGTCCTGCGTCAATCGGTTGAAGAACGCGGTGATCCGCGAAGGCGTGGGATCGACCAACAACTGCCGCAGCGGCTCCTCGACCGTATAGGCGATCAGCGCCGAGCGCTCGTCCAGATCGCGGACGAACCAGCGTTGCATCATTCCGTCTACAAAGGGCACGGCGGCGTACGCAAATGCGGCCAGCGCCACCAGCAACGGAACCAGAAAGCGCAGCGATAGTCGCACGTAGTCGACCCTTCGATACGAGACTCGTAGATCGTAGTGACGAGGCGCAAACTCGTCTGTAGGGCTCCCGCCTACCGGAGTGTGGGGTGTCGTCCGACCACGACACTTAGTCAGCCGGTTCCAGCTCGCTTTCGTGCCAGCGGCGAAGTGCCAGACGCGAGATCATCAATGTTAGCGCGAAAAGCACGACGCCGGCGACCGTGATCAGGACGAGCGCGGCGAAGAGGCGCGGGATATTGAGCTGAAAGCCGGCGAGCAGAATCTGGTACGCGAGCCCGGCACCGCTGCCCCCCGTCCCCGCGACGAATTCGGCAACGACGGCGCCGATCAACGCGAGGCCGCTCGCGATGCGCAGGCCGCCAAAAAAATACGGCAGGGCGCCGGGGATTCGAAGTCGGGTGAGCGTTTGCCAGCGGCTCGCGCGGCACAGGCGAAACAGATTCAGGAGTCCGGGATCCGCGCTTCGCAGTCCCAGCGTCGTGTTCGAGATGATCGGGAAGATGGCGACCACCACCGCGCACAAAACGAGCGCCGCCCAAGCGTTCCTCACCCAAATGATGATAAGCGGTGCGATCGCCACGATCGGCGTCACCTGAAGCATCACCGCATAGGGAAACAGGCTCATTTCGATCCATCGGCTCTGCACGAATACGAGCGCGATCAGCGCGCCCAGCACGGTCGCAAGAAAAAGCGCGGTGAGGGCAATGCCGAGCGTCACCGCCAGCGAGCGCAATAACAGCGCGTGATCGGCGAAGAGCGTCGTGGCGATAAGCGCGGGCGATGGCACCAGGTAGCTCGGGACTGCGTAGAGGTCGGTGAGGAACTGCCAGAGCGCGATCACGACGAGTGCGAGAATCGCCGGCGCGGCGAAGCGCAGCGCCCGGGGCGCCTGCATTGTCATGCTCATCGCACGGTCTGCGCTTCGCTGCCCGCCGCTGCCACGAGCTGTGACAGTTGCTGCGCGTAGCTTGCGAACTTCGTCGACACGCGAAACGCGCCCTTGCGAGGAAAGGGCTCCTCGATCGCGATCGCATCGAGGATGCGGCCGGGACGCGCCGCCATCACCGCGACCCGCGTCGACAGGAATACCGCCTCCGCGATGCTGTGCGTCACGAAGACGACGGTGAGCCGCTCCTGCGCCCACAGCCGCAACAGCTCGTCGTCGAGGCGCTCGCGCGTGAATTCATCGAGCGCGCCGAACGGCTCGTCCAGCAACAACAAATCCGGCGAGTTCACGAGCGCGCGGGCGATCGACACCCGCATCTGCATGCCGCCGGAAAGCTCGCGCGGAAAATGACGGGCGAAATCGGCGAGTCCCACGAGACCGAGCGCATGCGTGACCGCACGCTCTGCGGCGGCGCGATCCTCGCGCGCTAAATCGAGCGGCAAGCGAACGTTCGCGTCGACACGCGCCCAAGGCATCAGCGTCGGCGTTTGAAACACGAAGCCGATCTTGCGCCCGGGACCGCCCGTGGCGGCGAACGCTCCGCCCCACCACGCGATCGCTCCGCTCGATGGATCGGTCAGTCCCGCGATCAGATTGAGGAGCGTCGTTTTTCCGCAGCCGGATGGGCCGAGCAGCGTGACGAACTCGCCGTCGCGTACATCCAGGTCGACCGGTGCGAGCGCCTGCGTCCCATTTGGAAACCGCTTCGTCGCAGCGCGGACCGCGACGATCGGCGCTTCGCTCTCGTTCAGGGCAAGACCTTCACGTTGTTCACGAGGTCAAGCGTCCACGCTTTCGCATAATCGACATTCGGCTTCGACAGCCCGGCCGCGTGCAAAAATGCGACCGTCCCTCGCCAGCGCGCGTCGGTCATCGTGAGAAGGCCGCGCGTTTTCGCATCGCCGCCTTCGACGACTGCGTAGCTCTTCATCTTGGCGACGCCGTACGCCAGGAGGTCGTCGCCCATTTGCGGGTTCGCTTTTTTGATGAGGGCGTTCCCGGGCGCCGGATTTGCGAGATAGCTCTTCCAGCCCTCCGCCGAGGCGAGCACGAAACGGCGCAACGCGTCACTTCGTTTTGCAAGCGTATCGCGCGTCACGACGAGCGTTTCGGAATACGGCGGATAGCCGAGATCGGCGAGCAGAAAGACGACGGGCGTAATGCCGCCTTTTTCGATCGAGAAGGGCTCGGACGTGACGAATCCCTGCTGCGACAGCGCGGGATCGACGAGAAAAGGTTGTACGCTGAACGCGTACGGTCGCTTTTGCTCGTCGCCGAATCCATAGCGCTCTTTCAACCAGGGCCAGAACGTCGTATTGCTCGCCGCGCTGATCGCGATGGGCTTGCCTTTGAGATCGGCGAGACTCTTCGTTCCCGAATGCGCGATGATGACGGCCGGATTCTTCTGGAACGTCGCGGCGATCGCCGTCACCGGAATCCGCTGCTCGACGGCCGACAGGACTTGCAATGCATCGGCCATCACGATGTCCAATCGACCCGCCGCAAGCAGTTGCAGCCCGTTCACCTGCGGCCCGCCCGATTTGAGCTCCACATCGAGCCCATATTTCTTATAGATCCCCTCGGCCTGCGCCTGATAAAAGCCGCCGTGCTCCGACTGGGCGAGCCAATCGGTCGCAAACGTGAGCTTGTCTTGCGCGGAACTGGTCGCTGCGAGCAAGAGCGCAACGAGCGCAACCGCGAAGCGGCAAAACGGGCGAATCATCGAGCGCTCCGAATCGAATGGCTGGGAGCCCCGCATTATGCGGAACTCGGTCCGAACGCGAAAACCGATTCGCTGCGCTGTTGTTTCGAGGTCCGAAAACGGCGAGTACTCGCGCGGCTGCGCGCGCATAATCCGAACCATGATGCTGGATGCCGAAAGCTGCTACCGCGCGCTCGCGACGCACGACGCGCGTTTCGACGGCCGATTCTTCGTCGGTGTTTCGTCGACGCGAATCTATTGTCGTCCCGTGTGCACGGTGCGGACGCCGCGGCGCGAGAATTGCCATTTCTTTCCCAGCGCCGCGGCCGCGGAGGTCGAAGGTTATCGCCCGTGCCTGCGCTGCCGTCCCGAGCTTGCCCCGGGCAACGCGAGCGTCGATGCGACGGCGCGTCTGGGTCAGGCGGCCGTGGATCGGATCGAGAACGGCGCGCTCGACGAGGGTGGACTCGAGGGACTCGCCCGCGGGATCGGCGTCACGAGCCGGCATTTGCGGCGCAGTTTCGCGGCGCAGTTCGGCGTCGCGCCGATCGAATATGCGCAGACGCAGCGTCTCTTGCTCGCGAAGCGTTTGCTGACCGATACGGCATTACCGGTCACCGAGATCGCCCTGGCGAGCGGCTTCCAGAGCCTGCGCCGGTTCAACGCATTGTTCAAGGCACGCTATCGCATGGCGCCGTCGCGGTTGCGCAAGGACACTGGTCCCCATCGGCTGCCCGATGTGCTCACGTTCGAGCTCGCCTATCGTCCTCCGTATGCGTTCGACGCGCTGCTCGATTTCCTGCGTGCTCGTGCAATCGATGGTGTCGAATCGGTCAGTGCGCACGGGTATCGCCGCACACTGTCGATCGAACATCGCGGGACGACGCACAGTGGAACGATCGAAATCAGGCGCTCCCCGCGCAAAAATGCGCTCATCGTGAGCATCTCGGCGTCGTTCGCGCATGTCGTCCCGCACGTGCTTTCGCGCGTCAAGCATGCGTTCGACCTCGGCTGCGATCCGGTGCAGGTGTCCGAATGCCTGGGCGATCTCGCCAGGACGCATCCGGGCCTGCGTGTTCCCGGCACATTCGATGGCTTCGAGCTGGCGGTACGTGCTGTCGTCGGGCAACAGATCACGGTGCGCGCGGCGCGCACGCTGCTCGGCCGATTGACCCGCGAGCTCGGAGCGCCGCTGCCAAACGCGAGAGAAGGTGTGTCGACGCTCTTCCCGGCCGCTGCGCGTATTGCTGCGTATGACCCTTCCGACATCGCGCGGATCGGGATGCCGTTGTCTCGCGCGAAAACGGTCGTTGCCATGGCGACCGCGGTGGCGAATGGCGACGTCGATGTCGGCCCCGGCGGCGATGTCGACGCGACAATCGAAAAACTGCAGACGATCGCCGGCGTCGGAACGTGGACGGCGCATTACATCGCGATGCGGGCGCTCCGCTGGCCGGACGCGTTTCTCGCGAACGATCGGATCGTGTTGAAGGCAATGAACGAGACGCGCCCGGCGCGTGCCCTCGTTCGCAGCGAGGTATGGCGCCCCTGGCGCGCCTATGCCGTCATGCATTTGTGGAAAGGACTGTCATGAATTTGCGAATCTCTTATACCTGGATGCCGAGTCCGCTCGGCGACGTTCTGCTCGTAGCCGGCAACGACGCGCTGTGCGGCGTTTACTTCCACGATCAGAAATATTTTCCCTCCGTCGACGCCGCGTGGACAGAGGACGCGCAAGTGCCGGTGCTGAACGGTGCGCGGCGTCAACTCGACGAGTACTTCGCCGGCTCGCGCACGTGTTTCGACGTGCCGCTCGGCCCGTTGGGAACACCGTTTCAACGTGCGATATGGAATGCGATCGCAGAAGTGCCGTGCGGCGAGACGAAGACCTACGCTGGCCTCGCGACCCGCATCGGTCATGCTGGCAGCGCGCGTGCCGCGGGCGCGGCAACGGGACGTAATCCGCTGTCGATCATCGTGCCCTGTCATCGAATCGTCGGCTCCGACGGCTCGTTGACCGGATACGCGGGCGGACTCGATCGGAAACAACGGCTGCTGGCGCTCGAGCGCTCGGTCGCGCTTGAGCGGTCAGTGGTCGTCCCCGCGCGGCACGCCGCCTGATTTAGATGACGCGACCGGATATCGCGCGACTCCTCGCGCTTGCGCTGATCTGGAGTCTGTCGTTCGTATTCATTCGGGTGCTGGTCCCCGCATTGGGGCCGGTCTGGGTCCCATTTTTGCGCGCGCTGATCGCCGGCGTCGCGCTCGTCGCCTGGTTCGCCGTCATCCGTCTCGATGCCGACGTCAAGCGACACTGGCGTGCGTATGCGTTCATCGGATTCCTGAACTGCGCGCTGCCTTTTATATTGTTCGCGCTGGCCGCAATTCACCTGCCGGCGTCGTATCTGGTGATCCTGAACGCCGCGACGCCGTCGTTTGCGGCGCTGGGTGCGGCGGTGTGGCTCTCCGAGCGTTTGACGCTGGCCAAGCTCGGTGGACTCGCAGCGGGCGTGGCAGGCGTGGTGCTCGTGAGCCGGGCGGGTCCGATCGAGCTCGATGCGGCGATTGGATGGTCGATTGCGGCAAGCCTTGGCGCCGCGCTTTGTTACGCGCTCTCGGGCGTCTGGCTCAAGAAACGCGGTGCGCGCTTGAACCCGATCGCGGCCGCCGGCTGGACCCAACTGTTCGCCGGTCTCGAGTTGCTGCCGGGATTGCCGTTCGCGCCCGCGCCGGGACCGATCACCGCGGTCATCGTCGTGAACATGCTCGCGCTGTCGCTCGTGTGCAGCGGTGTCGCCTATTTGCTCTATTTTCGATTGATCGCCAACGTGGGCCCCACGCGAGCGATGACGGTGACGTTTCTGCTGCCGGCGCTCGGGATGATGTGGGGTGTTCTGTTTCTCGACGAGACCGTCACGCTGCCGATGTTGGGCGGCGCCGTCATGATCATTGCCGGCACCGCGGCGGTGTTGCGACGTGCGCCGGTTCCCGCCAACGAACGAATCCATTCCGAGGTGACGCGCGCTCGATAGCGATTCCCGGCCCTATAATCGGCCGATGAGCATCGCATTCGCACGGTCGGTCGTGACCACCGAGGTGCAAGAGCTCGATCGTCTGTTCGCGCTGCAACGCGGCGCATTCGTCGGCGAACCGTTTCCTTCGTTGGCGGTCCGGCGCGACAGGCTGCGACGACTCCGGAACCTCGTCACCGTTCACGAGCGCGCGCTCTGCGAGGCGGTCAATCGCGACTTCGGGCATCGCTCGGCGCACGAAACCCGGCTCGCCGAGCTCTACATCGTTGCAGCGGAGACACGCTACGCAATGCGGCATTTGCGGCGTTGGATGCGCCCGCGTCGCGTGACGACGCCGCTCAAGCTCCTGCCTGGTACCGCGCGCGTGCTCGCGCAGCCGCTCGGCGTCGTCGGCATCATCAGCCCGTGGAATTATCCGGTTCAGCTCGCGTTGGCGCCGGCAGTGGGCGCGCTCGCCGCGGGCAATCGCGTCTTGTTGAAGCCTTCCGAGATTACCGCCGAAACGTCGGCGTTACTGAAAAATCTCATCAGCGCCGAGTTCGACGATGATGAATTTGCGATCGTGCTCGGCGACGCCGACGTCGGAAAGGCGTTCGCGCACGTGCGGTTCGATCACCTGTTCTTCACGGGCTCGACGGCCGTCGGTCGCGCCGTCGCGCGCGCGGCCGCGGAAAATCTGACGCCCGTGACACTCGAGCTCGGCGGCAAGTCGCCGGTCCTGATCGATCGCGATGCCGATCTGGCGCTCGTTGCGCCGCGGCTCGTCGCGGGCAAGCTGCTGAATGCGGGGCAAACCTGCATCGCGCCGGACTACGCGCTCGTGCCGTCCGATCGTATCGATGCCTTTGTTGCCGCAATCGGCGACGCCGCGCGCCGGCTCTATCCAACGTTTGCCGACAATCCGGATTACACGTCGATCGTCAACGAGCGTCATTTGCATCGCCTGGTTGCGTTGCTGGACGACGCGCGAGAGAAGGGCGCGCGCATCGTGGCGTTGGGCGAAGGTGACGTAGGCTCGCGCACGCTCGCGCCCACTCTCGTCATCGGTGCGACGGAGCAGATGACGATCATGCGCGAAGAGATTTTCGGCCCGCTGTTCCCGGTCGAGACGTACGACGGGCTCGACGAGGCAATCGCGCTCATCAACGCGAGACCGCATCCATTGGCGTTTTATTACTTCGGCAGCGATCGCGCGCGCCGCGAGCGCGTGCTACGCGAGACACTCGCCGGCGGCGTGACGGTCAACGACACGCTGTGGCATTTCGCCCACGAGGGACTTCCGTTCGGCGGCGTCGGCGGATCGGGCTTCGGCGCTTATCACGGCGAACGGAGCTTTCGCACGTTCAGCCATGAGAAATCGGTATTCGTTCAGCCGCGCATTGCCGCAGCGCGCTTGCTCTATCCGCCGTACGGCAAGACGTTCGAACGGGTTCTCGCGCTGCTCAAACGCCTCGATTGATGCGCGCTACTGCGGCGGCCTCACGCCGTCCTTGCTGACTTGCACGCGCGGCGCGGTCATCGTCCCGTCGGGCGCCGTTTGCACGGCGGCAAAGACGTATTCGCCGGCGCGAAGGTCGCTGCGCGATCCAGGAACGGCGCGTACGATCGGCGCGTTTTCGGGAACGTAAATTCTCGCGGTTCCATCCTTGTATTGCAGCGTCAGCTCGCGTTTGTCGGCCGCGGCGACGATCGAGCTTACCTTGGCATTGGTCATCGTCGAGCCGGGCTGCAAATCCCACGGCCCCTGACCTTCGGGAACGGCCGGGGGCAGATAATGAAGTTCAACGGCGCTGAGCGTGCCGTCGGGCTTCGTCGTCGTCGTGGCGCCGACGTAGTCGCCCTGCCTGATGTCCTCGAACCGAATGGCCTTTGCAACCGCCACGCTCACGTTGTCGGGCAGTTGCACTTTCACGTCTTTTCCATCACGTGATTTGACCGACATCGTGTTGCCGTCGATCGCCGTGATCGTGCCGCGGAGCCGCGTCGTGGTTTGCGCATCGGCGGCAGCGGCGATCCACAATCCGACGGCCAAGCCCACGAACCAAAGCGTTTTCACTGTTCCTCCAAGCGCAAAAAGTCGGATGTCCTGCCAACAGCAGCAGGCGTTCGCTTGTTCCATGCATGCGCTCAGAGCGCTTGACGGCTGCCCAGCAAATGCGTTGCGACGACGTTGCGGTCGTCGCCCAGCATCGCCAGCGCGAACAGGCGCTCCGCCAGGCTCGCCGCGTGGCGAATGCGCCGCGCGAGCAGCGGTGTCGCTTCCAAATCGAGAACGACGAAGTCGCCTTCTTTTCCGGGCGCGAAATTGCCGATGCGGTCGTCGAGATAAAGCGCCCGCGCGCCGCCGAGCGTCGCGTGATAGAAGGGCGACAGCGGCGACCATCGGCCGCCGGCAAGTTGCACGACTTTGTATGCCTCGGCCTGCGTCCGCAGCATCGAGAAGCTCGTCCCGCCGCCCACGTCGGTGCCGAGTCCGACGCGAACCTGATGGCGGCGCGCGGCGTCGCCGTCGAACAATCCGCTGCCGAGGAACAGATTCGACGTCGGACAAAACGCCATCGCCGCACCGGTTTCCGCCATGCGCGCGCGATCGTCTTCGTCCAAGTGGATGCAATGTCCGTAAACGGCACGTTCTCGCAGCAACCGAAAGTGGTCGTAGACATCGAGATAGCTGCGGCTCCATGGAAACAACTGGCGAGCCCACGCGACCTCGGCGCGATTTTCCGCGACATGTGTTTGTAAATAGACGCCTGCATGCTCGTCCAGCAATCGCCCTGCGAATTCGAGCTGCTGGTCGGTCGATGTCGGCGCGAACCGCGGCGTGACGGCGTAGAGAAGACGGTCGCGGTGATGCCAACGCTCGATCAACGCCCGCGAGTCTTCGTAAGACGATTGCGCGGTGTCGCGCAGAAATTCGGGGCAATGGCGGTCCATCATGCATTTGCCGCAAATCATCCGTGCGCCGCGCGCTTGCGCGGATTCGAAGAACGCATCGACCGATTGCGGATGCACGGTCGCGAAGACCATCGCGGTCGTCGTCCCGTTGCGAAGGAGCTCGGCGAGAAAAAAATCGGCAACTTCGCGGGCGTGCAATGGGTCGTCGAAACGTCGCTCGGCGGGATAGGTGTAGCGCCCGAGCCATTCGAGGAGCTGCTCGCCGTGCGCCGCGATGATGTCCGTCTGCGGATAGTGAACATGCGTATCGACAAAGCCCGGGGCGATCAGCTTGCCGCGGTGATCGACGAGCGTGGCGTGGGACGGCAATGTCGGCAGCAATGCATGTGCCTCGCCCGCGGCTGCGACGATGCCGTCGGCCAGCACCAGCACGCCGTCGTCGAAAAATTCGTAGGAGCGCTCGCCGGACTCGAGAGGATCGGCGACGAAATGGAAGAGCGACGCGCGGAACGCGTCGATCCGTTTTGCCCCCGACAATGCCGATTGGGTTTGCACGTTATCGCGTCACCGCGCCTTGCGCGAACCAAGTGGCGATCAGTGCACGTTCTCCATCGGTCATTTGCGTCAGGTTGCCGATCGGCATGTAGCGGTTGCCGACGGTTTCGGCCACCTTCGGCGCGTTGGCAGCGATCTGTTCCGGCGTCTCCAACACGATGCCCTTCGGCGGCTGCGCGAACCCGGGTTGGGTCGGCTCCGCGGAGTGGCAGGGCAGGCAGCGTTCGGCCATCACGGTTCGGACGCTCGCGAACGTGACTTTGCTCCCCGATGGATCGGCGATCTTCGGCGCGATTGCGACGGCAACGGCGGCGAGCAGTGCGATGCCCGCTGCCGGCAACGCCCATTTGACGCTGCCGCGATGACGCAGGACGAAAAACTGTCGGATCAGGACGCCGGCAAGCATGATCACCGCGAGGATTAGCCAGCCGTGCGAATGGCTGTAGGTCATCGGGTAATGATTGCTGATCATCGTGAACAACACGGGCAGCGTGAAGTACGTGTTGTGCACGGAGCGCTGCTTGCCGATGATGCCGGGGCGTGGATCGGGCGCGCGGCCGGCGCGGATGTCGGCCACCATCCTCTTCTGACCGGGAATGATGTGAAAGAACACGTTCGCGACCATCATCGTGCCGATCATCGCGCCGACGTGAATGTACGCGGCGCGCGCGCTGAACAAACGGAACAGCGCCCACGTGCTGGCAACGATGAATGCGAACAGGACGAGCGCGAGGAGGGTTTCGCGTCCCTCGAGCAGGCGACACAAACCCTCGTAGACGAGAAGGCCGCCGGCGAGGGACGCGATGCTGATGACAATCGCCATGCCCGTCGAGAGCGGCATCACGCTGTTGTCGACCAAATACGCGCTCGCGCCGAGCCAATAGATGAGCGCGAGCAATCCCATGCCCGACAGCCACGTCGCATAGGCTTCCCATTTCGACCAATGCAGGCTCGTCGACAGCGGCTCGCCCTTGGGACCGGCCAGGAATTTCTGGCTGACGTAAAAACCGCCGCCGTGCAGGGCCCACAGCTCGCCGAACACGCCGCGCTTCACGTCGTCGCCGCGCGTCGGCGGCGACAGCGAGTTGTCGAGCATCACGAAATAGAAGGACGCGCCGATCCAAGCGACGCCGGCGATCAGGTGCAGCCAGCGGATCAGCAAATTCAGCCAGTCGAGGACGTACGCTTCCATCGTCACATCGTTCGATTGGAGGAGCCGACTGGGGTAATGGAGCCGGAGCGGGGGCCTGCCGCGACGTGGCACGATCATAGGGCGCGGTGCACGCTACTTCTTCGGCAGGCTTCCCTGGACCCCCGCGACGTAGAAGTCCATCTTCTGCATTTCGTCGTCGGTCATTGCCTTGCCCGCGGGCACGCGCTCCTTGCCGGTGTTGTCTTTGAGCGGCCCCTGGAACGGATGCAGCTTGCCGTCGACGATATCCTTCTGCGCCTGGGCCACCATGTCGCCGACATCTTTCGGGACCGCGGGATTGAGCGGCGCGAGCTTGATCATGCCGTCCTTGATGCCGCCCCAGATGTTCTCGGGCTTCCACTTGCCCGCGATGACGTCATTCGCGGTCTTCGTGTAGAACGCACCCCATTGATGCGTCGTCGCAGTGAGTTGCGTCTTCGGCCCGTATTTCGACATGTCCGAGTGATAACCGAATGAGTTTTTGCCTTTTTCTTCAGCCGCCTGAACGACGGCGGTCGAGTCGGTGTGATGCGTCAGCATGTCGGCGCCTTGCGACATCAGCGTGTTCGCCGCCTCGCGCTCGCGTCCGGGATCGAACCACGAGTTCACCCAGATCACCTTCACTTCGGCGTTCGGATTGACGCTGCGCATCCCTTGTGTGAACGCGTTGATCCCTTGCACGACTTCAGGGATCGGAAAGGCGGCGACGTAACCGGCAACGTTGGTTTTGGTCATCTTCCCGGCGATGATGCCGCACAGATAGCGGCCCTCGTAGAAGCGCGCGTTGTACACCCCGACATTCTTTGCGGTCTTGTAGCCGGTCGCATGATCGAACATCACATTGGGAAACTGCGATGCGACTTTGATCGTCGGATTCATGTAGCCGAACGAGGTCGTGAAAATCAATTTCGACCCACTGGCCGCGAGCTCGCGGATCACGCGCTCGGCATCGGCGCCTTCAGGCACGTTTTCGACGTATTTCGTCTGGACTTTCGCACCGAGCGCCTTCTCCATTTCCTTGCGTGCCAGATCGTGCTGATAAGTCCATCCGGCGTCGCCGATCGGGCTGACGTAGACGAATCCGATCTTGAGCGGCTCCTGTGCCGTTGCGGTCGCGGCAAATACAAGTGCCGCGCCGGCGATGGCAGCGCCGGCGAAACGCGTGACGCGATGGCGATTCATGGGTGGTCTCCTTGACGGGTGGGACGGCATTTTGCAATCGTTCAACTTCAATCGGGCCGATAGGCGCGGCCGAGCGAAACGGGCGAATTCTGCCGGATCGTCTGGACGTTGCGTGAAATGATCACGAGCACGACGATCGTCGCAAGATAAGGCAGCGACGACAGCAGTTGCGCCGTCACGTCGACACCGGCGCCCTGTGCGAAGAATTGCGCGATCGTCACGCCGCCGAAGAGATACGCGCCCAGCATGACGCGCGCCGGCCGCCACGTCGCGAAGACGACGAGGGCGAGCGCGATCCATCCGCGGCCCGCCACCATTCCCTCGGCCCACATTGGCGCATAGAACTCGGACAGGTGCGCGCCGCCCAAGCCCGCCATCGCGCCGCCGAACAGCGTCGAGAGATAGCGGATGCGGATCACCGGATAGCCGATCGCGTGCGCGCACTCCGGCGATTCGCCGATCGAGCGAAGGACGAGACCCGCGCGACTTCGATAGAGGAACCACGACACGCCGGCGAACAGAAGCCAGCTCACGTAGACGAGAATGTGCTGGCGAAACAGGATCGGACCGAGGAACGGAATCTGCGCGAGCAGCGGCACATCGAACGTCCCTTCCTTCAGGAGCGAAACGCTTTCGAACGGCTTGCCGACGAACGCGGACAACCCGATGCCGAACAGCGTGAGCGCCAAACCTGACGCGACTTGATTGGCCATCAAGGTCAACGCCAACACCGCGAAGATCAGCGCCATCGCGGCGCCCGCCGCCATGCCGGCCAGCGCACCGAGCCAGAGGTTGCCGCTCGCCGCGGCGGTCGAGAAGCCTGCAATCGCGCCGACGAGCATCATGCCTTCAACGCCTAAATTGAGGACGCCCGAACGCTCGACGACGAGCTCGCCCAACGCCGCGAACACGAGCGGGGTGCCGGCGGCGATTGCGGCAGCCAGAATCGGAACGATCGAATCGATCATATCGAAACGGCGATCGGCGTGCTCGGGGTCGGCCGCACGAGCCTCACGCGATAATTGATGAACACATCGGAGCCGAGCAAAAAAAACAGCAGCATGCCTTGAAACAGTCCGGTGATCGCGGAAGGCAAGCTGAGTCCCATCTGCGCCGCTTCGCCGCCGAGATAGAGCAGCGACATCAACAAGCTGGCGAGCAGGATGCCGACTGCATGCAAGCGTCCGACGAATGCAACGATGATGGCTGCGAAGCCGTAGCCCGGCGACACCGACGGCAACAATTGACCGATCGGACCTGCGACTTCGCCCATGCCGGCGAGTCCCGCACATGCGCCGCCGACGAGCATGCCCATCCACACCATGCGCTTCGCGCTGAAGCCGGCGTACTTCGCGGCATCCGCTGCGAAGCCGGCCACGCGCAACTGAAAGCCGAGAAAGCTGCGATTCAAGAACACGTAGCCAACTGCGACGGCGGCGAGCGCAAGCAAAAAGCCGAGGTTGAGACGCGTGCCCTCGATGAGAATCGGGTAGAGCGCGGAATCGGTGAATTGCCGCGTCTGCGGAAAATTGAAGCCTTCGGGATCGCGCCACGGCTCGTGAACCAGCCAGGAAAGGAGCAGATTGGCGACGTAGACCAGCATCAAGCTCGTCAAGATTTCGTTGGTATTGAAGCGCGTGCGCAAAAAAGCGGGAATCGCGGCCCATAGCATGCCGCCGAGCGCGCCCGCGATGATCATCGCCGGTAGCACGAATCGACTCTCGCTTCCATAGAAATGGAGAGCGATGCCGCTGGCGAAGATCGCGCCCAGGACCAATTGTCCCTCTGCGCCGATGTTCCAGACGTTTGCGCGATAGCCGCAGGCGAGCCCGACGCCGATCAACATCAACGGCGACGCCTTCAAGAGCAATTCCGCGATGCCGTTCACATCGCGTATGGGGTGGATGAAGAACGTATAGAACGCCTGCATCGGATTCTTGCCGAGGGCAACGAAGAGAATGAAGCCGGCGACGATCGTGAGCGTCGCCGCGATCAACGGCGAGAGCCATCCCATGAGCCGGGATGGCTCGGCGCGCGCCTCAAGCTTGAGCCGCATGCTTCTTCTCTTCGCGGGCCAAATCGGCGTGGACGGTCGCGACGGCGTCGGGCCACATGCCGCTCATCCAGACGCCGATCTCCTCGACGTTCGTGTCGCGAATCGCCTTGATCGGAGAAAGGCGGCCCTTCGCGATAACGGCGAGCCGGTCGCTGACCTCGAACAGCTCGTCCAACTCCTCGGACACGACCAAGATCGCGACGCCGTCGTTGCGCAGGTCGATGATCTTCTGGCGGATGAACGCGGCGGCGCCCACGTCGACGCCCCATGTCGGTTGCGCGATGACGAGCACTTGCGGTTGCTGCAGGATCTCGCGTCCGACGATGAACTTCTGCAGATTGCCGCCCGAGAGACTCTTGGCTTCAGCGTCCGGACCGGAGCATTTGACGGTGAACTTGTCGATGCACGTTTGGGCGAATCGCGCGACTGCATGGAATCGAATCAGTCCGCCTTTGACGAAGCCGCGACGATGCGCGGTGAGTAGCGCGTTCTCGGCGAGGGACATATCGGGCACCGCGCCGCGGCCCAGCCGCTCCTCCGGCACGAAGCAAAGGCCGAGCTTGCGCCGCCTGCCTGCGGTGAATCGACCCGCGATAGCGCCGCACAGGATCAATTGCCGTCGCTTGGCCAGCCGCGCTTCGCCGGAGATCGCGGCGAGCAGCTCCTGCTGACCGTTACCCGACACGCCCGCGATGCCGACGATCTCGCCCGCATGCACGGCGAGATTGACGTCGGACAAATCGGTGCCGAAAGGGTCGGGCGACTTGCGCGAAAGGCCGACGAGCTCGAGCCGCGCCACGCCCGGCGTCGCCGCGCCGTGCTGCGGATGCGGCAGATCCTTGCCGATCATCATTCGCGCCATGCTCTTCGGCGTCTCGTTGCGCGGATCGCAATGGCCGGTGACGACCCCCGCACGCAGCACGGTCGCATTCGTGCACAGCGCCTGAATTTCGTCGAGCTTGTGGCTGATGTACAGAATCGTGCGCCCTTCGGCAGAAAGTTGGCGCAGCGTATCGAACAATTTGCGCACCGCTTGCGGCGTCAGCACCGACGTCGGCTCGTCCATGATCAACAAGCGGGGATCGACCAGCAGGCAGCGGATGATCTCGACGCGCTGGCGCTCGCCGACCGACAGCGAATGCACGCGCCGGCGCGGATCGACCGGCAAGCCGTAACGTTCGGAGACTTCGGTGATGCGCTTCGCGAGTGGCCCGAGCGGTGGCTTACCCGGCAAGGCGAGCGCCACGTTCTCGACGACCGTCAACGTGTCGAACAACGAGAAATGCTGGAACACCATGCCGATACCGAGATCGCGCGCGTGCGCAGGATTCGCGACGACGACGGGCCTTCCTTCCCACAGGATCTCTCCGGCATCGGCTTTGACGACGCCGTAGATGATCTTCATCAGCGTGCTCTTGCCGGCACCGTTCTCGCCCAGCACCGCATGAATCTCCCCGGGCCACGCCGCGAACGAGATGTCGTTGTTGGCGACGACGCTCGGATAGATCTTGGTGATGCCGCGAAGCTCGATACGCGGCGGTTCGGCCTGCGCGCTCGGCGTCGGATTCATCGCGGGCCTGGGTTCACGCGGACGATTCGGTCTGCGATCAACGGCGGGCGGGTCGCACCGAGCTTGGAACGCTCGCCGAGCGCGCCGCGTAGCGCGCCTGCGCCTGCAACAGCTCCGCCGCGACGGCGATCGCGATGGTTGCCGGCTCCTTGCCCGGAATGCCCGCGATGCCGATCGGGCAGGTCATCGCGGCGCATCGTCCGCGCGGCGTTCCGCGCCGTTCGAGTCGCTTCTCGAATTGCCGCCGCTTCGCGAGCGATCCGATGAGCCCGAAATAAGCGAAGTCGTCACGGCGCAGGATCCGCCCGCAGATGGCCTCGTCGAGCGGATGGCTGTGCGTCATCACCAGAAAATGGCTGCCGGACGGCGCGCCGTCGACCTCGGCTTCGGGCGCATCGGTGCAGACGACATCCACGTTCGCGGGAATTTCTTGCGGAAATTCCGCTTCACGCGCGTCCACCCATGTGATTTTGCAGTCGACGGCGGCGAGAACGCGGACGAGCGCCCGTCCGACGTGCCCCGCGCCGAACAGCACGATCCGGAAATCGCTGGGCGCGATTCGATCGAGGAACAGAGGCGGGGCATCGTCGCGCTCGTCGGTGCGCCACAAGCACGCGTTTTCACCCCGCGCAAGATGATCGCGGATTACCCTGAGCGCGTTCGCGTCGAGGAGATGCGAGGGATCGTCAACGCGATCGGCGGTGACGATCGCCTTGTTCGCGTTGCCGGCGCCGCGCGTCGGCGAGACGATGACGAAGGGCACGCGATCGCGGTGAAGCGTGAACGCGGATCGAAGCCAGGGCGCGTCCCCGGTGACCGGCTCGAATAGAAGATTGACGAGGCCGCCGCAGCATTGGCCGAGACTCGCGCCGAGCGGAAAGCGGCGGAAGGACTTATCCGCCGATTGCGTGACGAGCTGATCGCGGGCAATGCCGATTGCCTGCAACTCGAGGTGACCGCCGCCGATCGTGCCGAGGACTTCCATTGCCGTCACGATCATCTTCGTGCCCGGCTCACGCGGCACCGAACCCTTCGCCGAGACGATGGTGACGACGACGCCGGCGACGTCTCGCTCGCGCAATCGAACGAGATCGTCGATCCAGCGGGTTCCGCTCGACGTCATTCGACGACCGCCTCGGTCGCAACGCTCGTTGCGGTCGACATTTCCCGACGTGCCGCGATTTCCTCGATTGCGCGCAACACCGATTCGGGCGTCGCGGGCGCGTCGAGTTTCGGTGACAGCGCATAGTCGGCGGTGGATGCGATCGCATCGCGGATCGCATGGAGCGCCGATATCGCCAGCATGAGCGGCGGCTCGCCGACGGCCTTCGAGCGATGAATCGAATCCTCGGCGTTGCCGCCGGATTCAAAAATCCGCACGTTGAAAACGGGCGGCACGTCGCTGGCCACCGGAATCTTGTAGGTCGACGGCGCGTGCGTCATCAGCACACCTTTATCGTTCCACCACAGCTCTTCGGTCGTGAGCCAGCCAACGCCCTGAATGAAGCCGCCCTCGATCTGGCCCATGTCGATGGCCGGATTGAGCGAGCGTCCGACGTCATGCAAGATGTCGACGCGGAGCATTCGGTTCTCACCGGTCAACGTGTCGATCGCCACTTCCGTCACCGCCGCGCCGTAACAGAAATAATAGAACGGTATGCCACGCCAAGTCTTTCGATCGTAGCCGATTTTGGGCGTGCGGTAGTAGCCGGTCGCGGACAGCGACACGCGGGCGAAATAGGCGAGCTTCACCAGCTCGTCGAACGCGATCGATTTCTGTCCGGCATGGACCGCGTTGGCGCGGAAAACGATCGCATCCGGTGCAACGCCGAAGTGCTGCGCCGCAAAGTCGGCCAACCGTTGCTTGATCGTGCGCGCCGCGGCCTGCGCCGCTTTGCCGTTGATGTCCGATCCCGACGATGCCGCGGTCGGTGAGGCGTTCGGCACTTTGCTCGTGTCCGATGCGGTGATGCGGATTCGATCGACGTCGACCGCAAACTCCGCCGCGACGACTTGCGCGACTTTGACGAACAAACCCTGTCCCATTTCGGTGCCGCCGTGATTCAGCATCAACGTCCCGTCGGTGTAGACGTGCAACAGGCATCCCGCTTGATTCAAATGCGTCGCCGTAAACGAGATGCCGAACTTCACCGGTGTCAGCGCGACGCCGCGCTTGATATAGGGACTCGTTCCGTTGAAGTCGCGAATCGCGCGCCGCCGCGCGTGATAATCGGCGCTGCGTTCGAGCTCGGCGACGATCTCGTGAATCACATTGTCGACGACCGGCTGATGGTAGTGCGTGACGTTGCGCTCGTCGACGCCGTAGAAATTGACCTTGCGTACCGACAGCGGATCGAGACCGCGCGCATGCGCGATGTCATCGATCACTTGCTCGATGCCGAGCATTCCCTGCGGCCCGCCGAAGCCGCGAAACGCCGTGTTCGACACCGTGTTCGTCTTGCCGCGATACGATTGAATCGCGACGTTCTCGAGGTAATAGCAATTGTCGCTATGGAGCATCGCGCGATCGTTGATCGCACCGGAGAGGTCGGCCGAGTAGCCGCAGCGGCTCGCGAGCTCGAATTCGACGCCGAGGATCCGGCCTTCGTCGTCGAATCCGACCTCGTAACGAGTGACGAAATCGTGGCGCTTTCCGGTGATGCGAATGTCGTCGTCGCGATCGAGTCTAAGCTTCACCGGCCGCCGCGTTTGGCGAGCGAGGAGGGCGGCGATGCACGCGAAGAGTCCCGGCTGGCTCTCTTTGCCGCCGAAGGCGCCGCCCATACGTCGGCACTCGACAACGACGTCGTGAGCGGGAACTCCGAGCGCATGTGCAACTTGATGCTGGACTTCACCCGGATGCTGAGTCGAGGAATAAACGTGCATCGTGCCGTCCTCCTGCGGCAGCGCGTACGCGATCATGCCCTCGAGGTAGAACTGCTCCTGGCCTCCGATGCGAACGCTGCCGGACAGCCGATGCGGCGCGCTGGCAATTGCCGCCTGCGGATCGCCGCGCACCAATCGCTCGGGCGGCAACACGAACGACTGCGCGTCGCGTGCTTCTTCGGCCGTGAGCAACGGAGCGAGCTCTTCGTACTCGATGCCGGCGAGCTTCACGGCACGCCGCGCTTCGTTCACCGTTTCGGCGGCCACCGCGAAAATCGATTGTCCGTGGTACTGAACGAGCGTTGTCGCGAAAATGGGATCATCGGCGATGACCGGCCCATAATCGTTCTTTCCCGGAATGTCTTTTGCGGCGATGACGGCGACGACGCCCGCTGCACCGCGAACCTTCGCGAGATCCACCGCGGCGAGCCGCGCATGCGCTCGTTCGGACATGCCGATCGCTGCGTGCAGCGTGCCGCGGACCTCCGCAATGTCGTCGACGTAGCGCGCGGAGCCGCTGACGTGCAGATGCGCGCTGTCGTGCGGCAGCGGTTCGCCGACGGACCCTTTGACCTTGTCACGACGCATAAGCCGCTTCCGCGAATTCGAGCAAATTGATCGCGTGGCCGGGCTTCGTCGTCTGGACGAACAATCGGAACAGGAGATTTTTCGTCACGCGCCGCCGGTATGCGGCGCTTGCGCGCATGTCGGTAAGCGGCGTGTAGTCGCGGTCGAGCGCGTTCATCGCTGCGCGGACCGTCGGCTCGCTCCACGGCTTACCCGCGAGCGCGTTTTCGCAATGCTTCGCGCGCTTGGGAATCGCGGCAACGCCGCCGTATGCGACCCGCGCTTTCTGGACGATTCCATCTACGACATGGATGCAATAACCGCCGCAGACCGCGGCAATATCCTGATCGAAGCGCTTCGAAACCTTGTACGAGCGCACGATCGCCGGCGCTTTGCGTAACGGAATCGACACGCGCTCGAGGAATTCGCCCGGACCGAGCGCGGTCTTCTGGTAACCCAAATAGAATTCGTCGAGCGGAAGCTCGCGCGTGCATGCGCCGCGTCGCAATGTCAGCGTCGCGCCAAGCGCCAGTAGTACGGGCATCGAATCGCCGATCGGCGAACCGTTGGCGACATTGCCGCCGAGCGTTCCCGCATTGCGAATCGGCGGCGATGCGAAACGCCGACACAGCTCGTCGAGGTCGGGATAGTGGGCGACCAGCGCCGCGAACGCGTCGGTCAGTGAAACAGCGGCGCCAACGCGTAGTGCGTCATCGACGACATCGACTTGCGCGAGCTCGGCCACGTTCCCGACATAGATGACCGACGGCAGCTCGCGCAATTGCTTCGTGACCCATAACCCGACGTCCGTCCCGCCGGCGAGTAGACGCGCCGCCGGCTTCGCTTCGCGCATTGCCGCGAGCTCGGCCAACGACGCCGGCGCGAAATAGCTGCGTGTGCCGTGCGCAACCGTCAGAGTGCCGGTGCGCCGGATCGCGCGGAGGCGCTCGATCATGGCTTGTTCGCCCGCCAATGGCAGTGCATCGGTCGGCGAGGAGAACGAGCAATTCATCCAGTTCTCGTCCTTCGCGGCCTTGCTGTCGCGATCGTCATACATCCGGCATGCGGCGTCGACGATGGGCCGGTAACCGGTGCAGCGGCACAAGTTGCCCGCGAGGGCATCGTTGATCGCGCGCCGCGACGGTCGCTGCGCTGACTTGTAGAGCGCGAACAGCGACATCACGAAGCCGGGCGTGCAAAAGCCGCACTGCGAACCGTGGCAATCGACCAACGCCTGCTGGACCGGATGGAGCGCGCCGGCGTCGCCTTGCAAGCTCTCGACGGTGATCAACTCCTTGCCATCGAGCGTGGGGACGAACTGAATGCAGGAGTTGATCGCCCGAAACCGAATCCCGTTGCCGGCGAGCTCGCCGACGACGACCGTGCAAGCGCCGCAGTCGCCTTCCGCGCAGCCTTCCTTGGTTCCGATTCGGCCGAGATCTTCCCGCACCAGCTGGAGCACGGTGCGGGTCGGGTCCACATCTTCGAGCGTGACGATCTCGCCGTCGAGCGCGAAGCGGACCGGCGTGCTGCGGGAGGTCGTCTTCGGCTTCTGCTTCGCCATCGCAAAAAATCCAGGAGTTGCTTCAACTCCCCCGATATGTCGAGTAGCTCCAGGGCGACATCAACAGCGGGACGTGGTAGTGCTCGTCGGCGTTGGCGACGCCGAAACGCAGTACGACGTCGCCAACGAACGGGGGACTCGGCAGTTTAGCGCCGGAACGCGCGAAATAGGCGCCGGCGCCGAACACGATCTCATAGACGCCCGTCGCAAACGCGGCACCCTCGAGCAACGGACAGTCGGTGCGCCCGTCCGCGTTGGTGAACACGCTTGCAAGACGGGAACGGCCATCGTCGATCCGATAGACGGTGACCTCGATGCCCGCGCCGGGACGCCCCTGCGCCGTATCGAGCACATGCGTGGTCAGACGACCCATGCTCTCAAAATTGGCTGCGCCTCATTTTGAGCGAGTTCCTATCCAGCGCGCGGCGCGCGGATTGCCGCGGTCTGCGGCAAGTCGACGTGCCGGGCGCCGCTCATGCGACGCCCGGACATGCCGGAAAAACGCGTTACTTGCCGCCCGTTGCGCGGGCGACATCCGCAAGCAGCTTGTCAGCGCCCTTGTTGTGCACGCTGCCGCGCACCAGGATATCGACCGGCTGCACGCTCTTGCCGTAATAGGCACGATTCCAATCGTCGGACAGATTGACGAGTGTGCCATCGACGTTCACGCCGCCGTAGACGCCCTTCGCCCGCGAGAATGCGATCAGGTCCGCAGTGATGTCGGACTTCGCGCCGGCGCCGACCGGACCCGCCGCAACGCTTGCATCGCCGCCGATCTTGAAGTTTGCCGCGAGCATCGAGTCCATGCCCTTTTGCGTCATCACGAGCGTCACGACTTCGGACACCGCCACACCGGCTTGGAAGCCGACGCTGGCGGTGGCCATCGTGTAGAACGACGGTCCGCCCCACTTTGCACCTTCTTTGGCGACCAGCACTGCGCGACCGCCGGAGCCGCCGAAAATGAAGCCAGCCTTAACGATCTCCGGCGCGATCAGCACCGCTTTCGCACGGCCGATATTCTGCTGCAGCCATGTCATCTCGGGATCGCGCAGGAAGTTCGAGAGTGTCGTGTCGGCTTGATTGACGAGCCTTTGCTGCTCGGACTGCGCCATCGCGGACGCCGGCGCGAACACAAGCGACGCCGTTGCGACCGCGGCGAGCGCCGCTACCCGAAAACTTTCACGTGTCATGTTTATTTCTCCTCGTTATTGCCTGTTGATTACCGACGCACGCATCATCGTCACCGCGGAAGCAGCTCGAGCCCGGTGTCGGTGACCCGCACCCGATCGCCAATCCGCAGTCCGGGCGATTGGGCCTGCGTAATCGTCCCGTAACCACCGTCATCGTAACGGATGCCGATTTCCCAGATCAGTTCCGTTTGATTCTTCTGCATTTCGTTGCCGACGATCCCGCCGCCCACCGCGCCGACGACCACCGCGGCGGCCTTGCCCCAGCCTTGCCCGGCAATGCTTCCCAAGCCGCCGCCGATGAGCGCGCCGGTCACGGCGCCCGCGCCGGGTTGGTACTTCTGCTTGTCAACCTGACGGATCGATTCCACGGTTCCCGCACGCGCCACCGGTTGGTTATAGACCTGATACGTCGGTTGCTGCGCGCAGCCGGCAACGGCGATCGCAGCGACGATCAGCAACGCGAAATGGCCTGCGCGCTGGACTGCATGTTCAATGAATTGCATAGCGGTGCTCCAAAACATGAAGATCATTCAGGAATTGCGTTCAACAAATACATGGCTGCGAGCAGCCCCGACGGTCGACCCAGTTTGCCCAGCCATTGGCGAAAGATCCCATCGATGTCACCCGACACGTAGATTTTCGTCAGTGCCTTGTTCACCTCGAGCCGCATCGCGGGGTCGCCGCGCGGCAACGCGAGCGCATACGGCTCGAACGACAGGTCCTCCATCAAGAGGCCGAATTTGTTCGGATCCTTCGCTTGCGCGGCGAGGCCGATCAGCTTGATCTTGTCGCCGGCGAATGCGTCCACGGCGCCGCTGCCGAGAAGCGCGACACCTTCGCCGCCATCGGAAATCGTCGTCACCTGCGCGTTGACGAGGTGTGTCTTCATCGCTTCGGCCAATCGCTTTTCCGTGGTCGTTCCCTTGATGACGGCGATTTTCTTACCGCTCAAGTCGGTGAAGCGATTGATCGGCGCATCGGCCGCGACGAGAAATCCGCCGCCGTCGACGAAAATCAGGTTCGAGAAGTCCACGTCCTTGAGGCGCGTCAATGTCATCGTCGTGTTCGCGCAGTCCATGTCGGCCTTGCCGCTCGCGACCATTTGCACACGCTCGGCGGCGGTGCCGACGATCCAGTTGACCTTGAGATTCGGCTCGCCGACCGCCTGGCCGATAGCCGCGATCACGCGCTGACAGATGTCGATCGAATAGCCGGCCGGCTTATTTCCCTCGGCCACATAGGAAAACGGCAGAGAATCGCCTGAAAACGCCACATTGATCGCCTTGGCCGATTTGATTCTGGCCAGCGTATCGGGCGCACGTTGAGCGATCGCGCCGGACGCGAGCAAGCTCAACGCGACAACAACGGCAAGCGCAATGGACTTCACGGTAGACCTCACTCTAGGGGTTGGCCTGCAAAGCGGCGTGCCCGCTCGGGAACTGGCGTTCGACTGCGCATTTTACCCTTGCCGGTAAAAATTGCGATGGTTTCGCACGTGTTAGGAGAACGAGGCGCGGCGCGAGAGGGCAATTCGAGTGCTCTGCTACACTCGCCGTCGCGCCGGCAAGACCATCGGTACAACTCCGCCGGCCATTTCTGACGATGGCCGCTCATCCGCTGCGCATTTTGTCGCTGATCTGCTGTTGGGCCGTTGCGGCGATCGCCGCGGCCAGTCCGACGCTCGACCGGATTCGCGACAGCGGCACGATCACTTTTGCGTACCGCGACCACGCGGCGCCATTCTCGTACGCCGATCGTGACGGGCACGTTCGCGGATATTCGACTGACCTCTGCATCGCGGTCGCCGCCAGCATTCAGCAAGCGCTGAAGCTTCCGTCGCTCAAGATCGTCTGGCAACCGGTCGATGCGGCGAATCGACTGGAAGCCGTTCAGTCGGGACGCGTGGACGCCGAATGCGGCACGACGACGATTTCGCTGTCGCGAATGAAGGACGTCGATTTCAGCCTGCCGATCTTCGTCGATGGCGGAAGCGTCCTCGTGCGTGCCAAATCGAAAATCGGCAAGCTCGCCAATCTGCGGGGGCGCAAGATCGCCGTGATTGCGGGCACAACGACCGAACAGGCGCTGGTCGCCGCGTTGGGCGTCATCGATGCGCAAGCAACGCTTGTGCCGGTGAGCGACGCCGTTGAAGGCGCAGCGCTGCTCGTCAAAGGCAAAGTGGACGGCTATGCCGGCGATCGGATCGTTCTCGAGACGCTCAAGCTGCGCTCGCCTGCGGCGCGCGATCTCGCCGTGCTCGGCAGCGATTTCTCGAATGAGCCGTATGGAATCGTCGTCCGCCGCGATGACCCGGACTTTCGGCTGGCCGTCAACCGGGCGCTCGTCGATCTTTACAAGCGCGGTGGCATCGATCCGATCTTTCAGCACTGGCTCGCGCCTCTCGGCCAGCCGAGTCCTTTGCTGCATTCGATGTTCTACTTGAGCAGTCTCCCGGATTAGGTGCGAAGGGCGATGGGCTCCGGCTCCAACCTACGACGCGGCGCTCTTGGCGTATTGGCCGCCTTCGCAGCGCTGGCGCACGCGCAACCGCCGGCCGAGACCTGCGACGCGTGCGGCATCGTCGTGTCGATTCAAATGACGAGCCAGCGCGCGCAATGGACGCCCCTTGGCAGCGCAACGCCGTCGACCGTCACGGCAAGCGGCGCACCGACCGGCGCAGTGACGCAGCTTGCGATCGGTCCGAAATTCCAGAACCAGGGCCTCGTCGTCGTCGGGGCCGCGGGCGGCGCGACGTACGCACGGCGTCCGACCGCCTACGAAAAACCGCGTTGGGACGTGACGGTGAAAATGGACCGCGGCGGCACGCGCGTCGTGTCGCAAAGTTACGAGCCGCTGTTGCGCGAAGGCGATCGCGTGCGCATCTTCGGAACGCAGCTCGAGCTCGTCAACCTTTGAGCGACCCTCGCGCATAACGACGATGGCGGCGCTCGCAATCAAGGATACGGGCGACGCGCGCGTGCTCGAGCTGTCCGGGCGGCTCGATGCCGGATCGATTCGGGGCGTATGGACCGACGCCCGTCGGGCGCTCAAGGAAGCCGCCGACCGGCGCATCGTCATCGACGCCGCAAACGTCGACTATTGCGATGGCGCGGGAATCGGCCTCATCGTGGACATGCTGCGGCAGCGCAAGGCCGGCGATGTCGAAGTGACGAACCTGAAGCCTGCGTTCTCGGCGCTCCTGAAGCAGTTCGACATCGCAGTGCTCGATCACGATCTCGATCCCGAGCCGAAGCGCGGCTCGTCGGTCGAGGAAATCGGCGAGATCGCCTCGGGCGTCGGTCACGACATGTTCGAGCAAGTCTCGTTCGTCGGCGAGACGATGGCGGCGCTTGCCTACGCCGTCCGTCATCCATCGACGGTTCGCTGGCGCGACGTGTGGCTCATCTGCGAAAAAGTCGGCGCCGACGCGTTGCCGATCGTCGCGCTGATCTCGTTTTTGCTCGGCGTGATTCTCGCTTTCCAATCGGCGATTCCGATGAAGAAGTTCGGCGCGGAGATCTTCGTCGCCGATCTGATCGGCCTCGCGATGCTGCGCGAGCTGGGACCACTGATGACCGCGATCCTGCTTGCCGGGCGCTCGGGTGCCGCGTTTGCCGCCGAAATCGGCACGATGAAAGTGAACCAGGAAGTCGACGCGCTGACGACGATGGGCCTCGACCCGGTCCGCTTTCTCGTGACGACCCGCGTGATCGCGGCACTGCTGATGACGCCGCTCCTGACGCTCTTCGCCGATCTGGTCAGCCTGATCGGCGGGGCGATGACGCTGCAATCGTTCGCGATTCCTTACATCACCTTCATCCACGAAGTCGAAGGCATCGTCGACTTTTCGGATTTCATGGCGGGCTGGATCAAATCGTTCGTCTTTGCGATCCTGATCGCCGGGATCGGCTGCCTGCGCGGTCTCCAGACGTCGGCCGGCGCGTCGGCTGTCGGCGATTCCGCAACGCGGGCGGTCGTTTCGGGCATCATCCTCCTCGTCATTGTTGACGGCATCTTCGCGGTCATCTATTTCTTCCTCGATATCTAGCCCATGGCCAGTCGATGAGTACGCCCGCCGAACCGATTATCCGCGTCGAAGGCTTGACCGCCGGGTATGGCGATTTCATCTTGTTAAGCGATGTGAGCTTCGACGTGCGCCGCGGCGAAGTCTTCGTCATCCTGGGGGGCTCGGGCTGCGGGAAGAGCACGCTCCTGAAGCACATGATCGGCCTGTATCCGCCGAAGGCGGGGCGGGTGGTGATCGACGGTGACGACATCGTATCGGCGGACGACGCAACGCTGCACAGGATCCTGCGCAAGATCGGCGTCATGTATCAGTCGGGCGCACTGTTCGGCTCGATGACGCTGCTCGAGAACGTTCGTCTGCCGCTCGAGGAATACACCGACCTCGACAACGACGCGATCGATCTGATCGGCCGGATGAAGCTCGAGCTCGTCGGCCTCGAGCAATTCACCGGTCATTTGCCGAACGAGATTTCGGGCGGCATGCAGAAACGCGCCGCGATCGCACGGGCGATGGCGCTCGATCCGATGATTCTGTTTCTCGACGAGCCCTCCGCCGGCCTTGATCCGATCACATCGGCGTCGCTCGACGCGCTGATTCGGAGGCTCGCCGAAAACCTGGGCGTGACGTTCGTCATCGTCACCCACGAGCTCGCGAGCATCTTCGCGATCGCCGATCGTGTCATCATGCTGGACAAGCGCAAAAAAGGCATCATCGCCGAGGGCGATCCGCGCGTGCTCCGCGACACGACCGAGGATCCGTGGGTTCGGCAGTTCTTCCATCGCGAGCCCGACCACGCGGTGGCGTAATACGCGAGCCATAATAGTTGGAAGGGAGCCGGCGCATGACCGGAGAGATGATGCGTTGCCGAAGCGATAGGGCGCGAAATTGAGCCAGCGCGCCAACTACTTCAAGCTCGGCTTGTTCGTCATCGGCGCGATCGTCGCCGGGATCCTCGTCCTGCTCGTCATCGGCACGGGCCGCTTCCTGCAAAAGCGCGTGACGATCGAGACTTACTTCAACGAATCGGTGCAGGGACTCGACGTCGGTTCGAAGCTGAAGTATCGCGGGGTCGATGTCGGCCAGGTGACGCGGATCAGCTTCACCTACGTCAAGTACGAGCAGGACAAGCCGATGGCGGACCGCAAGCGCTACGTGCTGGTCGAGGCGCAGATCCAGCCGCGTCTCGTCGGCGGCAAAGCCGCCAACGACATCGCGAGCCCCGAATCGACGGCGATGGAAGTCGAGAAGGGTTTGCGGATCAAGCTTGCGCCGCAAGGCATCACCGGGACCAGCTATCTCGAGATCGACTACGTCGATGCGGCGAACAATCCCCCGCTGCAGGTCGATTGGACGCCCGACAACATCTACATACCGAGCGCACCGTCGACAGTCGGCCAGATCGTCAATTCGGCGAGCGCGATCATGGAACGGCTGAATCGTCTGGATATCGAAGGGGTCGTCGCCAATCTGAACAAGCTGCTGACGACGACCAACGATCGTGTCGCTGCGCTCGACGTCAAGAGCCTGCAGCAGCAGACCGAGCGCACGCTCGCCAAGATCGAGTCGACGCTAAACGACATCGCGGCGAAAAAGCTTTCCAACGAAGCCCTGGGGCTGATCGCCGATCTCCGCAAGTCAAACACCGAGCTGCAAGCGACGCTGTCGAATCCGTCATTCAAGAAGCTGCCGGAGTCGGCCGATGCGGCGCTACAGAAGGTACGCGATCTCGTCGGCGATCCCCGGCTCGCTGCGTCGATCGACCACATGGAGCGCACGCTGGCGCGGCTCGACCGCATCTTCGGCGGCGGCGAGAGCGATCTCGCCACGACGATCGAGAATCTGCGCCAGATTTCGGACAACCTGCGCGACCTGACCGAGGATGCCAAGCGCTATCCGTCAGGCGTGATTTTCGGCGCACCGCCGCGTCCGCTGGAGCGTACGCAATGAGGACTTACACGATTGTCGCGCTCGCCGCGCTGGTGCTTGCCGGCTGTACGCTCAGCCGACCCGCGCCCGTGAAGCAGCAGTATCTGCTCGATCCACCGGCGCCCGCCGCGGTGTCGAAGTCGCAGCCGACCTCGGTGCGAGTGGGCGGCATCAACGTCGCGGCGCCGTTTCGCGGCCGCAATTTGGTGCTGCGCGAAGCGGACCTGCGCTACGAGACCGACTATTACAACGAGTTCCTCGTGCCGCCGGCGACGATGATCGCCGAATTGACCGCGCGCGCGCTCGAGCGCTCGAAGGCGTTCACGCGCGTCGTTCCGCCGGGCTATTCAGCCGATGCGGACTGGGTGCTGGACGGCTTCGTTTCCGCGCTCTACGCCGACGAGCGCGACGGCAAAAAGCTTTCGGCCGACGTCGCGGTGTCGTACTACCTGTTCCAGTCGGGCGGCGGCAGCGGGATGCCCGTGTGGACCCACGATTATCAAAAGCACGTGGCGCTCACCGGTGCGAACACCGACGCGTACGCCGCGGCGCTCAACGCGGCATTCGGCGAAATCTTCACCGAGCTGACACGCGATCTCGCCGCCGCCGATTTATCGGCCGCGAAGCGCTGAGACGCCATTACTGCCTCAGCTGCTGCGCGGCGGCGCAGTCTCGACGTGCACCGGGGCGTTGCCATGCGACGCTCTCTGCTGAAACGGAATCGCGATGCCGCTCTCCGTTAACCGCTTGAGGATCGCCTCGCGGAGCTCGGTCGCGATGCGGCCGGTGTCGTTCCCCGATCCGATGTCGACCCAATAAGTCAAACGGAATTTCTGCGCGTTGTCGCCGAACTCCTCGAAGTACGCAGCGGGCTCGGGCGACGGCAGGACCGACTGATGCGCGCGGGCGACTTCGGTCAGAGCTTCGCGTACCCGCGCGGGATCCGCGGTGTACGCGACGCCGATGACCATGTTCTGGCGCATATCCGTCGACGAGTACGTGAGGTTCGTCACGTTGTTTTCGATGAACGTCGAATTGGGGATCAGCGCTTCGCTTCCTTCCGCCGTTCGCACAACCGATGCGCGGAAGCCGATGTTCGTCACACGCCCGCGGATGCCGCCGAACTCGATCAGATCGCCAACGCGAAGCGGCTTTTCGATCAGCAGCATTACGCCCGAAATCAGGTTCTTGATAAGATTCTGCGCGCCGAAGCCGACACCGATCGCAAGCGCGCCGCCGACGAATGCGAAGACCGTCAGTGGAATCTGCACGGCGAGAAGGCTCCCTACGACGAGCAGCACGACGAGAAGGGCGAGCGTCCAGCGGTAGATGATGTTCGCGTAACCGGGCGTTTGGCCGAACATCCGGATCGATATCCAGCTCGCGAGGTGGGCGAGCCGGACGCATAGCCACGATCCGAGCAGGATCAACATCAATGCGCCGACTGTCTTGCCGATCGTGATCGACCGCTGTGCGGTGATTTTGCGGCCTTCGACCGTTTCGAAGCTGTCCTCGACGTTGAATAGCTCGAAATCCCATACCCGTTTCAGCCAAGCCCTGGCGACGACCCATCCATCAGCGATGTGCATGGCAAGAGTGCGCGGCACGTCCGGATTGCCGGCCTGGGAACGCCAGCGCGTGAGCAGTCGTTGCAGCGGTTGCGTCGCGTTGAGCGAGGTTCGCAGAATCCCTTCGCGCTCGACGTAAACGTCTCGCAGGTCTCGCATCGCTGCCGTATCCGTCGGAGACGCGCCGCGGAGCCTCGAATCGAGCGTTGCCACGAAGCTCGATGCGCTGTCGAGCTGCTGCTTCTGATATTCGTTCCACGCCTGGATACCGCTCAGGGCGTTCATCATGTTCTCGTATGCCGTCGCTTCGCGCGCGAGCTTATTCGATTGCATGAGGTCATAGCGCGCTGTCCATGCTTTGCGCTCGAAGTCGATCAGGGCCAGCTGCGTCTTGATGCCGTCGAGGATCAGATTGGCATTCTCGGCGCGTCGGTCTGCGACGTCGGCGTCGAGGTCGAGCGTTACCACGCGAGCGGCGTAGGCGTCCGGGGTCTCGCCGGTTATCGCACCCGCGCTCCGCGCGTCGGCGAGACGCTTGATCGCCTCGTCGGCTCCTCGCCGTCTTTCTTTCCAGATGACGGTCTGCCGATCGAGCTCCGCGGTTACCGCTTTCGTGTCGCCGGCGAGTCGCGCATCGACGCGATCAAGGTCTTCCTTGGTGAACCGGATGGCGCTTCGCGCGACGGCGAGTTGTGCTTTGACAAGACGAAGGCCGGCGCGTGCCTCGCCCATCTCTTCGTCGGCATTGACGCGTGTCTGCACGATTTCGTCGAGCTCCGCGGCCGCTTCTTCGCTCCGGAGCTGCGCGAGATCATGCAGCCATTTTGCGCGCCGGCGTTGCTCGGTATCGGCGCTTGCGCCCTCGAGTCGTTCGCGGGTGAGCCGAAGCTCCGCTTCGCTGTCGCGCAAGCGGCGTTGCAGCCGTTGCGTGACCGCATCGAGCGCGCTCTCACGCGATTGGATCGTCGCGATCTGCTGGTCGATCGTTTCCTGCGTTTGCTCGAGCGAATCGACGAATGGCAGCGGGTAGGGCGGCGGATCGGGAAAGCTATGCCACTGATCCGCGCGCGATTCGGCTTCGCGCCGCACTCGAGCGACGCGCTGTTTTCGATCCGCGGCGTCGAGTCGTTGCGCAAGCGATCGCTCGAGCTGATGCAGCAGACGGGTCCGATCGCCCAACTCGGGCTCCGGCGTCCCGGCCGGGCTTCCTTCGGCTTGCGCATTCGGTTGCTCGAGTCGTGCGAGCGTTGCGCGAACTTCGGCGAGCCGTTTTGCAGAATCGGGCGGCGGAGTCGCCTTTGTCGCGCTCGTCGGGGCGGTCTCGTTCGACGATGCGGGAATGGGCAACGAAAGTTGCGCACTCGCAGGCGCGATCCATACGAACATCGCGTATGCAGCGCCGGCGGTGGCGAGCCTCAGGATCATCGCTGGTCGAGTCGTTCGCGAGACAGCACGAGCGAGTCGTCTCCCCGTCTAGCGTCCCTGGACGGCATTGAGCCGTGTCTTGAAGTCTTGTGCCCATGACGCCAACACGGGCTCGACCTCCGGCCATGTGATCGGCTGCCCTTCGACGAATTTCTTGTCGCCGACGCCCGTGATCACGGCCTCGATCAGCAGTTTGTGCGAAACGCTGTCTTCGCATTCGATTTCGGCGGACACGCGCGCGACCTGCGCCGATGTGTTCGTCGCCGCTCGGACCAGCGTGAATGCGGCCTTGATCGGAATAATATCGAGCGGCGTGAAACCCGGCCGTTCGGGCGTGACGCCGGTGATCGCGAATCGACACGCCGCGACGCCGGGACCGGGCTGATTCACGACCGGAAATTCGGGCGCCAGAACGCGCGTGAAGCTCGTTTGGTAGATCGAGGCAAGCCGCTGCACGACGTCGGCGGAAAGTCCGCGGTATTGCGCGTCGCGATCCACCCAGATTTCCATCGGGGGCAGCATCAAGCGCCTGTATTGCTTGAGGTCCGCATCGGGCGCGGTCCACGCGTAACGCCCTTCCTTTCCTTGCACGGGTTTGAGCCGCGCGTAATCCTTCAAAAAACCGCTGGCGTTCGGGATTGCCGTGTCGATAGAGGGCGCGGCCTGCGCAAAAGCGCATGGCATGACGGCCGAGAGCAGCGAAACGATTGCGATCGTGACGATGGGTGCCATGTTTCTCTCCGAATAAGCCTGCCGTTAAGGCGCCCGCGACGCCGTATACGCAACGATCAATGACATGAACATGCGCTTCATCGGCGTTAGAACATCGGCTGACTGCGTACGCGGTCCGTTAGTGGCGTGTCCCGGCCTGCAGTCGTCTGTTGATCGGCGATGTCCACCCAGCCGCCTCCAAGCGCCTTGTAAACGTCGACGAGTTGCGTGTAGCGCTCGCCATTGGAAGCGACCGCGGCAAGCTCCGCGGCGAACAACTCGTTTTGTGCGTACAGCACTTCGAGATAGCTTGCATAACCATTGTTGAAGCGGACGCGTCCGAGGCGCGCATATTCACGCAGCGAGGCGACGCGCAGCGTCTGCGCCTGCGCTTCTGCCTGCTTCTTGACCGAGCCGATCAAGGCATCGTTGGTCTCGCGGAGCGCGGTCAGCACGGTTTGTTGATAATTCGCCACCGCTTCGCGTGTGGTTGCTTCAGCGCTATGCACTTGTCCGGCGATCGACCCTGCGGTGAAGATCGGTCCGGTCAAGCCGGCCAGCACGGTCCAGGTGCCGGCGGGACCGCTCAAAAAATTGCCGAACGCCGCGCTTATAGAGCCGAGTGTCCCGGTCAAGCTCAGTTGCGGGAAGTATTGCGCCTTCGCGGCGCCGATATCCGCATTGGCCGAAATCAGCACTTGCTCGGCTTGCAGGATATCGGGGCGGCGTTCCAGCAGCGACGAAGGTAAATCCGCGGGAATCGACGGCGGGATCAGTTCGTCCAGCGTCTTTCCGCGCGGGATTGCATAAGGCGCTCGGCCGAGCAGCACGGCGATCAAATTCTCCTGCGCGGCGATCTGTTGCTCGAGCGCCGGAATCGCTGCCAGTGCTTGCTGATATTGCGACTGGACTTGCGCGACCTCCAACTGCGACACGACGCCGCCCTTGTGCTGTAAATCGAAGAGCCGCTGCGTCTCCGCATAATTGCGCGCCGTCTGCTGTGAGATCTCGAGCTGGCGGTCGAGCGCACGCAACCTGATGTAGGCCGCGGCGACGCTCGTGACGATCGAGAGCACGACGCCGCGACGCCCCTGCTCGGACGCGTAGACCTGCGCTTGCGCCGACTCGGCCTGACGGCGCACGCGGCCAAATAAGTCGAGCTGCCAGTTTGCGCCGAGCGCACCTTGATAAAGCGTGTAATACGGATCGGCGCCGGACGGAAGCGGCGAGGCTCCGACGCGGGTGATCCGATTGCGGCTCGCGTCGGCGCTGTAATTCGCTTGCGGATAGAACTGCGCGCGCGTGGTATCGAGCCGGCCGATGAAGGCGTCGACGCGCGCGGCGGCGGCCATCAAATCCCGGTTGTTGGCGAGCGCCGTGTCGATCAAATCCGACAACACCGGATCGCCGAATTGTTCCCACCACCGCGTGTTGGCGACGTCGGCGGCTTGTTGATAATCGATCCGCCATGCGGGCGGAGTCTGTACCTCGGGCCGCACGTAATCGGGCCCCGGCGTGCAGCCGCTCGCAAGCAAAGCGACAAAGGCGACCGCAATAAGCGACGGAGTGTGGTTCATCAGTCGGCTCGGGCGGGGGCGCCGGCGCGGGGTGCGGCGCTCTTCGCGGCGGTTCGTTTTCCGAGCGATTCGAGCATCCAGAAGAAGAGCGGCGCGAAGAACACCGCGATCGCGGTCGATGCGAGTATCCCGCCGATGACGCCGGTGCCGATTGCGCGGAGGCTGTTGGCGCCCGGTCCAGTGGCAATCGCGAGCGGCACGCAGCCCAAGCCGAACGCGAGCGAGGTCATCACGATCGCGCGAAGGCGCAGCCCGGCAGCCTCGATCGCCGCTTCGCGCGGTGCCATACCGGCGCGCACGCGCTCGATTGCGAACTCGCAGATCAGGATCGCATTCTTTGCAGAGAGTCCGACCAGCGTGACCAATCCCACCTGGAAGTACACATCGTTCTGGAGACCGACGATCCAGGTCAGCAGCAACGCGCCCAACACGGCAATCGGCACCGTGAGCACGACCGCGATCGGCAGCGTCCACTTTTCGAATTGCGCGGCGAGCAGCAAGAAGACGATGACCAGCCCGAAGATGAACGCGGACGAAGACGTACTCCCGGACTCCTTCTCTTGCAGCGCCTGTCCGGCCCATGTATACGAAAAATCGCCGGGCAGCGTCTCGCGCGCGACTTCTTCCATCGCGGCAATGGCTTGTCCGGAGCTATACCCCGTCGCCTGACTGCCGTTGATCTTCACCGCCGGAAAGCCGTTGAAGCGCGTGACGAGCTTCGGATTGGCGACGTACTTCGTCGTGATGAGCGCCGACAACGGGACATTCGCGCCGCTCTTCGAGCGCACGTACACGCGCTCGAAGTCGGAGGGATTCATCCGGTAGTGGGCGTCGGCCTGCAACACCACCCACCAGACGCGGCTGAATTGTGCGAACTGGCCGGCGATCTGCGAGCCGAAGAACGCCTGCATCGTCTGGAAAGCGTCGGCGACCGTCACGCCCAGCACTTCGGCTTTGTTGCGATCGAGGTCGACGAACAGCTGTTGCGTCGCGGCGCTGTAGGTCGTCGACACCCCTTGCAGCTCGGGCCGCTGTTGCGCTTTGTCGATAAACGCGCGCACCGCTTCGGCGGTCGATTTCGTATCGCCCGCACCGCGATTTTGTATATAGAACTCGAAGCCGCCGGTCGTTCCCAATCCGGGAATCGACGGCGGATTGATGCCGATCACGAACGCGTCGCGGATGCCGGCGAACTGCGCGTTCAAGCGCTTCAACGTTGCGAACGAGAGCAGCGATTCGTCCTTGCGTTGCTCGAACGTTTTCATCGACACGAAAAGAACGGCTCCGTTGTTTTGCACCTGGCCATCGAGCAAGCTGTAGCCGGCGACCGATGCAACGTCCTGCACGGCCGGATCTGCCGACACCAATTCCTGAACGCGCGCGGTGAGCTTCGTCACGAGATCGACGCTCGTCGTATCGGGCGCGATCATCGCGACGAAGAAATAGCCCTGGTCCTCATCGGGCACGAAGCTCGAGGGCAAGATCTTGAACATGAAGACGATGCCGGCCAGGATTCCGGCGAAAACGGCAAGCGAAATCGGCCACGCGGCAATCGCGCGCGTCACACCCCCGACATAGCCGCGCCGCACCTTTTCGAAGCCGTTCTCGAACCAGCGGAAGAAACCCTTTTTCTCGCCGTGATGTGCGCGGATGATGATTGCCGCGAGCGCGGGCGAGAGCGTGAGCGCCATCACGCCGGAGATCACCATCGAAAGCGAGATCGTGATCGCAAATTGCTTGTAGAGCGTGCCCGTGACGCCTCCCAGGAACGCGACGGGCAGGAACACCGCGACCAGCACGAGCACGATCGAGATCAGTGCGCCGGCGATTTGCGTCATCGCCGCTTTCGAGGCGTCGAGGGCGGACATCTCTTTGGTGGCCATGTTGGCTTCGACGTTCTCGACGACGACGATCGCGTCATCGACGACGAGCCCGATCGCCAGAATCATTCCGAACATCGTCAGCATGTTGATCGAGAAACCGAGCAGGTGCATGCCGATGAACGTCCCGACGATCGAAACCGGGACGGCGAGAATCGGGATCAGCGTGGCGCGAAACGACTGCAAGAACACGAACACGACGAGCACGACGAGCACCACCGCCTCGAGAAACGTGTGGACGACCTTCTCGATCGAATTCAACGTGAAAAGACTCGTATCGAGCGCGATCCGGTAGTCGAGTCCGCTCGGAAATTGCGCTTTCAGTTCTGCGAGCCGCTTGCGCACCGCCGTGGCCGTTGCCACCGCGTTCGCGCCCGGCTGCTGATAGATCGCTATCGTCGTCGCGATCTTGCCGTTCATCCGGCTCGCGATCGAATAGTCCTGCTTGTCGAGCTCGACCCGCCCGATATCCTTGATCCGCACGATCGCCGAACCCAGTTTGGCGGTACGCACGATGATGTTTTCGAACTCTTCCGGCTTGGTCAAAAGTCCTTGCGCCGTCACGACGAACGATTGTTGGGTGCCCGGCACGGCCGGCGGTCCGCCGATTTGTCCGATGCCGAAGGTTTGATTCTGACTCTGGATCGCCGCCGTCACCTCTTGAACGGCGATGCCCAATTGCGCCATCCGGTCCGGTTGCAGCCAGACGCGCATTGCGATGTCGGGCGCGCCGAGGACCGAAGCGCGATTCGCGCCGGGAACGCGCTTCAGCTCGTCCAGCACATACAGGTTCGTGTAGTTGTCGATGTAGGTCGACGTGTAGCGATCGTCGGGCGAATAGACGGAGAGCACCATCATGATTCCCGACGACTGCTTCTCGACGGTGACGCCTGTTTGCGTCACCACCTGCGGCAGACGCGGGAGCGCCTGGCTCACGCGGTTTTGTACGTTGACTTGGTTGATGTCCGGATTGCTGCCCGGCTTGAAGATCGCGCTGATCGAGACATTGCCGGACGACGAGCTCGTCGACGAAAAGTACAGGAGATTGTCGATGCCGTTCAGTTGCGCCTCGATCGGCGCCGCCACCGTATTCGCGACGACTTCCGCCGTCGCGCCCGAGTACGCCGCATTGATCGCAACCTGCGGCGGCGCGAGCTCGGGGTATTGCTCGATCGGCAACACGGTCATCGCGACCCCGCCCGCGAGCACGATCAGGAGCGAGATGACCCACGACAGAATCGGCCGGTCGATGAAAAAATGCGTGAACACGGGCAGACTATTTCTTCGGTGCTTCGGGCGCTTTGCTCGCCGCGGCCGGCGCCAAAATCGTCACCGGTTGTCCGGGGACGACTTTCTGCAGGCCATCGACGACGACGCGATCGCCGCCGCGCAGGCCTTGCAGGATCACGATGTCCTTGTCGCCGTAGTAATCGCCGACGATCACGGGGCGGATCTCCGCGACGTTGTTCGCATTGACGACATAGACGAGATGGCCGTTCGAGCCTTGCTGAACCGCGAGCTGCGGCACGACGGTCGCATCGGGTCGCGTTGCACCTTTGATCATTGCCGTCACGAACATGCCGGGACTCAAATCGTGCTTCGGGTTCGGCAGCACGGCGCGCACGAGGAAGGAG
>DASXPO010000058.1:0-8487 GCA_036493535.1 Casimicrobiaceae bacterium
GGGCAGATGGCTGGTGGGGGACTGGAGCTGACGCTCGATCCGGCCCGAGAACAAGTGCCACGCCCAGCCAATGGTCCGGCGAAAAGTGAGCAGCAGTCCCACCATTCCACCGATCTGAAAGACCGTATCGGTGAGCCGCGCACGCAACTTGTTTCCAATGCGGCGTCGCACTCTTTTCGCTAGCGAATAGTTCGCGACCTCCGCCGCTGACCGCCAATCGCGATCGGCAAAAGGAATGTCGGACTTTGAATGGACAAGCGTTGCGAGAGCCCGCAGCGGGTTGAAGAAATAGGTGTAAGCAAGCAGAAGATTCATCTGCTTCACCCATGGGCGCCGATGTTTGGAGGCGACGACATAATTGCCGTCGCTGATCCGCGGCGTAACCGGAATGCCATCGACGCTCTTGAACGCGCTGCCATCGGTATACGTGTTCTCGTACCAGCGCGAACCTTGAGCCGGTGTGAGCATGAGCACCTGCGTGTAGATCGCACCCGCTTTGCGCAGCGTGCGCAGCTGATTGACGAGGCCATAGTTGCTCTTCCACGACACGAGCGGCTGCGAATCGTGGTGCATCATCATCGGAATCGGGTAGATGCCATTGCTGCGAAGCAGACGAAATGCTTCCAGCGTCTTGCTCTCGCTCTGGCCTTTTTTCACCAGCGTAGCGGTGAGGTCCTCCACGCCCATCCAGACCGCGAACAGGCCGGATTCCCGGATGACCGGGAGGTGCTCCTGAATCCGGATCGTATCGTGCACCGTCGCCTCGGTGCCGTAGCGCAATTTGCGGAACGCGCGCTCGCCGGATCCGCCGCGGCGGGCAAGTGTCTCGCAGATTTCAAGCGTGCGCTTGGTGTCGTTGAAGAAATTGTCATCGGCACCAAAGAACGCAAAGATCCCATAAGCCTTGTAGATGCGCTGAATTTCATCCGCCACACGCTCGCCGCTCTTGGCGCGATATTGTCGCTGGTTGTAAGCCGGGATCGGGCAGTACGAACAGTTGAATTTGCAGCCGGCAGTCAGCACGAGTGAAGACACCGGCGAAAATTTTCTTATTTCGCGATCGCCGAGCGGCTTCGTTGCGAGGCTTCGACCTTTACTGGGCCGCTCGATGAGCTGATAGCCAAGTACCGGATGGGGCAGTTCGTCGAGATCGCCCAGCAATTGCTGGATGCCGGTGTCAACGAGCTCTTCCGCCGGCCCGTTCGCGGTCGACGATCGAGCGTAGACGAGCCCTGGAATGCCGTCGAGCGCGCCCGTGTCGCGCGCGCGCAGAAATGCGGAGCGCAGCGGCTCGGCGCCGGCGCGCTGTGTTAGAAGCACTTCCAGCAGGCTCAGCAGCACATATTCTTCGCCGGTGACCGCCACGTCGGCGCTCGCTCCATATTCGGGATCGCCGGAAAATGCGTGCCACGGTTCGTAAATCATTCGCGGCCCGCCTGCGATGATCAACGGCCGCCGTGCGGGATCGATCGCGCACGCTTGCTTGATCAGGCGGTCGCATTCGCTCGAATGCAGGTGCATGCTCGAAACCAGGAAAAGATCGGGGAACCGTCCGTCGAGCCTCATCTCCTCGGGCGCGAAATGCCGATTCCACTGTTGCAGGACGATTCGCGTCTTGGGAAATCCGGAGTCGACGAGCCCCGAGCCAATAGCACGCACGCCCGCCGGGATCATTCGCGAGTCAGCGTAAATGAACGGCAGCATGCGGGTGCGATGATCGAACGCGCAGGCGATCACGGTCACCAGATCATTCTTCGTAGCAAGCACGCGCAGACGCCGACGAATATCGGTCATCTCGCCCCGCGGCAGCAGTACGTCTTTCTTGGGTCGGCTCGGCAATTCCATCGTTTGGTCAGCTCGCGCGTTTGGCGATCGGCGCCAGTGACGCCGCCATTCCGACAAGGTCTGCGACCGACTTTGCGCCCATCTTCTCCATCACGCGTCCGCGGTGGATTTTGATCGTGGCTTCGGCGGCGCCGAGGCGATCGGCAATGATCTTGTTCAGCATACCTGATGCTACGAGCTCGAACACATCGCGTTCGCGTGGCGTCAACGTTTCATAGCGGTTCTCGAGCGCGTCGGCTTTCCGGCGGTCGTTTGCCCCAGCGCGGCTGAGTGCGAGCGATTCGGCGACTGCGTCCAGGAGCTGGCTCTTTGTGAACGGTTTCGCAAGGAAGCTCACAGCACCTGCCTTGAGTGCATGCACGGTCGTCGGGATGTCGCCGTGCCCGCTGACGAATACGATCGGCAGATGGCGCTTCGCAGCCGTGAGTGATGCCTGCAAGTCGAGACCGCTCAAACCCGGCATTCGAATATCGCTCACGAGGCACGCGATGTCTTCGTCGGGCGTTCGCTCCAGAAACGCCTGCGAGGATGCGTACGACTCTACCGTATAGCCGGCGCTGCGAAGCTGACGCTCAACAGCGCGCCGAATCGATGGATCGTCGTCGACGAGGTAAACGGTACCGGGCACTTTCGCTGCGGCATGCTGCGCGGGCTTCGTCATACTCGCGGGTCGCGAAGGCAACTCCACGCGGAACATGGTTCCGCGGTCCTTCGCCGACGTGACGGCAAGCGTGCCGCCATGCGCGGCGACGATGGAGCGGCTGATCGAGAGTCCCAATCCCATCCCTCCGGACTTGGTGGTGAAGAACGGCTGGAAGACGCGCGCGATGGTTGCCTCATCCATGCCCGATCCGGAGTCGGTCACTTCGACGCTGACTCCCCTTTCAATTGGCCGAGCAGTCACTTCAATCCGGCGCTTGCCGAGCTCGATGCCGCCAACCGAGTCGATTGCATTCATCATCAGATTCCGCATCACTTGCTGGAACTGAACGCGATAGCCGAGCGGCTGCGGGAGCATATCGGGAACATCAAGCGCTATCACGATCGCCTCTCCGCCGCATCGCTGGCTACGAGGCGCAAAGTCTCCTTGATGACGTCGCGGATGTCGACCTCGATTTTTTCGGCGTCTCCGCGGCGCAAAAAGCGGCGGAGCTGTTGAATCAGTGCGCCGACGCGCCGATCGTCGGCCACAATGTCTGCAACCGTTGAGCGCAGCTCTTCAAGGTCCGGGGACGGCACCGCGAGAAGCTCGGACGCGTTTTCGGCGTTCGCGAGGCTCGCGGCCAGCGGCTGCGTGAGCTCGTGGACGAGCGATGCCGCCACCATCCCCATCGTGCCGACCCTCGCCGCATGTGCTGCTTGTGCCTGCGCTTCCTGCTCGCGGCGCCCTGCCGCTTGCCGCGCCAGAAAATTGGCGAACACCTCGCCCAGCAGCCTCACGCGCGGGATCAGCGCATCCGGCCATTCGCGGTCGCCCTGCGCCGTGGCAATAGAGAGTGAGCCCACCACCGCGCCGGCGACGGTGAGCGGCACGATTACCGCAGCACATATCCCGAGCGTTCGGAGCGCAGCCAAATCGGTGCTCGCCTCCGATGGAAGATCCGCGACGCGAGCAAAGTGAACCAGCGTCCCGGCGATGAGCTGTGCACTGATCCACGTAGCGCGGCCGCCGGCAAGGGATGGGAAGGCGCCATGACGCCACGGGCAAGCCACCGGTGCGTCGTCACGAACTCGTCGCCGGCGCGCTGCCAGAGGGTCGCGCGATCGGCGCCGAATGAACGGGCCAAGTCGCCCAGACCGCATTCGATGATGCGATCCTGGTCCACGGGGCTCATGGTCAGCAACGCCGCGAGTATCCTCGACGCCGACTGTTCGAACTCGATCGCTGCATCGAGCGCTTGAACCGTTCGCTTGTGCGCGAGTGCGTTCGCCAGCACGTGCGCGAGCACGCCCACGCGTTCGACGAGATCCTCGGGCCAGTCGCGCGCGGTACGCAGGCAGCCGAATGCGATAACGCCTTCGATGTGACCGGCGACGCGAAGCGGTACGCTGAGGTGCGAGCGCACGCCTACTCGCGACCACGACGCACGGTCGACGGCACTGTCCGCCGGAAGCGCGGCCACATCTGGAACGATGACCGGACTACCCTTGCGAATGGATTGAACCGCCCAGGGGTACAAGTACGACATGGGCTTCGGAGAAACCTCGGGGACCCCGTCAACGGCGCCTGAATGGGTGACGTATGCGTCGCCGTCGGCGGAGAAGCGGATCAGCTGGGCACGATCGACGCCGAGCAGTTTGACGATGCGGCGCAAGGCCTCGTTGATTGCGTCATCGACATGATCGGCCGGCAGATTGAAATTGGCTCGGGATCAACCTTGTTTTGCGCTTTTGCCATTAACGGACAGAAGCGGCTATTCTTCGCCCCTTGTCAGACGGCGGTTACTTTAGCATGCGTGTTCGTCCTACATTTTGCCTATTGCTGGCATTCGCCTTCTCGGTGGCGACCGGCTTGGCTGGTGCGCCGATTCCTGGAAAGCCCGCGCTTCGCATCCTCGTGCCTATTCCGCCTGGCGGGACGACCGACACGGTAGCGTGATTAATAGCCGATCGGGTACGGGACGATTTCGGCAAACCCGTGATCGTCGAGAACAAGGCGGGCGCCAGTGGACGGATCGCAGTCGACGCGTTGCGAAGCGCCGCGCCGGATGGTGCGACCGTGCTGCTGGCGCCGATCGCGATACCCGTGATCGCTCCGCTGATCTCCAACAAGCATGAGTACGACTCAGTCCTGGACCTCGTCCCGATCGGACAAGTGTCCACCTATGAATTCGCGCTTGCCGTCGCTGCCAACCATCCCGCGCGCAACGTGCGTGAATTCGTCGAGTGGGCGCAGCTCAATCCCGTCCAGGCGACGTTTGGAACCAGTGCACGAGGCAGCTTGCCGCAGTTGATCGGCGTCATGCTCGGCAAGGCGGCGCATATGGAACTGTTGCACGTTCCCTACAAAAGCGTTGGCGCGATTGAGGGGAATCTAATCGGAGGCCAGCTGGGTGCGGCAATCAGCTCCGTTCCTGATTTCATCACATTGCAGCAGGCCGGAAGGCTCCGCATCATCGCGACCTCCGGCGCCAAAAGATCGCCGCTCTTGCCGGACGTCCCGACGTTTCATGAGCAGGGTTATCCGTCCATCGAGGCGGTGGGTTGGCATGGGCTTTATGCGCCGGCGGGAACGCCATCGGCGGCGATCGGTCGCTGGTCGGCGTCGATCGCGTCCGCGGTTCGCACGCCCGACGTGCGTGACCGCATGATCGCGATCGGCCTGGAGCCGACGGGGACCGGGCCGACGGAGCTGGCCGCGATCATGGCCGCCGACACATGCATTGGCGCGCGATTATCGAAAGCGTCGGCTTCACTGCGGAATAGCCTCTCGGGGCGCCGCGGCGACGGGCATGGGCACCGTATCTCGCGCAAGCACCGCCCGGCGCACCAGCGCGATGTGCTCGCGCAACGTGTACGCCTCGCTGGCGAAGCTCGCCGGCGACTTTACGCCCGCGACGGCGCGTTCGATGCGATCGAGCGTCGCCATCCACTGGGCAATCGGCAGCGCGCCATGGCGGGTGCGGACCGCGTGCTCGAGCAACGCAAGCTCGCCATACCACCGATAGATGCGCGAGCGCACCCACCAAGTGCGTATTCGCGGCAGGTAGCTCAACAATGGGATCAGCACGACGATCAGCGGCGCGACGATGATGAGCAACCGCTCGACCACTGTCGCGGCCCAAAACGGCAGGTATTGGTAGAACAGGCTCGAGCCGAAGCGCGTGTGCTGGTCGGCAAACGGGGAAACGCGCAAGTCGACGGGTGCGATGCCGGGAAATTCGCCAGCCGCTTCGAAGCGTCCCTGGCCATCGTGAAGTTCGCGGGCCGCATCGATCAACAGATTGACGAGCGCCGGGTGCAGCGTGTCCCGCGCGGCAAGCATGGCCTTGGTTCCGATCAGGTCGATTTGATCTTTCGGAACGTTGGCGGCGAGATCGATCATCCCCGGTGGGAGCGTGAGACGAGTGACATGCGAAAAGAGGCGTGGGTAGACATCCGCCCGCGGAAGACTCATGATTTTGAACGCGGGATTATGCAAAGCGTCCGCGATGATCGGCGTCGTTGCGGGTCCGACGAGGAACGCCGCATCGATCCTGCCGTCGCGCAAGGCGTCTTGCGCTTCTGATGCGTCGTATCCCCACACCTCGGTATTGCGTTCGTCGACCCCGTTCGCCACGAGGATCGGCACGATGAACGCGCGTGTTCCGCTAGCGGGCGTTCCGACCGCAATGCGTTTTCCGCGCAACTGGTTGATTCGAGAAAGCGTGTCGGTGCCGCGGTAGAAAATCCACAAAGGTTCGTAATACAAACTCGCGAGCATGACGATGCCATCGGGCGGCGGCGTAGGCGCAACCCCGCCGAGCATGAATGCCACGTCGACGCCGGACTTCGGATCACGCAGGAGCGCCAGGTTCTCTGCGGCACCGCCGGTCATCCGCTCCTGAAGCTTCACCCCGGCGCGTTTCAAGATCTCGATGTACCGCTGCGCGTCGCGGTGATAAATGCTGCCCTCGACGCCCGTCGCGAGGACGATTTTCCGAGATGGCGGGGGGCCGATCAACTCGGCCAGCCCCCAGCCGATGACCGCGATCGATATCGCCGCGAGCAAGACCACGCGCAGAGGGTGGCGCGGCATTGTCGATGCTCGAGAGAGATTACGTGCGTGCGCGCTGTACGCGCTTCACGTCGGGCACGTGGCGCATCGCGCGCATCACCTGCGCAAGATGCTTGCGGCCGTTGACTTGCACGCTGAAGAACATTGCCAGCACTTCGCTGCCGTCGGGACGCTCCATCGACACCGTATCGATGTTGGCGTCGGCATTGCCGATGCTCGTCGCGAGATCGGCGAGCAAGCCGCGGCGATCGTGCACCAGAACGCGCACGCCGGCGTCGAACACGCCTTGCACGTCCGGCGACCACTCGACGTCGACCAGTTCACCCGCATCGACCCGTTGCTTGCGCAGCGTCACGCACTCGCGCAGATGCACGATCAATCCCTGGCCTTTGCGGAATTGGCCGACGATCGCATCGTCAGGAATCGGGCGGCAGCAGCGCGCGTATTGAATTGCGACCCCTTCGACGCCGCGTAACGTCAGCGCGCCGGGCTTGGTCGGCGGCGCCGGCTCATCGCCTTTGCCGTGGGGGCGAGTCAACGCCTGCGCGACGACGAACGACAGGCGTTTGCCGAGTCCGATATCCGCGAGGATGTCGAGATGGCTTTTCGTGCCGTATTCCTTCGCGAGCGCTTCCCAGCGATCCCAGGCAATCGCCTCAGGCTCGACTTTCAACGTCGCGAGCGCCTGGTTCAACAACCGCTCGCCGAGTGCGGCGGACTCTTTTTGCTGCAATCCCTTCAAATAATGGCGAATCCGCGAGCGCGCCTTGCCCGTTGCAACGAACGACAGCCACGACGGGTTGGGCCGCGCCGTGGGCGACGTCAGGATTTCGACGTGATCGCCGTTTTTCAATTCGGTACGAAGCGGCAGAAGCTCATAGTTGATGCGTGCGGCGACGCAGTGATGGCCGATATCGGTGTGCACGCCGTAGGCGAAATCGACGGCGGTCGCGCCGCGCGGCAGCGCCATGATCTTCCCCTTCGGCGTGAACACGTAGATCTCTTCGGGAAAGAGATCGCCCTTGATGTGCTCCAGGAATTCCTTCGAATCGCGCGACTCGGATTGGATCTCGAGCAGGCTCTGCAGCCAGCGATGCGTCTCGCGCTGCGCTTCGGCGAGATCGAGCGCGCCGCCCGACTTGTACAGCCAATGCGCGGCGACACCGGCTTCGGCGATCCGATGCATGTCGTGCGTGCGGATTTGCGCTTCCAGCGGTGTGCCGAACGGTCCGAACAATGTCGTATGCAGCGATTGATAGCCGTTCGCTTTGGGAATCGCGACGTAATCCTTGAATTTGCCGGGAATCGGCTTATAGAGCTCGTGCAGCACGCCAAGCGACGCATAGCACGCGTTCTTGTCCGCGACCAGCACCCGCACGCCGTAGATGTCGAACACCTGCGAAAACGTGTAGTGCTTTTCCAGCATCTTCTTGTAGACCGAATAGATCGTCTTCTCGCGTCCGGCGACCGTCGCCGGAATCTGCGCGTGCGCCAACCCTTCGCGCAGCACGTCGAGCAGTCGATTCATGATCTCGCGCCGGTTGCCGCGCGCCGCCTTGATTGCGCCGGCGAGTATCCGATAGCGCATCGGATAGAGGTGCTTGAACGACAGATCCTGCAGCTCGAGATAGAGCGAATTCAAGCCGAGGCGATTGGCGATCGGCGCGTAGATATCGAGCGTTTCGCGCGCGATGCGGCGCCGGTGCGCGTGCGCCATCGCGTCGAGCGTGCGCATGTTGTGCAGCCGGTCAGCGAGCTTGATCAGGATGACGCGCACGTCGCGCGCCATCGCGAGCAGCATCTTGCGGAAGCTCTCGGCCTGCGCTTCCTCGCGCGTCGAGAATTCGATCTGGTCGAGCTTGGAGACGCCATCGACCATCTCGGCGACCGGCCGCCCAAACGTCGATTCGAGCTGCGTGCGCGTG
>DASXPO010000059.1:0-5638 GCA_036493535.1 Casimicrobiaceae bacterium
CATCCCGATCATCTCCGCGAACTCGCGATCGGTGAGCCAAGCCCGTTCTTCGACGAGCACGCGTCGCGCCCACGGCAAGACGCCACCGAACCCGAGGAGACCGATCTTCAGGAACGCGAGGAAGAGCGTCGTGCGGGCGATCGGACGCGGGAGAGTTTCGGTCTCGTTCGGCGCCATGCGTGACGGACGTGGCGGACGCGCATTGGCCGCGCGCCGGACGATAATTCTAGCCGACGGCGAGACGGTTGGTGCGTGCGTCAGAGGCTCAGCCGCTCGAAGCAGGCTTGCAGAAATTCGCGGCGATGGACGGCGGGCGTCGTCGGGGCGTCGAAGACGTGCTCGGCGGCGTCCTCGAGAAAGCGCTCGTCGTCTTCGTCGCGGACAAACCAGCGAAGCTCGTTCGGAAACGCGCGAATGGCGACGAAGTCGCCGGTCAGGCGGTCGATGAACGCTGCGCGCGTCATCCCGTTGTCGCGTGACAACGCAGCATTGACGATGAAGTCGGATGCCTCGAGACAATCGGCCAACGTCGGCACGCTGCCCGCCGCCCCCATGGGCGCCGACAACATCGCCGCGACGATCGCGTTCGAGACGAGCCGGCAAAGCATTCGCATCGGACCCTCCAGGGGCATCGACGCCACTCTAGGGCTGCCGGGCAGTCAACAGCAATCTGCACCGCAGCAACCGGTCTCGGCACCGGATCTCGGCGGCCGCTCCATAAACCCCCATAAACTTCGGTTAACCTACCAATAGAAACAATAAACTTGAGTTATGACGGCCACGCCCCTACCATTTGAAGCGTCGACCCATCATTCTCAAAAGGACAAGGGCATGAAAACCGTAGGTCAGAAGGTCAGTGCGTTCAACGTCGTCGGCGTCAAGCCTGGATTCAATCAGCACGAGGAGAACGGTGTCTCCGCATTCGAGCCGATCAACGAGCAATCGTTCCCGGGGAAGTGGAAGGTCATCTACTTCTACCCGAAGGACTTCACGTTCGTCTGCCCGACGGAGATCGTCGGCTTCGCCAAGCTTGCGAAGGATTTCGAAGATCGCGACGCCGTGATTCTCGGCGGATCGACCGATAACGAATTCGCCAAGCTCGGATGGCGGCGCGACCATCGCGATCTGCGCAGCTTGAACCATTGGCAGTTCGCCGACGTCACCGGCTCGCTGGTCGACCAGCTTGGCGTCCGCGATCCGAGCGAGGGTGTGGCGCTCCGCGCGACGTTCGTCGTCGACCCGGATAACGTGATTCAGCACGTGTCGGTCAACAACTTGAACGTCGGACGGAATCCGGAAGAAGTGTTGCGCATCCTCGACGGTCTGCAAACGGACGAGCTCTGTCCGTGCAATCGGTCAGTGGGTGGCGGCACGCTTTAAGGTGCCGGAGGCGGCTTGAGGAAAGTCGTCTCCGCCCCATTGAGGTTTCTTTTTCAACTCGACCGAAAGAATGACCGATGGATTCGTTGCAAACGATCAAGGAACGGCTGCCTGCGCATGCGAAAGACGTGAAGCTCAATCTCGACGCCGTGTTGTTCCGGGGAAGTCTTCCGCCCCCCGACGCGCTGGGGGCGGCGCTCGCCGCTGCGTTCGCAGCGAAATCACCCGAGCTGATTCAAGCGTTTCGCGAAAACGATGCATTGGATTCGCAGCATGCGGAGGCCGCGCTGACAGCGGCGAGCCTGATGGCGATGAACAACGTCTGGTATCCGTTCGTCGAGATGGCCGACGATCCGGAGCTCGCCACGATGCGCGCCGAGCTCCGCATGAACGCGTACGCGACGCACGGCGGCGTCGACCGGCGCAGTTTTGAGCTCTATGCGCTGGCGGCGTCGATCGTCGGCAAATGCTCGTTCTGCGTCAAATCGCACTACAAGCTGTTGCGCGACAGTGGAATGACGTCGCAGCAGTTGCGCGACGTGGGCCGTATCGCCGCGGTCGTCGCGGCAGCGGCTCAGGCGCTGGCCAACGCGGAGCAGACGGTCGCGGCGGCGGCGGCGTAACAGTCGACGAGAGGGCGAACCGCAGCACCGCGATTGGCGCCCGCGGCGTGGATCGGCGAGAATCGCGGCCTCACCCGCGCCGAAGGAGCGTCGGAGCATGGCTCGCAAGCAACCCTCTCCCCTGTCGGGCACCACGCTCGTGCTCGAGTACGACTCGAAATTGTTGGCCGGCAATCCGCTTGGCGACCCGCACGTGCGGAAGTTGGGCGTGTGGCTGCCGCCGGTCTACGACGCGGGCGCGGTTCGCGGCAAGACGAGCGCCCGCGGCCGGCGCTATCCCGTTCTATTCGATCTCGTCGGCTATACCGGCTCCGGGCTCGCGCATCTCAACTGGCGGCCCTTCGACGAGAACGTTCCCGAACGCGTCGCGCGGCTCACGCACGAGCGGAAGATGGGGCCGTGCATCGTCGTTTTTCCCGACTGCTTCACGAGCATGGGCGGCAATCAGTACATCAACACGTCGGCGATGGGCCGCTACGCCGATCATTTGATCCACGAGCTCGTTCCGTTTATCGATCGGGAATTCCGCACGCTCGCATCGCGCGAGCATCGCGGCGTATTTGGAAAGTCCTCCGGGGGTTACGGCGCAATCGTTCACGGCATGCGCTATCCGCAATGCTGGGGAGCGATTGCGAGCCACTCGGGTGACGCACTGTTTGACTTCTGCTACCTCACCGACTGGCCGCGCACGCTGAACGAGCTCGATCGTCATCGCAAGCGGCGGCGAGCGCCGGGTCGAGTCGACGTCGTCAAGGACGAGCGCGGCGCCGACAAAGGGATCGACGATGGCCGTGCACGCCGCTTCCTCGAATTCGTTTGGGAAAAGGAAAAACTTTCCGATGCCGAGGCGCACGCGCTGATGAACCTCGCGATGGCCGCCACCTACGACGCCGATTCCAAAGCGCCGCTCGGCTTTCGGCTGCCGTTCAATCTCGAAACCGGCGAGATGATCGCCGCGCGCTGGAAGCAGTGGCAAAAACACGATCCGGTGAACATGGTCGCCGCGCACAAGAAGAACCTGAAGACCTTGCGGCTCATCTACATCGACTGCGGCTGGCGCGATCAATATTATTTGCACTACGGCGCGCGGATCCTGTCGAAACGGTTTGCGAAAGCGGGCATCGCTCACGTCTACGAAGAATTCGACGACAACCATTCATCGATCGATTACCGGATGGACGTAAGCCTGCCCCTCCTCTATCGCGCGCTCAAGCCCTGAGCAAAATGCGCTGCGCAGGCCGATTACTTTGTCGTGTCGTCGCTCGACCCTCGCTGTAGGTCCATCTACTATCTCGGATCTCGCTGGGGGCTTTCATTTGGCAACTGAAGTACTCGGGCTGCTCGCAACATTTTGCATGCGCCTATACTGCTAGCGCCCGTTCATCGTTCGTCGCGCGACGCGTGACACGCTCGAGGAGATTGCCATGCGCTGGGGTGACATGCGGCAAAGTGAAAACGTCGAGGATCGCACCGGGATGCCCGGTGGCGGCGGCGGTTTCCCGTTGGGCGGCGGCATGCGGCTTGGACTTGGCTCGATCATCATCATCGTGATCGGAAGTCTTCTCTTTGGCATCAATCCGCTCGAGATGCTGGGCCTTTTGAGTGGCGGCCCCGCTCCGCCGCCTCAGCAATCCGCACCGGGCTACGGCCCGCAAAATCGTCCGCTGCCCGGATCGCCGGGCGCGTCGGCGCCGAAGAGCGAGGACGCTCAGCTGAGCGCGCATGTGTTCGGCGACACCGAAGACGTCTGGTCGGCGGTGTTCAAGGCGGGCGGCGCGCGCTACGAGCCGCCCAAGCTTGTGCTATTTAGCGGCGGCACACGAACCGCGTGCGGCTCGGCGAGCGCGGCGGTGGGCCCCTTCTACTGTCCCGGCGATCGTTCGGTGTATCTCGACACGTCGTTCTTCAGGCAATTGCGCAATCGATTCGGCGCACCCGGCGATTTCGCGCAGGCCTATGTGATCGCCCACGAAGTCGGCCACCATGTGCAAAACCTGCTCGGCACGATGCGCAAATACGACACGCAATCGGAGCGGCTCGACGCGCGCAGTCGTAATGATCTGTCGGTGCGGCTTGAATTACAGGCGGATTGTTATGCCGGCGTATGGGGCTTTTTCGCGCAGAAGCGCAATCTGCTCGAGGCCGGGGATATGGAAGAAGGATTGCGCGCTGCCGCAGCGGTCGGCGACGACCAGATCCAGAAGCGGACGCAGGGCTACACGGCCCCGGAATCGTTCACCCATGGCTCCGCGCAGCAACGAACGCGCTGGTTCAAGACGGGATTCGATTCGGGCGATTTCCGCAATTGCAATACGTTCGACACGCGGCAGCCGTGACGCCGTTTCCCGGGTCGTTCGTTTCGATCGCCCCGTAACCGCGGAAACGCGCGGTGCTCGCTCTTCATTGCCCCGGGTGCCGGCAGGCGATGACGTCGCTCGATCTCGATCGCAAGCCCGACGGCAAGGAAACGATCGATCTGTGCGGGGAATGCCAGGCGCTCTGGTTCGATGCATTCGAGAGCACGCAGCTCACCCCGGGCGGCACGCTCGAACTGTTTCGCGTGATCCACCAGACGACGCCAGGAACACGGCACGCATTGCCGACGAAGCTTCCCTGTCCGCGCTGTGAAACGCTGCTCGACTTCACGCAGGATCTGCTGCGAACGACACGCTTCGCCTATTACCGCTGTCGCTATGGACACGGCCGCTTCACGCCGTTCTTCCAGTTCCTGCGCGAAAAGAATTTCGTGCGCGCGCTCGATTCGGCCGAGCTAGCCAGGTTGAAAGAAACCGTCCGCACGATCCGCTGCGCGAGCTGCGGGGCGCCGGTCGATATCGAGCGATCGACGGCGTGCGCGTATTGTCATGCGCCCATCATGGCGCTCGATCCTGATGCGGTGGAAAAAACGCTGCGCGAGCTCACCGTTTCCGAGCAAAAGCGAATGACGCCGGATCCCGACAAGATCGGCGATGGTATCGTTGCCCTGGCGCGTCTGGAAAGCGAAATGGAGCGCGCGCGGCGGCAGGACCGCGCCGAAATCGGCATCGATCTCGTCGGCGTGGGTTTCTCGGCGCTGGCCACATTTCTCAAGTGGACGTAGCCGAACGCGTCAGGGCCGCATTTCCTCGAGCTTCGGACCTGATCGTGCTTCCGAGGCCCGGAAAAGGCGCGTACGACGTGGCCTGATAAAATCATGCTTTCGGTCTCGGAAACGCTATCGACCATGACTTCCTCGCGTCTCCTGTGTTTTTGGGTCGTCGGCACCTTCGCCGTTTCGGCCCTTGCTCAGACAACCGCGCCGTCCGACGCCGCCGTCGCGAAGCATAGTTGCACGCTGCCCGGCGAATTTCCGGGGAGCCTCGCCACCGACCGGCAGCGCCAAACGTGGCAAAAGGACTATACGGCGTACTCCGATTGCATGAAAAAGTTCATCGGCGAGCAGAAGGCGCTGGCCGAGCCCTACCTCAAGGCCTACAACGCCGCGATCGACGAGTACAACGCCACGATCAAGGTCTTGAACGAGCAAATCGAGAAAGCGCGCGCGGCCAAGTAGTCGTCGCGTCCCGATGCCCTCGGCCGCCCGCCTCGATGTCGTCCATCCGCCGGCAGCGGGCGACACGGCGCTGGCGATCGCA
>DASXPO010000060.1:0-10802 GCA_036493535.1 Casimicrobiaceae bacterium
AAGCGGACGCGAGGCCGCCTTCCAGCTGATCGACACGGGGATCGGCAGGCGCACGATGGACGAAATACGCAGCGAAGCGGCGGCGATGTCGAACGATCTCCGCGCGAAGCTTTCGACCGGCACGACGCGCTGGCAGCAGGATATCGAGTTCGCGCGGATCGGCATGGTGACGATGACCGCCTTCACCGTCGCGCTGCTCCTCGTCGTCTGGGTTCTCGCGCGACGCGAGATCACTCTTCGCGAGGAACAACGGCGTCGCTCGCTCCAGGAACAGTCGCGCCTCGAAGGCCTCGTGTCGGCGCGCACGGCCGAACTATCCGAATTGTCGAATCACTTGCAGATCGTGCAGGAAGAAGAGAAATCGCACCTGGCGCGTGACATCCATGACGAACTCGGCGGCATCCTGGTGGGCGCGAAGATGGACGTCGCGTGGGCGATCGAGCGCCTGCGCGGCAAAGACGGCGCCGTCACCGCGAAGCTCGAGCGGGCGCTCAAGATGCTCGATGAAGGCGTCGAACTCAAACGGCGGGTGATCGAAGAGCTGCGCCCCACGCTACTCGACAACCTCGGGCTCCCCGCGGCCATCGACTGGCAAGTCCGCCAAACCTGCGAGCGCGCCGGACTCAAATGCACGCTCAATCTGGCCGAGCTGGATCCGGACTTTCCGCCGGAAGTGTCGATCGCGCTCTACCGGATCGTGCAGGAGGCTTTGACCAACGTCGTCAAGTACTCGAAGGCGAAGAACGCCAATGTCGAATTGCTGCGCACCGATTCCGGCGTTTCGATTATTTTCGAAGACGACGGCATCGGGCTGCCCGCCGGAGCCGAGACGAACGCTCTATCGCACGGCATCAGCGGCATGCGCCAGCGCGTGCGCGCGCTGAAAGGCGAGTTCCGCATTCACGGTCGCGCCGGCGTCGGCACGACGATCGAAGTGCATCTCCCGCTGGCGCCGCCTTCCGCTGCGACGCCGGGATCCGCGAAAACCACGGAGGACGGCGCCGAGGCCGGCACAAAAGAAGCCGGGGCGACGCGCGCCCCGGCTTGACTCCGACGACCTGCCGTTGTCAGCAGGCGGTGTCGACGTCACCCCTTATCAAGTCTTCCCGTACCGTGCCTTCGCGTCCCTGACGCACTGGCTTTTCGCGTCGCCGGACATCGAATCACATTTCTCGACCGCCACCTTGTAGTCGGCGGTGTGTTTGTCTTCAGCTGCCTCCTTGCGGGTATCGGCCGCAACGTGCGTCGCCTTGGCGTCGGCTTTCGCCTTCGTTTCGGCTGCCTTTGCTTCCTTTATGCAGACGTCCTTGTCGTTGCCCGAACGGTCGTCGCATTTCTCCTTGGCCACGGCGTAGTCCGCTTCGGCGCGCGCGATTTTCGCGTCGTTGCGCGCCTTTTCCGTGTCCTTATAGGCCGCTTCGTTCTCGGCCTTCGCGATTTTCTCCTTGCCCTTCGCGGTTTCGACGCAGACGTCCTTCTGGTTCCCGTTCATCGACTTGCAGGAATCTCGATCGGCCTTGTACTGATCTTCGATCCGCTTGTTCTCCGCGTTGTACGCGTCCTTCGAGATCGGCGCGGCGCCCGCGGCGCCGGCCACCGCGATACCTGCGCATGCGAACAGGCTAAGCAGCAGTTTCCCCATGATGTCCTCCGTAGGTCGTAGTGGGGTCGTCAAATCTTCTCGTAATCGCGGTTCCGGGTCTCGAAGTCGGCGACCTGGCGTTCCGCTTCATCCTTCGAAATGCCGTACTGCTCCTGAATCCTGCCCACCAATTGATCGCGCTTGCCCTTGATCATGGTCATATCGCCATCGGTGAGCTTGCCCCACTGCTCCTTTACCTTGCCCTCGAACTGTTTCCAGTTCCCTTCGATTCGATCCCAATTCATGGATAGCTCCAACGTTGACGGTGCCTTGGAATTGCAACGGCTGTGCCATTAAAATGGGGCTTTATTTTCAAGGCGTTGCAGCGATACTGCGGGGAATGCTTGTAACCGCGCCGCGTGCACCGATGAAGTTTGCACAACGCCGTAGGACGAGTCCGCCAGCGAACAACGGCGCCAATCCCTATGGCGCCGCCAGTTCACCGACCGCTTGCATCGACGGTAGCCGTTCGGCGATGGCGCGAAAAATGGCGATGAGCGGCGCGCCGAGCAGCAAGCCCCAGCCGCCCCACAGCCACCCGAAGAACAGCAGCGTCACGAATACGGCGACGGGATTCATATGACCCGCCCGGCCCTGCAACCATGAGAGGAGCCCCATTCCAATGGCGGCCGACAGCGCGAACACTGCGAGCGCGACCCCCAGAGCGCTCGTCAGCGTGCCGAATTGCATGAAGGCTGCGATGCCGATCAAAACCGTAGTGGCGGCGGCACCCGCGTATGGAACGATATGCAGCACACCGGCAATGGTCGCCCACAGTGCCGCTCGCTCCATTCCAATGGACCAGAGCAACACCCAAACGCAGAGCGCGAGCAGCGTGTTCGTGATCAGCACGACCAGGAGATAGCGCTGTACTTGCGCGTCGATCTCGTCCAGGATTTCGACGGTGATGCGCCTCGAGGCGAGCGTCGGCCCAGCGAGCGTCACCATTTTGCGGCGGAACATGTCGCCGGTCGCGAGCAGAAACAGCGCGAGCAAAGCCGCCAATCCGAGTTCGCCGAGAACTTCGAGGAACTTGGCCGATTGCGCCGCGCCCCATTCGCGCAACTCGGGCGGCGGCGGCTGCGGCTGTGCATTGGTGGGCGGCGCGCCGGCGCCCACCGCTTCGGTTGCAGCGCGGCTGAGTTCCGCGGCGGCCTCGCGCAAGTGGGTAATCGGATTGCGCGGTTCGCGCGCCGATTGTTGTGCTGCCACCCGCAGTCGTCGGGCGGCCTCGGGCAAGTCCGACAAGACCGCCATTGCATCGTCGCGCACCAATCCCACGACGCCGACGATGATGCCGCTCAACGCAGCCAAGACCAGCACGGCGCCGATCACGCGATGCACGTGCCAGCGCTCGAGAACGCTGACGACCGGCTTCAATGCGTACGCGATCAGGATTCCAGCGGTAAGCGGCACAAGGAACGCGTGCGCCCACTTGGCGACGGCGATCGTCGCAAGCGTGGCAAGGATCACCAGCGCGACGTCAGCGGGCCGTGAGCCGCCGCGAATCACTCCCTGAGGGGCTTTCATTGTAAAAACGGCACCGCAGGCATGAGAAAGCCCGCGATGCCGCTCTCAAAGGGCTCGAGCTTCGATCAGTAGTTCTTGTGCTCTTGCGCTTCTTTCTGGATCTTCTCGCCGCCGCGTTCGACGTCTTTCCCGGCGCCTTGAACGGTATTGCATCCGCCAAGAGCCATCGGCAGCGACAACGCGAACGACGCGGCAAGCAACAGTGAAATCATGCGTTTCATGGTCGGTCCCCTCTCATGGAACATCGGATATCGGACCCGCGACGCGCGCGTCCCGTCATCTGGTGTTGCATGGCGCGTGCCGGAACTATCGAGCCATGAATTCAATGGGTTGTTATGCGGCTGAAGGCCCGCGTCTGCAACAGCGAGGGCGTCGAAGCAGCAGCGTTTACACGCGCGTCAGAACTCTGCGGACAGGCGCTTATCCGCGATGCCTTCAAGCACTTCGCGAACGCGATGGTATTCGCGCGACTTGTCGAAAAAGAAATCCGCGCCAAGCGCCAGGCTCTTTGCGCGGTACTGAGGAAACGCGTAGTTGGTGAGCACAATGACCTTCGCCTCGGGCACGCGATGGGAAATGAGCGATCGCAGCACGCCAAGGCCGGTGCCATGTTTGAGCTGCAAGTCCAGCACCAGCACGTCCCAGGGCGCCGCGTTCACCAACGCGACGGCCGCCTCTTCGGTGTCCGCCTCGCCGACGATTTCGATCCGGCCGGGATCCACAAGCGACTCGAATAGCCGCTCGCGAATCAATGGCGAGTCCTCGATCAACAGAACACGGACCGGGCTCAAATTGTTCACTTGCGTTGCGCCCCGTTTGCTTTGCACGTTTCAACGCTTACGTCGAAGGGAAGGTACCAGCGTGAAACGCGCATTGCTGTCCGTGCTAGTCCTACATTTGCCAGATGATGCGTCGGATTTTTATTCGATAAGCCCGTTCTTGATGGCGTAGTAGGTCAGATCGGCGTTCGATTTCATCGCCATTTTCTCGAGGATTCGCGTGCGATACGTGCTCACGGTTTTCACCGACAGATTCAACTCGTCCGCTATCTTCGAAACCGCGGCGCCGGCCGCGAGCTTGCAGAAGATCTGGAATTCGCGTTGCGACAATTCCGCATGCAACGGCCGATCGGCGTCGCCCGACACTCCATCCGCGAGAATCTGTGCGAGCGACGGGCTCACGTACTTGCGGCCGTGCACGACGGTGCGAATGGCGCCGACGAGCTGCGTCGAGGCAGCCTCCTTGTTGAGATAACCGGCGGCCCCCGCCCGCAATAAGTTCACCGCATATTGATCTTCGGCATAGGCGGACAGCATTAAAATCGGCAGTTCCGGCTTGACGTGCTTCAGCGTCTTCAACGTGTCGATGCCGTTCTTGTCCGGCATCGAGATATCGAGCAGCACCACGTCGAAATCGCGCGCGCGTACGGCGGCAATCGCTTCGCTGCCGCTCGATGCTTCGGCGCTCACTTCCATGTCGGCTTGATCGGCGATGAACTGCTTCAAGCCGGCACGTACGATCGCGTGGTCGTCGGCGATGAGAATCCGGATCATAGGAGGGGGCGCGCCGGTGCGCGGCCCTTCATTCTATCCCGGCAAACTCCCGGCTTGCAGTGATGCGACCCTGGATTCGCCGGCCTGGTAGGCGGCGAGTCGGTTGTACAGCGTCTTGAGGCTCACGCCGAGAATCTCGGCCGCCCGCCGCTTGTTGCCTCCGCAATGATCGAGCGTCGCGAAAATCGCCTGCCGTTCCATTTCCGCAAGCGGCGTTCCGATCGGCACGCGCAGACATTCGCCTTCGACGGCGGGGCATGCGAGTCCGCTCAAGTCCAGTTCCACTTCGTTGTCCGCCATGATGAAGGCGCGTTGCACGGCGTTTTTTAGCTCGCGGACGTTGCCCGGCCATTGATGCGTGCGGATCGTGACGAGCGCTGCGCGAGAGAACTGCTTTTCGGTCCCGGACTCCATGTTGAGCTGCTGCAGGAAGTGCTCGGCCAGGAGTTCGGCGTCGCCTTCCCGATCGCGAAGCGGCGGCAGATTGATCGGGAACACCGCGAGGCGATAGAGCAGATCCTCACGCAATTTGCCGTCTTTGACGGCGTCGTGCGGGTCGCGATTGGTTGCTGCAATGATGCGCACATTCGAGCGAATCTCGCCATCACCGCCGACGCGCGCGAAACGCTCGGTTTCCAGCACGCGCAGAAGTCGAACCTGCATCTCGGGCGTCATCTCGGTGATTTCGTCGAGCAGCAGCGTTCCACCCTCGGCGCGTTCGAAGCAGCCGCGATGGCTGCGGCTCGCACCTGTAAACGCGCCCTTTTCATGGCCGAACAATTCGGCCTCGATCAGGTTCGATGGAATTGCGCCGCAGTTGATCGCGACAAATGGACCGCGCGACCGGCCGCTCCGCTCGTGGATCGTGCGCGCGACGAGCTCTTTCCCTCCGCCCGATTCGCCGGTCACGAACACCGTTGCTTCAGTCGGCGCGACCCGGTCGATCATCCGATAGACTTCCTGCATCGCAGGCGAGCTGCCGTAGAGTCGCCCAAAGCGTCCGAGCGCTGGCGACGACGCCGCGCGCGTTGCGGCCAGAAAGGGCAGCGTGACGATGTTGGAGATGTCGATCGGGGCGTCTTGCAGATCCATGTAAGCTCGCTTTCGTTGTTATCGTGCCAATGAGTGATGCATGCTATGGAAGAGTGTGCAAAACACGTATCGGCGCTCGGCGGATGCTAGTGTCCTTATTTGTCCTACACCCCCCATTCGCGTAAAGTGACGGCGTTTATTCATAATTTTTCCCACTTTTATTGCCGTCGCGCATGGCTGCTCCGAGCCTCATTCCTTTGATTCTTTCCGGCGGTGCCGGCACGCGCTTGTGGCCTCTTTCCCGCGAGGCGACGCCTAAGCCTTTCATGCCGCTTCCCGACGGCGAGACGCTGCTGGGCAAAACCGCCCGCCGTGCGATCGACTTACCCGCGGTGAGTCGCTTGATCACCGTCACGAATCGCGATCTCTACTTTCACACGAAAGACGTCTACACGAGCGCGGGCATCACGCCTGCCGATGGAAACGTCTATCTGCTCGAGCCCTTCGGTCGCAACACCGCGCCGGCGGTTGCGCTCGGCGCATTGTTCGCGGAAACGCGCGGATGGCACGACGCCGTATTGCTCGTGCTGCCTGCCGACCATTTGATTCGCGATACGCGCGCGTTTGCGACCGCGATCGCCCGTGCCGTTACGCTCGCGGCGAAGGGGTTGCTGGTGACTTTCGGCATCGCGCCGACGCATCCGGAGACGGGATTCGGCTATGTCGAGTGCGGCGAGCTCGTGATGGCCGCGGAACGTGACGGGCCACCGGCGTTTCGCGCGCGGCGCTTCGTCGAAAAACCGCCGTTGTTGACGGCGCGCGAATACGTTGCCGCGGGTAATTACGTCTGGAACTCGGGGATGTTCGCATTCACGCCCGCGGCGATTCTCGCGGCGCTGGCCCGCCACGCGCCCGGGGTGCTCGCATCAACGCGACCGATCGTTCATGCGCTGATCGACCGCGCGTCGTCCGGCATGTTGGAAATCGACGCAGCGCAGTTCGCGGCAGTGCCCGACATCTCGATCGACTATGCGGTCATGGAAGCGGCTGCGGCCGCCGGCGACGTCGCGGTCCTGCGCGGAACGTTCGACTGGAGCGACGTCGGCTCGTGGCAAGCGGTCGCCGCGCTCATGCAAGCCGACGACGATGGCAACGCCGGTCACGGCGAACGCGTCGCGATCGCGACACGCGGCACTTACGTTCATTCGGCCGATCGCATCGTCGCAACGGTCGGCGTCGAGAATCTGGTCATCGTGGACACGCCCGATGCGGTGCTGGTCGCGCATCGCGATCACTTGCAACGTGTCAAGGATGTCGTGGGCGAGCTCAAGGCGCGCGGTCACGAAGCGTACAAGCTGCATCGCACGGTCGCGCGGCCCTGGGGCGCGTATACGACGCTCGAGGAAGGACCGGGCTTCAAGATCAAGCGGATCGAGGTCAAGGCAGCGGGCTCGCTCTCGCTGCAACTGCATCATCGACGTAGCGAGCATTGGGTCGTCGTCAACGGACGCGCGCGCGTGACGCGCGGCGACGACGTGTTCGAGCTCGGGCCGAACCAGTCGACCTACATTCCGATCGAGACGACGCATCGCCTCGAGAATGCGGGCGTCGATCCGCTCGTGCTGATCGAGGTTCAGTGCGGCGACTATCTCGGCGAAGACGATATCGTTCGCTTCGACGATAAGTACGGCAGGGTTGTCGCGTAACCCAGCCGTTGACGGCTATTCGGGCGCCGCGACGATGGGCTCGCGTTGTTTTCGACTCGTGATCCAGATGCCAGTCAGGATAAGCGCGATGCCGACCATGTGAAACGGCTGCAAGCGCTCGTCGAGAAACAGCCACGCCAGCACGATTCCGAACGCCGGCATCAGATGAACGAATAATCCGGCGACAGGGGCGCCCACTTGCTCGACGCCGCGATTCCAGAAAATATAGGCCACCACCGATGGGAAAAGCCCGATCCCGAACAAGGCGAGAAGGACCGTCCACGACCAAACGATGTGCCGCCCCAACGCCGCTTCGCCGAGGTAAAACGGCAACATCACCAATTCACCGACGCAGCAGAGCGCGAATAGGAAGCTGATCATGTCGAGCTTCGGCGGCCGCCAGCGCAGGCAGATCGTATAGGTGGACCACATCGCCATCGACAGGATGATCAGGAGGTCGCCGCCGTTCACGCGGAAGGTAGCGAGTGCGGCAAGCGAGCCGCCTGACAAGATGCACAGCACGCCCAGCAGCGATAGGCCGACGCCGCCGAGCTGGACGGCGGCGAGCCGCTGCCCGACGAAAATCCACGACAGCGCAACGATCATGACCGGAATGAACGAATTGAGAATGACGCCGTTGGTCGCGCTCGTATAGTTGAGGCCGAGATAGGCGAGTGCGTTGTGCGATCCGATGCCGATCGCGCCCAACAGCAGCATCACCTTCCAGTTCGCGCGCAGCAGCGGCCAATCGCGACGCAAGCGCGGCAGCGCGAACGGCGCGAGAATCAGCAGCGCGAACAGCCAGCGATAAAACGTCATTGCGAGCGGCGGAATATCACTCGCGAGCCCGCGCCCGACGATCCAATTGCACGCCCAGAAGAATGGCGTGAGGGTCAGCAGGATAAAAGGAGAGACGCCGGCGTGCGCGGCGCGGTCGGCATCCATTCATGCGGATTATCGCATGCGCAATATGTCGTCCAGAGGCGCGAATGCGATGATTGACCCGCTATTTCTCAAATGAAACGAGGTCGGCAAGTCCTTCGCGGCCGCTCGGGATGACAATGAGCGGCCGCGTATAATTTGCGTTGAACGAACGAGAACGAATTTTTTCCGATGTCACCGGCCGTACCATCCGCCGGGACGGCCACGGCGCTCGAACCGCCGCTTCCCGCTCAGCTCACCGCCGTCCCTGATTCAACGCCATCGTTGACGGCGCTGCCTGCGCTCGCGCCGCCATTGCCGGATCGAGGGCACAAGGCGTCTCTCGAGCCGTTGCCCGGTTCCGCGGACGCACTTGTCCTCGCCCAACTCGCCGCGCAGTGCGCCGCCAAGCGCCGGATGCTCGCCGTCGTGGCCGCCGACGCATTGGCGATGCAGCGTCTCGCCGACGAGATTGCCTATTTCGCACCCGATTTGCGCGTCACGTCGTTCCCCGATTGGGAGACGTTGCCCTACGATCATTTTTCGCCGCACCACGATCTCGTGTCCGCGCGGCTCGCAACGCTCTATCAGATCGGACGACACGAGTGCGATGTCGTGCTCATCGCCGCGCAAACGGCGCTCTACCGCTTGCCGCCGCGCTCCTATCTGGCGGCGCATACGTTCTTCATCACGACCGGCGAAACGCTCGACGTCGATGCGTTGCGCGATCAACTTGGGCTCGCTGGTTACACGCACGTCACGCAAGTCGTGTCGCCCGGTGAATTCAGCATTCGCGGCGGCCTGATCGATCTCTTCCCGATGGGGTCGCCGCTGCCGTTCCGCATCGATCGCTTCGGCGACGAAATCGAGACGATCAAGACATTCGACGTCGACACCCAGCGCACGCTTTATCCGGTGCAGGCGGTGCGTTTGCTTCCCGCCCGCGAGTTTCCGCTCGACGAGGGCGGCCGCACGCGATTTCGTGGTCGATTTCGCGAAGTGTTCGAAGGCGATCCGTCACGCTCGCCCCTCTACAAGGACATCACGAGCGGCGTCGTCCCCGGCGGCATCGAATATTATCTGCCGCTCTTTTTCGACGCGACCTCGACGTTCGTCGAATATCTGCCGAGCGAAACCGTCGTGGCGCTGCATGGCGATGTCGCTCATTCGATCGACCGTTTCTGGCAGGACACCGAGGCGCGCTGGAAGCTCTTGCGCGGCGACAAGGCGCGGCCGCTGTTGCCGCCGCATGAGTTGTTCTTGTCGCCGGACGGCTTCAACGCAATCGTCAAGCCGTTTTCGCGGGTGCTGGTCGCCACGCTGGGCACTCAAGCAGCGGACGGCGTCGATGCCCCGGTTCGTCGTCTTCCGCCCGTGCAGGTCGATCGGCGCGCTGACGATCCGGTTGCTGCGCTGAAGCGCGCCATCGAGATCTTCGATGGTCGCATCCTCATCGTCGCCGAAAGTGCGGGACGCCGCGAAACGATGCAGCACTATTTCGCGGAGTACGGTCTGCGCCCGGCGCTTACCAACGGCTTCGCGACCTTTGTCGCGGGCGACGCGAAACTGGCGCTGGGTATCGCACCGCTTGCCGCAGGTTTCGTTTGGCCGGGCGCGAAGCTCGCAGTCGTTACCGAGGCGGAGCTCTATGCCGGCATCGTCCGGCGGGCGAAGCGCGATGCCGCCCGCCGTTCGAACGTCGATGCGATGGTGCGCGATCTCTCGGAGGTTCGCATCGGCGATCCGGTCGTGCACGAGCAGCACGGCATCGGGCGCTATCTCGGGCTCGTGACGCTCGACGTCGGCGACGGCAAGACCGAATTCCTCGAGCTCATTTACGCGAACGACGCCAAGTTGTACGTACCGGTGTCGAGTCTCTCTTTAATCAGCCGTTACAGCGGCGCCTCACCCGAAGCGGCACCGCTGCACGAGCTCGGCAGCGGTCAGTGGGAGAAAGCCAAGAAGAAGGCGGCCCAACAAGCGCACGATACCGCCGCCGAGCTGTTGAATCTCTACGCGCAGCGCGCGGCGCGCGTCGGTCATGCATTCGAATTGAAGCCGCATGACTACGAAGCGTTCGCCGCAGGATTCGGTTTCGAGGAAACGCCGGATCAGCAAGCGGCGATCGAAGCGGTGATCGCCGATCTCGCGCAAGGCAAGCCGATGGATCGATTGGTCTGCGGCGACGTGGGCTTCGGCAAGACCGAGGTCGCGCTTCGGGCCGCGTTCGTCGCGTTGATCGACGGCAAGCAGGTTGCGATGCTCGTTCCGACGACACTCCTCGCCGAGCAGCATTTCCAGGTCTTCTCGGATCGTTTCGCCGAATGGCCGTTCAAGCTGGCCGAATTGTCGCGCTTCCGCTCGGCGAAGGAAGTCAAAAGCGTGCTGGACGGCCTGGCCGCCGGCCAGATCGATCTC
>DASXPO010000061.1:0-48305 GCA_036493535.1 Casimicrobiaceae bacterium
TGACGATGACGGTGTCGCCGGGGGCGAATTCGGGAATCGTCTTACCCAGCCGCGCGATTTCTTCCTGTTCGAGTTGCTCGATGATGTTCATTTCCATTCTCCTGAACGGTATTGCGCCAACAATTCCTGTTCCTGCGCCGTAAACGTGCGCCCTTCGAGCAACGCGGGCCGCCGTTCCGACGTTCGACCCAGCGCCTGCATGTTTCGCCACCGTGCAACCGCCGCGTGATTGCCGGACAACAACACTGCGGGAACCTGCATCCCCTCGAAAACCTCGGGCCGCGTGTAATGCGGACAATCGAGCAATCCCGCGACAAACGACTCCTGCAGTGCCGATTCCGCGTCGTTCAAGGCGCCGGGCAGTTGCCGCACCATTGCATCGATCAACATCAGCGCCGGCAACTCGCCGCCCGATACGACGATGTCGCCGACGGCGATTTCTTCATCCACTTCGCGAATCGCCACTCGCTCGTCGATGCCTTCGTAGCGTCCGGCGATCAAAACGTAACCCGTCTCATGCGACTGCGACAACGCAACGACGCGGGTATGCGTCAACGGCGCTCCGGCGGGCGTCAGATGGATCGTCCGCGTCGCCGCGATGCCTTCAGCGCGCTGCGCCGCCCGTGCGGCGTCGATCGCTTCGCATAGCGGGCCCGGCAACATCACCATCCCGGGACCGCCGCCGTACGGACGATCGTCGACCGTTTTGTGATTATCGCGCGCGAAATCGCGTGGATTCCACAGCCCGAGCCGCCACAATTTTCGCTCCCGCGCCCGCGCGGTCACGCCAAAGCGAACGGCGTGCTCGAGCATCTCGGGAAACAGCGTCACGACGTCGATCCGCATCGGCCGCCTATTGCCCAAAGTCTCAAACGTGCTCGATCGAGCTGGATCAATAATCCGCTTCCCAGTCGACCTCGATCCGCCGCGCTTTCGCATCGACGCGATCGACGTGCGCCGCGACGAACGGTATCAGCCGCTCGTCGCCATCGTCCTCGGCAACCCGAAGCAACGGATGCGCGCCTCTCTCGGTCAAGCCCACCACACGGCCCAGCCGTACACCCGAACGGTTGACGACATCCATGCCTTCGAGATCGGACCAGTAATACTCGTTGGGCTCCGGCGGCGCGAGTAGCGCACGCGGCACCGCGACTTCCGAACCACGCAGCATCGCTGCTTCCTCACGCGATGCGACGCCCCCAAGCTCGGCGACCAGAGCGTTGCCTTGCAAACGCGCCTGCACCACCAATTTCTCGCGCCAAATCTCGGCGTCGGGCTTTTTGAGCCACCACGCCTTGTGGCCGGCCAGCGCCGCCGGATCCTGCGACCACGGCACCACTTTCACCCAGCCGCGAATGCCGTGGGGAGCGCCAACGCGCCCCATCACGACCAGAGACGGAACGGCCTCCTTTTCGCTCAGGCGGCGGGTTGCGTCTGCTTAGCCGCGGCGCGCTTCACGAGCATCGCGACCGTATCGGACAATCTGGCGCCCTGTCCAGTCCAGTAGGCGATGCGATCGTGCGCGATGCGGAGCCCTTCTTCCTTCTCGGCTGCCACCGGGTTGTAGAAGCCGACACGCTCGATAAACCGCCCATCGCGCCGGTTGCGCGAATCCGCGACCACGACGTTATAGAACGGACGCTTTTTGGCGCCGCCGCGCGCCAGTCTGATGACGACCATGAGTAATCCGAATCTCGACCGGAGAAAACCCGTGATTATAGCCTAAAGCCTGCCGAAGCGGACTTGTGGAAAGGCCGGGAGCGTGGGGTGTTCATCATTTGCGCCGCAGGGCCGCTCCCGAGGCGCAAATTGCGCCCCCTCTGGGGGCAGCGAGCTTGCATTTTTGCGAGCGTGGGGGGTTCATCATTTCCGCCGCAGGGCCGCTCCCGAGGCGCAAATTGCGCCCGCTCTGGGGGCAGCGAGCTTGCATTTTTGCGAGCGTGGGGGTCGTCACCTACCGGGGGAGCATGCCCCGCATGCCGCGCATCATCTTCTGGACGCCGCCCTTCGCGACCATCTTCATCATCTTCTGCGCTTGCTCGAATTGATTGAGCAGCTGGTTGACCTCCTGGACGGTCACGCCCGCTCCGGCGGCAATGCGGCGCTTTCGGGACGCCTTGATGAGCTCGGGCTTGACGCGCTCGAGCGGGGTCATCGAATTGATGATGCCCTCGATCCGTGCAATCTTTTTCTCGTCGATGGTCGTGCTTTGCGCGGCGCGCGCGAGCTCGGCGGGAAGCTTGTCGAGCATCGCCGAAATCCCGCCCATCTTGCGCATCTGCGCGATCTGCGCTTTGTAGTCGTCGAGGTCGAATCCTTTGCCGGTCTTGACCTTTTTCGCGAGCTTCTTCGCTTCCGCGATATCGACGTTGCGATGCGCTTCCTCGATCAGCGACAGCACATCGCCCATGCCGAGAATGCGTGACGCCATCCGGTCCGGATGGAACGCCTCAAGGCCGTCGATCTTTTCCGCGACGCCGGCGAACTTGATCGGGGCGCCGGTCACGTGCCGCACCGACAGCGCCGCTCCGCCACGCGAGTCGCCGTCGAGCTTCGTCAAGATGACGCCGCTGATGGGAATCGCTTCTTTGAATGCCCGCGCGGTGTTGACCGCGTCCTGTCCCTGCATCGCATCGACAATGAAGAGCGTCTCGATTGGATTCGCCGCAGCGTGCAAATCGGCGATTTCCTTCATCATCGCCTCGTCGATTGCAAGTCGTCCCGCCGTGTCGACGATCACCACATCGTGATAGTGCGTGCGCGCGAACGCGAGCGCCGCCTGCGCTATCGCGACGGGTCGCTCGCCGACGGACGAGGGGAAGAAATCAGCGCCGACCTGCGCCGCCAATGTTTTGAGTTGCTCGATCGCGGCCGGCCGATACACGTCGGTCGACACCAGCAACACCTTTTTCTTCTGTTCGTTCTTGACCAGACGGGCGAGCTTGGCGGCAGTCGTCGTCTTGCCCGATCCCTGCAATCCCGCCAGGAGGACGACTGCCGGCGGCTGCGTCGCGAAGTTGAGCGGCTCGCCGACGCCGCCCATCAATGCGGTCAGCTCCCGCGCAACAACGCCGACCAGCGCTTGACCGGGCGTCAGCGAACCGACGACCTCCTCGCCCTGCGCTTTATCGCGAATCGCCGCGATGAAGTCTTTCACGACGGGAAGCGCAACGTCGGCTTCGAGCAGCGCGAGGCGCACTTCGCGCAGCGCGTCCTGAATGTTCGCGTCGGTCAGGCGCGCTTCGCCGCGCAGCGTCTTGACGACGCGGGATAGTCGTTCGGTCAGATTGTCGAGCATCGTGATGAGGTCGCGGCAAGAGCAGCCCGCGGATTCTTGTACACTTGAAAGAAAACGCGAACGCCGTCGACCGCGCCGCGATGAAACGATGATTTTACTGCACGCTGTCGTCGCCGTTCTCTACGCGGTCGCGGCATGGATGCGTTGGCCTCGCGCGGAACAGCGTACGGTGCCGCGCATCGCGCTGTGGCTCGTGCCGGTGGCGGTCCTGCTTCACGCCGCGGCGATCGCACATTCGATCTTTCGCCTCGACGGTCTCGACCTGTCGTTCGCGAATGCGCTCTCTCTCGTGACCGGCCTGTGCGCGCTCGTCGCGTGGGCATCGGGATTGCTCGCGACATTGCCGCGCGTCGGCGCGGTGGTTCTGCCCATCGCGGCGATCGGATCGCTGTTACCCGCTTTTTGGGTCGACCCGCATCGATTCGCGTATGCCGACGCGCCCTGGGCCGCCGTGCACATTGCCGTGGCGCTGGTCGCCTATGCGTTGTTCGTCGTTGCCGCGCTACAGGCGCTCGTCCTGACGGGACTCGAAAAGCAGTTGCATCGCGGCCAAGCGGCCCCCGCAGTCGACACGCCGCCGCTGTTGACGCTCGAGCATTATTTGTTCCGCTTGATCACCGCGGCATTCGTTCTTCTGACGCTGACGTTGGCAAGCGGCATCGTGTTCTCCGAGGAGTTGTTCGGCAAACCGGTGACGTTCACGCACAAAAACGTGTTCTCGGTCGCCGGATGGATCGTGTTCGCGATCCTGCTGTTCGGCCGCTGGCGTTACGGATGGCGCGGACGGACAGCCGTCAATTGGATCGTCGGCGGAACGCTGCTCCTCATTCTCGGTTATCTCGGGAGCAAATTCGTGCTCGAAGTCTTGCTGCATCGGTAATTCGGCTTAATTGACACCCCGGCGGCGTGCCCGAATACTGGGCGTTACCGTTTCGGTCCAACATCGTGGAAGAGTTCTCCTTCGAGACCCTGGCGATCGCGCTCGTTGCGCTGATCGTCGCGGCCGGTTTTTTCTCGATCGCCGAAACGGCGATGATGGCGGTCAACCGTTATCGCTTGAAGCATCGAGCGCAACGCGGCAATCGCGGCGCGAAATTGGCGATTGGATTGCTGAACGAGACGGACCGATTGCTCGGCGTCATCCTGCTTGGCAACACGCTGGTCGCCGCAGCCGCGGCAACGCTGACAGCCGTGATCACGAAGCGGCTGTTCGGCGAGGGCGAGCTGGCGCTGGCGCTCGGTACTGTGGCGATCTCGTTCGCGCTGCTCGTATTTTCGGAGATCACGCCCAAAGTCGTCGGCGCCGCGCATGCCGATCGACTGGCGCCCCTCGTGAGCTTTGCCTTGGTCCCCATGCTGAAGGCGGCGAAGCCGGTCGTCTGGTTCGTCAATCTGTTCGTACAAGGACTGTTGAAGCTCCTGCGGATCACGACCGCCGCCGATGCCGGCACGACGCTCACGCAGGAGGAGCTCCGCACGCTGGTTCTGGAAGGCAGTCATTACTTTCGGGGCAAGCACCGAACGATGCTCGCCAATCTGCTCGATCTCGAGGCGATTTCCGTCGACGACGTCATGACGCCGCGGAGCCAGATCCACGGCCTCGACCTCGCCTTGAAGCCCGCGCCGCTTCGCCAGCAGCTGGCCACGTCCTACCACTCGAGGGTCCCGGTCTTCGAGGACACGCTCGACAACATCATCGGCGTCCTCCCGCTCAAAAGTGTCGTGCACCTGCAACAAATGGCGGAAATCGACGCCGACCGCCTGCGTCCTCTGCTACGGCCGCCCTATTTCGTTCCCGCCGGAACACCCTTGCTGACCCAATTGCAACAGTTCCAGGCCGATCGCCAGAGGCTCGGACTCGTCGTCGACGAATACGGCGAGCTGCAAGGCCTCGTCACGATCGAGGACATCGTCGAGGAAATCATCGGCGAGTTCACCACGCAGGCGCCGGGCTCGACCGACAATTTCCGTCGTGAGACGGACGGAAGCGTCGTTGTCGACGGGATGACGCAGCTGCGCGCGCTGAATCGACGGCTCGGCACGCAGTTTCCGCTCGACGGCCCGAAAACGTTGAATGGACTGATCGTCGAGCATCTGGGCGACATTCCCGATGCCGGGATCAGTTTCAAGCTTGGCGGACAGGGCGTCGAAATCGTTCAAACCGTGGACCGGGCCGTGAGGGTGGTGCGCCTCTTGCCGCCGGTTGGCCGCATCGCGGCGCCTTTACAAACCAGTCCCGAGCGAGCATCATCCTCAAGCTAAGTTTCATGCAAATGGAATAAACCTCCGTTTCCACAGGATAAACCGCGCGGCATGAGAATTGCTCCATTTTTGCGCTTGTACGAAAGCCAGCCGGGTTTTGGGGCTGTATTGATCGCCGACCCTGCGCCTCGCGGCATTTACTAACGCAACCTGATTCCTCCGCATTCGCACAACATGGCCACGCACGCCGCGACTCGTAACCTGACCGGACTCGCCCGCGCCCTCGCGCAGCACGGCGTCATGTCGGAGCACGAAGCCGAAGCAATGCAGACTCAGGCCCAATCGTCGGGTGTCTCCTTTGTCGAACAAGTGCTGGTCGGCAAGCGCATGACGCCCCAGCAACTCGCCGTATTCGGCTCCCGCGCGTTCGGTATCCCGCTGTTCGACCTGAACGCCTTCGAGCTCGAGCAGGTCGATAAAGCCTATTTCGACGTCAAGATCGCCCAGTCGCGCCGGGTGCTGCCGTTATACAAGCGGGGCAACCGGCTTTACGTCGCGATCTCCGACCCGGCGAACCTGCAGGCGCTCGAAGAGGTTCGATTCAAGAACAACCTCCCGGTCGAGCCGATCGTCGTCGAGGACGACAAGCTCGGCGCCGCGATCGCCAAAGTCGTCGAGGCAAGCGGCACGACGCTGCAGGAAATGGCGTCGCTCGAGGACATCGAAATCGGCCTGGAGGAAGGCAGCCCGACGGGCGCCAGCGTCGAAGACGACAGCGAAGTCGAGGACGCGCCGGTCGTCAAGTACATCCAGAAAGTCATGCTGGACGCAATCGCCGCCGGCGCATCGGACATCCATTTCGAGCCGTACGAGAAGTTTTTTCGCATCCGTTACCGGGTCGACGGCGTGCTGATGGAAATCGCGCAGCCGCCCATCGCCATCAAGGACAAGGTCGCGTCGCGGATCAAGGTGATTTCGAAGCTCGACATCGCCGAGCGGCGCGTGCCGCAGGACGGCCGGATGAAGCTCGTGCTTTCGAAAACGCGCGCAATCGACTTCCGCGTTTCGTCGCTGCCCACGCTATGGGGCGAGAAAATCGTGCTGCGGATTCTCGACTCCGCGGGCATCAAGCTCGGCATCGATGCGCTGGGCTACGAGCCCGACCAGCAGGAGGCCATGCTGCAGGCAATTGGCCGTCCGTACGGGATGATTCTCGTGACCGGACCGACGGGTTCGGGTAAGACGGTATCGCTCTACAGTTGCCTCAATATCCTGAATCAGCCGGGGATCAACATCTCCACCGCCGAGGATCCCGCGGAAATTCAACTCGCGGGCGTCAATCAGGTCAATGTCAACGACAAGGCGGGGCTGACGTTCGCCACGGCGTTGCGATCGTTTCTGCGGCAGGACCCCGATATCATCATGGTCGGCGAGGTCCGCGATCTCGAGACGGCGGATATCGCCATCAAGGCGGCGCAAACCGGTCACCTCGTCCTCTCCACTGTGCACACGAACGACGCGCCTACGACGCTGACGCGCCTTCTCAACATGGGCGTCGCGCCGTTCAACGTGGCATCGTCGGTGATCCTGATCACCGCCCAACGGCTGGCGCGAAAACTTTGTCTTCAATGCAAGAAACCCGCCGATATCCCGCCGGAAGCGCTGATTCGCGCCGGCTTCAATGCCGACGATATCGACGGAAGCTGGCACCCGTTCGGGCCGATCGGCTGCGACAACTGCAAAGGCACCGGCTACCGCGGTCGCACGGGCATCTACGAAGTCATGCCGATCAGCGACGATATGCGGCAGTTGATCATGCGCAATGGCAACGCACTCGACATCGCGGAGCAGGCCCAGAAAGAAGGCGTGCGGACGCTGCGTATGTCCGGTCTCCTCAAAGTGAAAACCGGCGTCACGTCCCTCGAGGAAATCGAGGCAGTGACGAACGAATGACGTCGAATTCATGACTGCAAATCGCAACCGTTAAAGGATTGTCCATGGCCACCGCAGTCGCTCCGCGCCAGGATGCGCGCATCAAGGAACAGCTCTTCGTCTGGGAAGGCGTCGACCGCAACAATAAGCCGATGCGCGGCGAGACGCGTGGCGCGTCGGAGACGGTCGTCACGTCGAACCTCCGCCGGCAGGGCATCCGCATCACCAAGATCAAGCGGGAGACCTACCGCGGCGGGCGCAAAGTCAGCGACAAGGACATCACGTTCTTCACGCGCCAGCTCGCGACGATGCTGAAGGCCGGCGTTCCGCTCCTGCAGGCCTTCGATATCATCGCACGCGGTCATTCGAACGCACGCTTCTCGCGTCTCATGATGGACATCAAGAACAGGGTCGAAACGGGATCGAGCCTGTCGCAAGCGTTCCGCGAGCACCGTACGCATTTCAACGAGCTTTATTGCAATCTCGTTGCTGCCGGCGAGTCCGCGGGCATGCTCGATGCGATTCTCGAGCGTCTTGCGACCTACCAGGAAAAGATCCTCGCCATCAAGGCCAAGATCAAGTCGGCGATGTTCTATCCCTTGTCGGTGCTCATCGTCGCGATCGTCGTGATCTGGGTGATCATGGTGTTCGTGATTCCATCGTTCGAGCAGGTGTTCAAGAACTTCGGCGCCGAGCTGCCGCTGCCGACGGTCGTCGTCATCAACATCTCGCATTTCTTCGTCAAGTTCTGGTGGTTGATCTTCCTCGTCATCATGGGCACTGTCATTGGCGTCGGCATTATGTATAAACGCTCCGACGCGTTGCGCTACACGTGCGATCGGCTATTGCTCAAGCTGCCAGTCGTCGGCGTGATCATCGAAAAGGCGACGATCGCGCGCTGGACGCGCACGCTCCAAACGATGTTCGCGGCCGGCGTCCCACTCGTCGAGTCGCTCGACGCCGTCGGCGGCGCAGCGGGCAACATCGTTTACGCGCAAGCGACACGGCGGATCCAAACCGAAGTCAGCACTGGAACGAGTCTCACCAGCGCCATGACGAATACCAAGCTCTTTCCGAACATGGTGCTGATGATGAGCCAAATCGGCGAGGAATCCGGCTCGCTCGACAACATGCTCGGCAAGGTCGCCGACTTCTACGAGCGCGAAGTGGACGACGCCGTGGCTGCGCTGTCGAGCTTGCTCGAGCCGATCATGATCGTGTTCCTCGGCGTCGTGGTCGGTGGACTAGTCGTCGCGATGTATCTACCGATCTTCAAGCTCGGCGCCGTCATTTGAATCGGCGCAGGTGCGTCTGAAGTAGCCGCCGGATACACGACGGCCGGATCATTCGCGATGGCGTTCAATCCATACTTCGCCATCGCGATTGCCGCAATCGTCGGTCTTTGCATCGGCAGTTTCCTGAATGTCGTGATCCACCGCGTGCCGAAAATGCTCGAACGCGGCTGGGCCGAGCAGTGTGCCGAGCTGCAGGGCGAGGATTTGCCGCCCGCCCAATCGGCGTACAACTTGATGGTGCCGCGGTCCCAATGTCCGTCATGCGGACATTCGATCACCGCCCTCGAAAACGTTCCCATTGCCTCTTGGTTGGTGCTCGGAGGCAAATGCTCGGCGTGCGGCAAGCCGATCTCGTCGCGCTATCCGTTCGTCGAAGCGCTCGGCGGGCTCCTCGCGGCGGCCGCGATCTGGCGTTTCGGCGCGCCGCCCGCGAGCTGGCAAGGGCTAGCTGCATGTGTGCTGCTGTGGACGCTGATCGCGCTCACGTTCATCGATTTCGATACTCAGCTCCTCCCCGACGGGCTCACGCTGCCGCTGTTATGGGCCGGCCTGATCGCCAACATGTTCGAGCTTTTCGTGCCGCTACGCACGGCGGTGATCGGTGCGATCGCCGGGTACCTCGCACTGTGGTCCGTGTACTGGCTGTTCAAGCTAATCCGCGGCAAGGAAGGGATGGGTTACGGCGATTTCAAGCTGCTTGCCGCCCTCGGTGCCTGGATGGGATGGCAGATGCTGCCACTGATCGTTCTCCTCGCTTCGGTGGTCGGTGCCGTCATCGGAATTGGACTGATCGTGTTCAAGGGGCGCGATCACAGCGTGCCCCTGGCGTTCGGGCCCTATCTGGCGATCGCCGGTGCCATTGCATTATTTTTCGGCCCACGGCTCATCAAAGTCTATTTTTACTAGGCCCTGCAGAGGTTATGGGCGCCAATGTGCGTTATGTCGTCGGATTGACCGGCGGCATCGGCAGCGGCAAATCAGAAGTCGCTGCCCTATTCGCGGAGGTCGGCGCGGATGTGCTTGACGCCGACGCCGTTGCGCACGCGATATCCGCGCGCGGGCAATCCGGTCATGCCGCTTTGATCGAGGCCTTCGGCACCGAGTGTCTGCAGGCGGATGGCGCGATCGACCGCAGCTGGCTCCGCGAGCGCGCGTTCGCCGATCCGGTATTTCGCGATCGCCTCGAGCGCACGCTGCATCCGCTCATCATTGCGACGATCCGCGCGACGATCGAGACATGGCGCAGCGTCTATGGCATTCTCGTGGTGCCGTTGCTCCTCGAGCGCGGCGGTTTGCTTTCGAGCGTGCAGCGGGTCCTTGTCGTCGATTGTCCCGAAGAGCAGCAGATTCGGCGGGTCGTTGCCCGAAGCGGACTTCTTTCATCCGCGGTGCGCGCGATCATGGCGACGCAACTGTCGCGAAGCGATCGGCTCGCGCTCGCGGACGATGTCATCGACAACAGCGGTACGACCGCCGCGCTCAATCCGCAAATCGAGCGCCTCAATCGCCGTTACCGCGACCTGGCGGCGGCCGCGCAAACGTAGGGCCCGTTCATACTATGCGCCCCGAAGCCATCGAGATATCGTGATTCGCTACGAACATCCGCTAAACGAGCGCGTACGTACGCTGATAAGGCTCGAGGACCTGTTTGCGCGCGCGCGCTTTTTCGCTGCACAGGATGCCGCGGCCGACCATCATGCAGCGTTGCTCTCGCTGTTCGATATCTCCGACGTCGCGGCGCGCTCGGATCTGAAGAACGACGTGCTGCAGGAGCTCGAGCGCCAGAAGCAATTGCTGGGTCCGCTCAGAAGCAATCCGCAAATCGATCAAGATGCATTGCGCGGGCTGCTGGCCGAGATCGATGGCGTCAGCGGCCAGCTTCTCGCACAAGCCGGCAAGTCGGGTGCGCACTTGCGTGAGAACGAATGGCTGATGGCGATCAAGCAGCGCTCGGCGATCCCGGGCGGGGTCTGTGAATTCGACCTCCCCGCTTACCATTATTGGCTGCAGCAGGATGCCGGTGCGCGACGCAACGACCTGACCGGCTGGATCGAGCCGTTCGAGCCGATTCGTGCCGCAGCGGCGATCGTGCTGCGCCTGTTGCGTGAAAACGGCCGCGTCAGTCGCCATATTGCCTATCGCGGCGTGTTCCAATTGATGCTGACGACGACGAAAGTCGCCCAGCTTCTCCGGCTGACAGTGGCGCGGGATGTGCCCTGCGTGCCGGAAATCAGCGCCAACAAATACGCGCTCAACATCCGCTTCATCGGCGTTGCCGGCATGGATCGCGGCGCGGTGTTCGATCGCGATGTCGAATTCGAGCTGATGTTCTGTAATCTGTGATTGCCGGCACGCGTCGCAAAATCGGTCAACGTTTCATTCGCGAAACACATACAGGGCCAGACAAAGTGCGCAGCCGATGACGTAGATCAGCCAGGCTTCGGGAACAAGATAGGGGTAAGCCATCAGGATAACGCCCAGCACCATCGGCTTCCATGACGCCATCTTCCTGCCGTAAACGAATGCGATAAAGCCGATCGCGCCAAACAGCAAGGATCCGAAAAACGCCGCAGGACTCGAGAACATAGGTTCGAAGGAAGTGATTTTGTTGCATTGAGTGGTCAATCGAATGGGTACCGAACGCTTCACCTCGCAAAAGTCATCCGATACGACGGTTCGCGTCGTCAACTGCCCGCAGTGCGGGATTGCGGTTCCATGGACGAGCGAATCGCGCTATCGGCCGTTTTGCTCACAGCGCTGCAAGATGATCGATCTCGGCGCATGGGCGTCCGAAGCGTATCGTATGCCTGCAGTTGAAAAAGACGACGACGATACGTCGAACGATGGCGGCGATCGCTCCGCCGATTGATTACCGTCAACGATCGGGCCAGGCAGAACGCCGAAGAGCGATTCCGTGCGCGCCGTGCTCGATCGCCATGGGAAGATCGCTCATCGTGAGCCCGCCGATCGCATAAACCGGCACGCGGGTTCGATCCACGCACGCCGCGAAGCCGCTCCATTGGAGCGGTTGCATACCTGGGTGCGTGGTCGTGGATTTCACCGGTCCCACGACCGCAAAATCCACGTCGAGCTTGATCGCCTGCGCGAGCTCGTCGCGCGAATGACACGACGCCCCAACGAGTAAATCGCGCGGTCGCGATGTCGCCGCCGACAGCGCGGCGCTGGTCCAGTGGACGCCGGCGTAGCCGCCTTCTCGCGCGTCCTCCACCGAGCCGTTAAGTAGCACACGGACGCCAAAGCGGGCAGCGAGCGGCAAAAGCTGTGCAGCCAAAGCGTCGCGACGTGCGGGAGACCATATCTTTTCGCGCAATTGAATAAGGCGCAAGCCGGATGCGAGCGCGTTTTCCGCGCGCTCGAGAAATGCTTCTTCACCGATTTCGCCGGCGATCGTGACCCCGTAAACGGACGGCAGCTCGAGCGCCGCCATGACACGCTTGTTCGCCGGTAACAACGGCGCCACATCGACCGCGCCCGGCCGCTGCCACGCGAATGCCTGGCCGTCATGGCCGATCGGATGGCCGCGCCACTCGATGACCCGAAAGAAATTGAGCTCGACATGCGCATGCGGATAGACGAATTCCTGGACGAGCCAGGGCGCGGCACGCGTCACGGTCACGCCGAGCTCTTCCTTCAATTCGCGGACGAGCGCTTCGCCAGCGGTCTCGCCAGCCTCCAGCTTGCCGCCGGGAAATTCCCAGTAGCCGGCATACGGTTTACCGGGCGGACGTTGAGCGAGCAGGAATTGTCCGTCCGCGCCGATGATCACTGCGGCGGCGACGCGCACGATCGGGTTCACTTCAGGCGACGTGCGCCCGCATAGCTCCGCGCAAACTGCCAGGCGATGCGGCCGCTCCTCGATCCGCGCTGAATCGCAAATTGCAACGCCTCGCGCGTCCGGCCTTCGTTGTCGCGCGCCGAGGCCGCTGCGGAAACACCGAAATGCGCGAGCCACGCGGCGACGGCCAGCAAATAATCGTCCTGGCCAAATGGGTAGAACGAGATCCAGATGCCGAACCGTTCGGAGAGCGAGATCTTTTCTTCCACGGATTCGCCTGGATGCACTTCGTCGCCGAGATGCTTGGTCTCGAGATTCTCGGCGAAATATTCGGGCAACATATGGCGGCGATTCGACGTTGCGTAGATCGACACATTGCCCGCCGCGCCGGCGATCGATCCATCGAGCATCACCTTGAGCGCCTTGTAGCCGGCTTCGCCGGCGTCGAACGTCAAGTCGTCGCAAAAAACGATGAAGCGCTCGGGCCGAGTCTCGATGCGTTCGGCGATATCGGGCAAGTCGACGAGATCGAGCTTGTCGACTTCGATCAAGCGCAACCCTTTCGCGGCGTACTTCGCAAGCATCGCCTTGACAAGCGAAGATTTGCCCGTCCCCCGCGCGCCGGTCAACAGGACGTTATTGGCGGGATATCCGGCGACGAATTGGCGCGTGTTCTGATCGATCGCTTTTTTCTGCTCGTCGATTGCGACCAGGTCCGATATCGCCACGGCATGTGGATGCGCGACCGGTTGTAAATAACCGCGCCCGCTGCGTTTGCGCCAGCGAGCAGCGGTCACCTTTTTCCAATCGGGGTCCGGGGACGCCGGCGGCAGCAACGCTTCGACGCGCGCGAGGACCTGTTCCGCGCGCGCGACCAATTTATCCAACTCGTTGTTCATCGCAGAAATCGATCAGGATCGATAGTCTGCGTTGATCGACACATAGTCGTGCGAAAAATCGCAGGTCCACACGCCGGCGCGAGCGTTGCCACGGCCGAGGTCGACGCGAACGGTGATCTCGTCCTGCTTCATGATGCGCTGGCCGTCCGCTTCGCGATAGCCCTCACCGCGAGCGCCGCGCTCGACCACATGCACGTCATCGAGCCAAAAAGAAACACGCGCCGGATCGAGGTCCGCGATGTCCGCGTTGCCGATTGCGGAGATGATGCGTCCGAGATTCGGATCGGAAGCAAAAAACGCCGTTTTCACGAGCGGCGAATGCGCGATCGCGAAAGCGACGCGGCGACACTCATCCGCGTTGCGGCCGCCCTCGACGCGGATCGCGATGAACTTCGTCGCGCCTTCGCCATCGCGCACGATCGCATGGGCAAGGTCCATCGCGACGTCCTCGATCGCTTTTCTGACGACCGCGACGCGAGGATCAGCCGACGTTGTCAGCCGCTCGATCGCGGCCTTGCCAGTCGCTGCCACGACGAAGCCGTCATTGGTCGACGTGTCCCCGTCGACCGTGACGGCGTTGAACGAGACGTCGGCAATGGCGCGCGTCAGCATAGCGAGGAGGCGCGCGTCGATGGGCGCATCGGTGGCGACGAACGAGAGCAGCGTCGCCATGTTCGGGTGGATCATGCCGGCGCCTTTTGCGATGCCGGTGACGGTGATCGGGATATTGTCGATCGTCACGCGACGCGAGGCGGCCTTCGGCACGGTGTCGGTGGTCATGATCGCCCTCGCTGCGGCGAACCAGCCGTCGTCCCGTAACGCGGAGCGCGCATCCGGCAGCGCGGCGATGAGGCGATCGATGGGCAACGGTTCCATGATGACACCGGTCGAGAACGGCAGAATTTGTTCCGGCGCGCAATCAACGAGACCCGCCGCGCTCGAGCATGTCGCGCGCGCCGCATCGAGCCCCGGTTCGCCCGTTCCTGCATTCGCATTTCCGGCGTTGATGACGAGCGCGCGGAAATCCAGACGGCGCTGGTGTTGCGCGTTCAGATGCGCGCGGCAGATCGTCACCGGTGCGGCGCAAAAGCGATTTTGGGTGAAGACGCCGGCGGCAACCGATCCGGCGTCCGCGACGATCAAGACGACGTCGTCACGCGTCCAATTCTTGATCTTCGCCGCGGTGGTGCCGAGCGCGATGCCTGGGACGGGCAACAGCGATTCAGGCGTCGGCGCTGCGAGATTGACCGGCATAGGCGAGTTTAGAAGGCGCCGTCGGCTGAGGACGCAACGAAGCAGCAGGCCCGCGCAGCAGCTTTATCCCAGCCGACCGTGGCAGTGTTTGTATTTCTTGCCGGATCCGCAGGGGCATGGATCGTTGCGTCCGACCTTCTGTCCGGCGCGCACGAACGGCGGCGGCGGTGCGAGCGCCACTGCCGTATCGCCATTGCCGTTCCCGGCGCCCGCGAGTGCTTCGTCGTAACCGGCATGCTGGTATTGAACGTTCGATACCGGAGGCGCTTCATCGACCGCCTGCACGTCGGCTTGCGTCTTCACCTGAACGGTCAGCACGACCTTGACGACGTCCTGCTTGATCCGATCGAGCATGTCGGAAAAGAGCTCGAACGCTTCTCGCTTGTATTCCTGCTTCGGGTTCTTTTGCGCATAGCCGCGCAAATGAATGCCTTGACGCAGATGATCAAGCGCCGACAAATGCTCGCGCCAATGATGATCGAGCGTTTGCAGCATCAGGCTGCGCTCGAATTGGCGCATCAACTCGGCGCCGACCTGCTCTTCCCGCAGGCGCCACGCTTTTTCCGCGATCTCGAATGCGCGCGCGTGAATCGTCGCATCGTCGATTTCGGAATCCGCCTTCAACCAATCGGTGATGGGCGCCTGCAACTGATATTCCCCGGCCAGCGCGGATTGCAGTCCGGCAACGTCCCATTGCTCCTCGACCGATTCCGGAGGGATGTAGCGCTTCACCATCGCGGCGGTTTCCCCGCGGATCATATTGGCGATCGTCTCGGCAACGTCTTCACCCTCGAGCAGCTCGTTGCGCTGCTGATAAATCACGCGCCGCTGGTCATTCGCGACGTCGTCGTATTCGAGCAATTGCTTGCGAATATCGAAGTTGCGCGCTTCGACGCGGTTCTGCGCCTTGGCGATCGAGCGATTGACGATCGGATGCTCGATCGGCTCGCCTTCCGGCATTTTCAGGCGCTGCATGATGCCCGACAGGCGCTCGCCGCCGAAGATGCGTAACAGAGGATCCTCGAGCGACAGATAGAAGCGCGAGCTGCCGGGGTCGCCTTGACGCCCCGAGCGACCGCGCAACTGATTGTCGATCCGGCGAGACTCGTGGCGCTCGGTGCCGATGATATGCAGCCCGCCCGCCTTGACGACATCGTTGTGGCGCGTCTGCCATTCGGAACGAAGGCGATCGATTTCGCGATCTCTCTCGGTTTGGAGGAGCTCGGCATCCTCGCGAATCTTCAAAATTTGCGGCTCGATGCTGCCGCCCAGCACGATGTCGGTGCCGCGTCCGGCCATGTTGGTCGCGATCGTGATCACGCCGGGACGTCCTGCTTGCGCAATGATCTCCGCTTCACGCGCGTGCTGTTTCGCGTTCAGAACGTTGTGGGGCAGCTTCTCTTTCTCGAGATAGTTCGAGAGGATCTCCGAATTCTCGATCGACGTCGTGCCGACCAGCACGGGCTGGCCTCGGGTATGACAATCCTTGATGTCGATGATGACCGCGTCGACCTTCTCCTGGAACGTCCGGAAGATCAGGTCGTTCTCGTCTCGGCGAACCATCGGCTGATGCGTCGGAATGACGACGGTCTCGAGGTGATAGATCTGCTGGAACTCGAACGCCTCGGTGTCGGCGGTTCCGGTCATTCCCGCGAGCTTCTGGTACATGCGGAAATAATTCTGGAACGTGATCGACGCCAGCGTCTGATTCTCGCGCTGGATCGGAACTCCCTCCTTCGCCTCGACTGCCTGATGCAAGCCGTCCGACCAGCGCCGCCCAGCCATCAAACGGCCGGTGAACTCGTCCACGATCACGACTTCGCCGTTCTGCACGACATATTGCTGATCGCGGTGGAACAACGCGTGGGCGCGAAGCGCCGCGTACAGGTGATGCATGAGTCCGATGTTGTGGGCATCGTAGAGGCTCGATCCGGCGGGTATCAACCCGGCCTGCGAGAGAATTGCCTCCGCATGCTCGTGCCCTTCTTCCGACAACAGCACCTGATGCGCCTTCTCGTCGACCCAGTAATCGCCCGCGCCTTTCTCCTCGGCCTGACGAGTGAGCTTCGGCGCAAGCTCGTTCAGCCGGTAGTAGAGCTCGACGTTGTCGTCGGACTGCCCCGAGATGATGAGCGGCGTGCGCGCCTCGTCGATCAGGATCGAGTCGACTTCGTCGACGATCGCGTAATGCAAGCCGCGTTGCACGCGCTCGCTCGGCGCGAATACCATGTTGTCGCGCAGATAATCGAAGCCGAACTCGTTGTTGGTGCCGTAGGTGATGTCGGCCGCGAACGCCGCCTGCTTCTCGGCGTGCGGCATTTGCGACAGATTGACGCCGACGGTGAGCCCCAGGAATCGATAGATCCGACCCATCCAATCGGCATCGCGTTGCGCCAGATAATCGTTGACCGTCACGATGTGGACGCCGTTGCCGGCCAGCGCATTCAAATAGGCGGGCAGCGTGGCGACGAGCGTCTTGCCCTCGCCGGTACGCATTTCGGAGATCTTGCCGTTGTGCAATGCAATGCCGCCGACGAGCTGAACGTCGAAGTGGCGCATGTTGAGCGACCGCTTGCCGGCTTCCCGGACGACGGCGAACGCTTCGGGAAGGACGGCATCGAGCGTCTCGCCGGCGGTGACACGGCCCTTGAGCTCGACGGTCTTTTGGCGCAGCGCATCGTCGGTCAGCGTCGAGATCGCGGGCTCCAGCGCGTTGATTTGCGTGACCGCCTGACCGTATTGCTTGAGCAGCCTCTCGTTTCGGCTGCCGAAAATGCGGGTAAGGATATTTGAAATCATTCGCTAGAGCTGGAAGGGCCCGACCTTGAGAATCAAGCGCAACGATTATGTGAAAGCCGCGGATCGCGCGAGCGCGCCAATCCGAGACCGTTGGTACTGACGCGCGTTAAGCGTGCCCCGTTTCTCGCCCAATCAGCATCGACCGGATCCACGCAGCGAGGCGACGCCGGACCCCCTCGCCAATGTCGGCGCACATTGGATCGTTTTCAAGGGCCGCGAGTTTCGGTCCAAGCACGCTATTGTGCAACAGTCGACCCGGCCTTCGCTCATCCGAGGTTGATTAATCGCGACGAAGAGTACCGCCCATCTCGGCCGGGAGACCGCGATTATTGCGCCGGCTGGCTTTGGCTAACGCTTCGCCAGAATGTAACCTCCGCGCACGCTGTCCAGGAACCGTGCCGGATTTTGCGCGATGCTGCGAAGGCGAATCTCGAAATGCAGGTGCGGTCCGGTCGATCGGCCCGTCGAGCCGACGCCCGCGATCCGCTGGCCCGCGACGACCAGATCATCCCGTTTCACCAGCAGAAGCGAAGCATGCGCATAGCGGGTCGTAAGACCATTGCCGTGGTCGATCTCGACGAGCTTTCCGTATTCCGGATGCACGCCGGCGAAAACGACCTTTCCGCTCGCCGCGGCGAGGATCGGCGTGCCCGCCTCCGCCGGAAAATCGACGCCTTCATGAAACGCATTGTGTCCGGTGAAGGGATCGATCCGATAACCGAAGTTCGACGAGAATGGGGCGTCGGCGATCGGCAGGCGCGTCGGCAGGAACGTGCTCGCCGAGTCCTGCAGCAACCGGGTCTCGAGGTCGACGAGCTCATCAGAACGCTCTTCGACTTGTCCCGCGAGACGGTCGACCAACGCCGTAAATTCATCGACGGAAAAAGTGTGCGACGACTGCGCCGGCGTCGCGCCGCCGGTGCCGGGCGCCGCGCGCGATTTAACCGTGGAGAGCTCGTGCGGCTTCAGGCCCGCGATGGCCGCAAGCCGCTCGCCGATGCCATCGAGTCGCATCATCCGCGCTTGAAGCTCGCCCAGCCGGATCGCCATCGCGTTCAGACGACCCTGAACCCGCTCCTGGCTCCGCTGCGCTTCCTCTCGCTGGTCGGCCAGAGCGCTCGGGGAAATCCATGGGTACTGTGCGGCCCCCGTCCACATCAGCGCGAAATAGTTGAACACGAGTGTAAAGAGTACGAGAAGCGCGAGGAGGGCAAAGCTGCCGCCGACCCAGTGAGGCCACTCCAGCGTGATGGTTCGTGCCCGGACGCTGGCGCCGCTTACCAGGATGATGTTCAATTCGCGCAACTCCCACGATCATCGACAGGCCGAAAGCCGGCCGCCCATGCCGAAGTCGCCTCCCTTTTCCCCAATTGCGCGTCTCTTCGAACGCGATCCGCAGATTGCGTCCTGGGCCGCTCGAATCCAGCAAGAGGCCGCGTTGACCGCCATCGTCCGGCAGGTCGTGCCGAGGCCGCTCGCCCAGCGGGTCCGCGTCGCCGGTGCCCGTGGCAGCGTTCTCGAGCTCGCTGTCGCAGCGGGCGCCGCTGCTACCGTCGTCCGGCAACGAACGCCGGATATGACAATGGCATTGCGGCGCGAGGGATGGGACTTTACTGAAATACGGATTCGAGTGCAAGTAGGAGCCGCCGAACGGAGCCCCGAGAAAAAGCTTTTATTTCAAATAGATGCTAACAGGCTGGAACCGCTCTTCCGGCTCGCCGATACGCTAGGCGACGGCCCGCTCAAGCAATCGCTCAAGCGCTGGCGACGCCGGATGCACGGGCGCTGAGACAATCGCCGCGCGAAATACATCGGGCAACGAAAAGCCGAAGATCCGTTGCAGTGCAAAGCCGACCAGAATCGCGAGCAGCGCGAATATCGTGAACTTGATCACTTGGCCGACAAAGCGCAGATAGCGGCGATCGCGCTTGAGTGCGTACATAAGCAAGGCGACGGCGATCACGGCAAGCGCCGCGAACAGCAAGACCCGGACGATCGCCACGTGCGGTAATTAGGACCTGTTCAAGGCGCTTAGGCCGTCGCGGGAGCCCAGCCGTGGAAGGCTGTCGGAACGTCGGAATCCACCGCAAACGTTTTGAACTCGTAGGCGTCGGGGCGCGCAATGAGGGCGCGAGCGAGCGCGTTGTTGAGCGCATGACCGGACTTGAACGCCGTGTATTGCCCAATCAGCGGATGACCGAGCAAATAAATGTCGCCGATTGCATCGAGCACCTTGTGCTTGACGAATTCGTTGTCGTAGCGCAGGCCCTCGCTATTCAGGACGCGGGTCTCGTCCAATACGATCGCGTTTTGCAGACTGCCGCCGAGCGCGAGTCCCGCCGAGCGCATCGCCTCGACGTCTTGCATGAATCCGAACGTCCTCGCCCGTGCCACTTCCTTCACGTAGGACGTGCCCGCGAAGTCGACCACGACTTGGCGATTCTCCGAGCCGAATACCGGATGCGGAAAGTCGATCGTGAAGTCGAGCCGATAGCCGTCGAAAGGCTCGAAGCGCGCCCATTTATCACCGTCGCGCGCTTCCACCGGCGCCTTGATGCGCAAATATTTTTTTTGCGCCGACTGCTCGACGATGCCGGCCGACTGCAACAGAAACACAAACGGCCCCGCGCTGCCGTCCATGATCGGAATCTCCGGTCCCGCCACATCGACATGCAAATTGTCGATGCCGAGCCCCGCTAACGCCGACAGCAAATGCTCGACGGTCGATATCGAAACGCCGTCCTTCTTCAGCGTCGAGGACAGTCGCGTATCGCCGACACGCTCGGCATGCGCCGGAATCGATACGGTCTCGGCCAAATCCACCCGATGAAAAACGATGCCCGAGTCGGGCGCGGCCGGTCGCAGATGGATTTCGACGCGCGCACCGGTATGCAGGCCCACGCCGGTGGTCTTGATCGCGGTCTTGAGCGTGCGCTGCTTGATCATGGTTGTCGTGGCGCCGGGTGCGTCGCGCGGCGCTGCCGGATTCATTCGTCGCGTCAAGGATTTAGCGTATTTTAGCATGGTGGGGATCGTTCATCAGTCCGCCTGCTTGCGAAGGAAGGCCGGGATCTCGGACGCGTCGAACGCCGCCAGACCATTGCCATGTGACGGGGCACGCCCGCGCCGCACGACCGCCGGCTGATCCAGCTTTTCGTAATCGACGGAGTCGCTCGTCGTAAGACCGAAATTGTCGGTGCCCGTGCGCTCGATGATCGTCGGCACGACCTCGATTTTCGGCGGACGCTTGACTTGAAGCGCCGCGCCGCCAAGTCCCGTCGCGATCATCGTCACGCGCAGACGGTCTTCCATTTCGTCGTCGATCACGGTTCCGATGATCACCATCGCGTCTTCGGCGGTGAATTCCTTGATCGTGTTCATCACGTCGTGGTACTCCTTCATCTTGAGTCCCGACGATGCGGTGATGTTGACGAGGACGCCGCGCGCGCCGGCGAGATTGACGTCTTCGAGCAATGGGCTCTTGACCGCTTGCTGCGCGGCATTGCGCGAACGGTCGATGCCGGCGGCCGTCGCCGAGCCCATCATCGCCATGCCGATCTCGCCCATGACCGTGCGGACGTCCGCGAAGTCGACGTTGACGAGGCCCGGGTTATTGATCACTTCAGCGATGCCGGACACTGCGCCATGCAAAACATCGTTTGCCGCGGCATACGCATCGAGGACCGAGACATCCTCGCCCAGGACGTCCATCAACTTTTCGTTCGGAATGATGATCAGGGAATCGACCTTCTTCGTGAGCTCTTCGATGCCCGCGCTCGCCACGCGCTGACGCTTCCCTTCGAACTTGAACGGCCGCGTGACGACCGCGACCGTGAGAATGCCGAGGCTCTTCGCGATATCGGCTATCACCGGCGCAGCACCGGTTCCCGTGCCGCCGCCCATGCCGGCGGTGATGAACAGCATGTCGGCGCCCTCGATCGTTTCGGCGATCCGATCGCGATCCTCCATCGCCGCATCGCGCCCGATCTCCGGCCGCGCGCCCGCCCCGAGTCCACGCGTCAATGCCGCGCCGAGTTGCAATTGCGTGCGCGCCGTCGAGCGTTTCAAGGCTTGCGCGTCGGTGTTCGCGCAGATGAAATCCACGCCGCTCAATCCTCTTTCGATCATGTGCTCCACTGCATTGCCGCCACATCCGCCGACGCCGATGACCTTGATGACGGCTCCGTCTTCCATTGCCTGATCGATGATCTCGAACATGATTGCTCCCGTCTCCTGTCGAATTACCGCAAGTGATGCAAAAAAAGAACGTGCTGCGTGTCTCCCTCGGTGTTCCCTAGCTCTTGCTACGTGGAATCGACGGGCTTTGCCCGCGATTCCACGCAAGCCTTCACCGGCCCAAAGTAGGTTTGCACTTTGGGCCGTTCAAAAATTTGCCTTGAACCATTGCTTCATCCGTTCCGCGACGCCGCCGATACCGGACACTTGCGCGCGTGCCGCGAGCGAGCGCAAATACTGTTCGCGCCCTTCGAGCAGCAAGCCGACCGCGGTTGCGTAGCGGGGGCTTTTCACGACATCCGCGAGGCCGCCCATGTAAACGGGAACCCCGACGCGCACCGGCAGATGGAAGACTTCTTCGCCGAGCTCGGTCATTCCTTGCAACATCGCCGAGCCGCCGGTGAGGACGATGCCCGATGACAGCAACTCCTCGAAGCCGCTGCGGCGCAATTCCGCGAGCACCAGCGTGTAGAGCTCCTCGATGCGCGGCTCGATCACTTCGGCGAGCATCGGACGCGAGAGCTTGCGCGGACCGCGCTCGCCGACGCCGGGAACCTCGATGATGTCGTTCGCATCGGCGAGCTGACGCAGCGCGCAGCCGTGACGGATCTTCAGCTCCTCGGCTTCCTTGGTCGGCGTGCGCAACGTCATCGCGATGTCATTCGTCACCTGATCGCCGGCAATCGGGATCACGGCCGTGTGACGAATCGCACCGCCGGCGAACACCGCGATGTCGGTCGTGCCGCCGCCGATGTCCATCAGGCAAACGCCGAGATCTTTTTCGTCGTCGTTCAACACGGCCTTGGCCGACGCAAGCGGTTGCAGCATCACATCGCGCACCTCGAGACCGCAGCGGCGCACGCACTTGGTCAGATTTTCGACGGCCGAGACCGCGCCGGTGACGATATGCACCTTCACCTCGAGTCGAACACCGCTCATGCCCAGCGGATCGTGAACGTCTTCCTGACCGTCGATGATGAATTCCTGCGGCAGGATGTGCAGCACCTGTTGATCGTTGGGAATCGCGACGGCCTTCGCGGTCTCGACGACGCGATCCACGTCGGCCTGCGTGACCTCCTTTTCCTTGATCGCCACCATGCCGCTCGAGTTCAGACTGCGAATGTGGCTGCCGGCGATGCCCGTGTAGACCTCGCTGATCCGGCAATCGGCCATCAATTCGGCTTCTTCGATCACGCGCTGGATCGACGCCATCGTCGCTTCGATGTTGACGACGACGCCCTTCTTGAGTCCGCGCGACGGCTGCGTGCCCATGCCGATGACATTGAGCGCGCCATCGGTTGCGATCTCGGCGACGATCGCCGCGATCTTCGACGTGCCGATGTCGAGACCCACGATCAAATTTTTTTCCTTCACCATCCGGGCACCACCGTCTCTAGGCATTTGTCGTCGGCCCTCCCGCTCACGATTTCCTCACCGGCTTTTCGCGAAAGCCCGGTACGCGTGCAGCAAATCCGTTGCGATAACGCAGATCCACTTGCTCGATGCGGCGGCCGGCACGCGCCAATGCGCCGATCGTGCGATCGTGCGCGGCGACGAAGCGAGCCAGGCGCCCGGACGGATCGTCGCGACCGAGCTCTATTCTTAAATGGGCCGCCACGGTTGCATCCGCTGCATCGATCTCCCAACCGCCGCGCGGCGACAACGCCAACGCGCGTATCGATAATCCGAGCGGCGCGAGCATCGCCGACCATTCCCGATAGCGCGCGGTGACCGTCGAGGATTGACCGTCCGGTCCCGTGAATTGCGGCAGCTCGCCGTCCCAATCGGCGTTGAACACGTCGCCGCGCGTGTCGACCAAGCCTGTGTCGTTCCAACGCGCGAGCGGTTGGTGCTCGACGACATCGATCTCGAGGCGCCGTGGCCATTGGCGGCGCAGGCCAACGCTGCGCACCCACGGAACGCGCGAGAGCGCTCCGCTGGCGCGATCGAGATCGAGCGTGAAGAACGTTCCCGCCAATTCCTCGCGTACGACGGATTCCAGATGCGCGCCGCTGGCATGAACGAGCGACGTCGTCACGACGACTTCGCGAAACGCGAACGCCGGCTGGCGCACGAGCCACGTCAGCGCCGCCCAGGAAAGCCCCGCAATCGTGCAAAGCACGAGCGCCAGCGCAATGCCGTTCAATTGGCGATCGTCATCCCACATGCGCGCCTCGCAGAATCTCAACGCACAAATCGGGAAACCCGATGCCGGCTTGTCGCGCCGCCATCGGCACCAGGCTGTGACCGGTCATCCCGGGCGACGTGTTGACTTCGAGAAACGAAAAGCTGCCGTCGTCGCGCAAGATGAGGTCGAGCCGGCCCCAGCCGGTGCACCCGACGACATCGAACGCGCGCATCGACCGTGATGCAATCTCTTGTTCCCGGGCGGCCGGAATGCCGGACGGACAAAAATATTTCGTTTCGTCGGAGAAATACTTGTTGTGGTAGTCGTAATTGCCCTGCGGCGCCTCGATCCGAATGAGTGGCAGAACGCGGTTTCCAAGAACGCCGGCAGTGAGCTCCATGCCGGTGATGAACTCCTCGACCAGCACGAGCGCATCGTGCCGCGCCGCCAATTCGTAGGCGCTCGCCAGCTCATCGTTGTCGACGCTCGTGACTTTTGTGATGCCGATCGTCGATCCTTCACGCGCCGGCTTGACGATCAACGGCAAGCCCAGCTCGGCGACGATTTGCATCCAGTCGCTTTTGTCGTCGACGACGCGATAACGCGGCGTCGGAATGCCGGATGCGAACCAGACCAGCTTGGTCCGCCATTTGTCCATCGCAAGCGCGGATGCCATCACGCCGCTGCCGGTGTAAGGGATCGCGAGCGTTTCGAGCGCCCCCTGCACGGTGCCGTCTTCGCCGAACCGGCCATGCAGCGCAATGAAGACACGCTCGAAGCCGTCGCGCTTCAACGCCGAGAGATCGCGCTCGGCTGGATCGAATGGGTGCGCATCGATCCCTTTCTCCCGCAGCGCACCGAGCACCGCGTTGCCGGACAAGAACGAGATCTCGCGCTCCGACGACGGCCCACCCATCAGCACCGCGACTTTTCCGAAGTCGGTCATGGTTGCGCTCGCGCCTCGCCGATGATGCGTACTTCCGGCTCGAGATCGACACCGGTGCGCGCAAGGACGATATGGCGGACGTGGACGATCAGCGCCTCGATGTCGGCCGCACTTGCTTCGCCCGATGGATTGACGATGAAATTCGCGTGCTTTTCCGACACGCGCGCGCCGCCGATCGCGTATCCCTTCAGTCCGCACGATTCGATCAGCCGCGCCGCATGATCGCCGTCCGGGTTGCGGAAGACGCTGCCCGCGTTCGGCATCCCGAGCGGCTGCGTTGCGATTCGGCGAGCCAGCAATTCCTTGATCCGCGCGCGTGCGGCTACCGCGTCACCGGCAGGAAAACGGAACCACGCGGCGGTGAAGATATCGTCGATCGGCGCGCCGCAGCGACGTTTCACCGAGCGGTAAGCGATCGCGTAATCGGACGGTGTGCGCACGACGAAGCGGCCGTCACGATCCACGACCTCGACCCGCACCACATAACGCCAGGTTTCGCCGCCATAGCAGCCTGCATTCATCGCGAGCGCGCCGCCCACGGTGCCCGGGACACCGGCAAGGAACTCCGCCTCGGCACAGGCATGTAGCGCCGCAAAACGCGCGAGCTTCGGACACGCAACGCCTGCGTCGACGTAAATCAATCCGTCCGCGATCGCGAGCGCGGCGCCGGGATCGTGCAATACGACAACGGCGCCGCGGACGCCTCCGTCGCGTACGAGCGTGTTGCTGCCGAGGCCGAGCGCGGTCAGCGGCTCGCTCGCGCGCAATTGCCGCACGAACGCCGCGAGATCGTCACGATCCGCCGGCAAATACACGGTATCGCCCTGCCCTCCCGTGCGCCAACTCGTAAATTTCGCGAGCGATCTGTTTTGCGCGAGCGTGCCGCGCAGGCCCGTGAAGTGGAGAGGCTCGAGCATCATCATGCGGCCAGCAGCGCGGGAACTTGGCCGATCGAGCCGGCGCCCATCGTCAGCACGACGTCGCCATTGCGCGCGAGCGCGCGAATCGCGGCGGGCATTTGCTCGATGCTTTCGACGAACACCGGCTCGACGCGGCCTGCGACGCGCACCGCGCGCGCCAGCGCACGGCCGTCAGCGGCGACGATCGGGGTTTCACCCGCCGGATAGACCTCGGCAAGCGCCAATGCATCGGCTGTCGACAGCACGCGAACGAAATCCTCGAACAGATCGCGTGTGCGTGTAAATCGATGCGGCTGAAACGCGAGCACGACGCGGCGCCCGGGAAAGCTTTCACGCGCCGCCGCGAGAGTCGCGGTCATCTCGGCGGGATGGTGGCCGTAATCGTCGATCAGCGTAAACGCACCGCCGCCTTCGAGCGGAACGTCGCCGTGGCGTTGAAAACGTCGATCGACGCCTTTGAATTCGGCGAGCGCCGCGGCGATCGATTTTTCCGCCACACCGGCTTCGCGTCCGATTGCGATGGCGGCGAGCGCGTTCTGCACGTTATGGACGCCGGCCGCGGCGAGATCGATCGCCAGATCCGGCGTTCGCGCAGAACGGGCCGTAAATCTCATCCGCCCCGCGACATTGACGACATCGATAGCGCGAAGCTGCGCGTCCTCGGAAAGGCCGTAGGTGACGACCGGCTTCGCAATTTCCGCCAGAAGCGCGCGGACCTTCGCATCGTCGATGCACAGCACCGCGACGCCATAAAACGGCAGCCGCTGAACGAAATCGACGAACGCGCGCGTCAGCTTGCCGAAGTCGTGGCCGTACGTCTCCATGTGATCGGCATCGATGTTCGTCACCACCGCGATCACAGGCGTCAGATAGAGAAACGAGGCGTCGGATTCGTCCGCCTCCGCCACCAGAAAATCGCCGGTGCCGAGCCGCGCGCTGGCGCCCGCAGACAGCAGCCGGCCGCCGATCACGAACGTGGGATCGAGACCGCCTTCGGCAAGGACCGACGCGATCAAGCTCGTCGTCGTCGTCTTGCCGTGCGTGCCCGCGATCGCGATCCCTTGCTTCAATCGCATCAACTCGGCCAACATCAGCGCGCGCGGCACGATGGGAATCGCGGCTTCGCGCGCCGCCTGCACTTCGGGGTTGTCACCGGCCACGGCCGTCGAGACGACAACGGCATCGGCGCCGGCAATGTTGCGCGGATCGTGACCGATCGCGATCGCGATCCCGAGCGATGCCAGTCGGCGCGTCGCTGCATTGGCGGCCAAATCGGAACCGGAAACGCGAAAGCCCTGCGTCGCAAGCACTTCGGCAATGCCGCTCATGCCGGACCCGCCGATGCCGACAAAATGCACGCGTTTGACTTTGTGCTTCACGAACGACCGCCCAGTTCGATGCAAACCTCGGCGACACGGTCCGCGGCGTCGCGTCGCCCTACGTTGCGCGCGGCATTCGCCATGGCGAGCGCTTGTTGCCGCGTGATGGAACCGAGCAACGTCGCTAGATGCTCCGGCGTCAGCTCGCGCTGCGCGACGCGATATCCCGCGCCAGCCGTCGCAAGAAAATCGGCGTTCGCTGTTTGTTCGTCGGCGATTGCGCCCGGCAACGGGACCACGATGGCGCCAAGCCCGACCGCGGCAAGCTCCGCGACGGTGATCGCACCGCCGCGACAGACGACCATGTCTGCCCACGCATAGCGCGCCGCCATGTCGTCGATGAACGGCACACATTCGGCGTCGACGTTTGCATTGCGATACGCTTCGCGCAACTGCTCGAGATGTCTCGCGCCCGATTGGTGGACGACGATCGGCCGCGCCGTTTCGCCGATTCGCGCCAGCGCCGCCGGCACGCGCTCGTTCAATGGTCTTGCGCCAAGACTGCCACCGACGACGAGAAGCCGCAGCGGCCCCGTGCGACCTGCGAAGCGTTCATCGGGCGGCGGCAACTGCGCGATCGAGTCGCGCAACGGATTGCCCACCCAACTCGCCTTTTTCGCGTGCCGACCCGCGAATGCATTCGGAAATCCCATCAGAATGCGATCGGCGCCGTACGCGAGGATCCGATTCGCAAGACCCGCAACGGCATTCGCATCGTGCAGTACCAAGGGACGGCCGCTGGCGACGCCCATCAAGGCGCCGGGAAACGACGCGAATCCGCCGAAGCCCAACACGACCGACGGCCGGCGCCGGCGCATGATCGATACGCTGTCGACGCAGGCAGCGAGCATCGCGTACGGTCCAAACAGCAGCGTGCGGAGTCCCTTGCCGCGCACCCCGCGAAACGACACGCCCTCGAAGTCGACGCCGTGCTCCGGAACGAGCTTCGCTTCGAGGCCTTCGCGCGTGCCGAGCCAGAACACCGACAGGCCGCGCGCGATGAGCTTCGCGGCGACCGCAAGTCCCGGGAAAATGTGGCCGCCTGTGCCGCCGGTGGTGATCATTACCGTGGCACTCATACCGAAAAGCCCCTCAACAACCGGCGATTCTCGTAGTCGATGCGCAACAAAATCGCGAGCGCAATGCAGTTCGCGACGATGCCGCTGCCGCCAAACGAGAGGAACGGCAGCGTCAAACCTTTCGTGGGCAGCACGCCCATGTTGACGCCCATGTTGATGAACGTCTGCACGCCGATCCAGACGCCCAAGCCCCATGCGACGAGCGCGGCAAACGACCGCTCGAGTCGCATCGCTTGCCGGCCGATCGCGTAGGCGCGATAGAGAATCCACACGAACAGCGCAATGACCGCGATCACGCCGGTGAAACCCAACTCTTCCGCGATCACGGCGAGCAGAAAATCGGTATGCGCTTCCGGCAGATAGAGAAGCTTCTCGACGCTCGAGCCAAGTCCGACCCCGAGCCATTCGCCGCGGCCGAACGCGATCAGCGAATGCGACAGTTGATAACCCTTGTGCAGCGGGTCGGCCCACGGATCGAGAAAGCCGGACAAGCGCTGCAGCCGGTAGGGCGCCGCAATCATGATGGCGGTCAACGCAACGGGCAGCAGCATCGCGAGCCCGAGAAACAAGCGCCAATCGAGCCCGCCGAGAAACAGAATGCCGAACGCGATCGACACGATGACGACCAACGCGCCGAAGTCGGGCTCTTGCACGAGTAGCGATCCGGTGACGACCATTACGGCGAGCAGAGGCGCGAAGCCGCGCAGCAACGTTTGCTTCAACGGCTGTTCGGCATGAATGAGCGCGGCTTTGCGAACCGCGTAGCTCGCCGCATACAGCACGACCGCGAGCTTGACGAATTCGGACGGCTGGATGTTGATGATCGCGAGCGGCAGCCAGCGCCGCGCGCCGTTGACCGATCGACCCACGCCCGGTATCAGGACGGCAACGAGTAACACCAAACCGAGCGCGAACGCCCATGGCGCTATCCGCTGCCAAGCCTTGACCGGGACCTGGAATGCGACCATTGCGGCGAGCAGTCCCGCGCCGACGAACAGCGCGTGGCGAACGAGGAAATACCATGGGTGATAGCCGGTATGGGCGCTCGCTTCCGCCATCGCGATCGATGCCGAATACACCATGACGATCCCGATCGCGAGCAACAAGAGCCCCGCCCACGCGAGCGTGCTGTCGTAGACCAACAGCGTGCTGCGAGCGCGCCCCGCTTGCGCGCTTGGAAGCAGCGTGGCCGTGAGCGCGAGCCGTTTACGCATCGGCGTTTGCCGTCAGCGTGCGGCGTACCAGGTGTGCAAACCGTTCGCCGCGCTCGATGTAATCGTGGAACTGATCGAGGCTCGCGCACGCGGGTGACAACAACACGACATCGCCTTCGGCCGCGAGTTCGACGGCGCGATCAACCGCTGCGTCGAGCGTCGCCATCGATTCGACGCGGGCCGTCGTTCCGGCCAGTCCCTTTGCAATCAGCTCGGCGTCGCGACCGATCAATAAAACCGTTCGACAATTTCGGTCGACGATCGACTTGAGCGCTCCGAAGCTCTGACCTTTGCCGTCGCCGCCCGCGATCAGGATGACGGGGCGTCGCAGACCCTCGAGCGCAGCCTGCGTGGCGGCGACCGTCGTCCCCTTGGAATCGTCGATGAACAGCACGCCGCGCACCTCTGCCACCGGCTCCATCCGATGCGGCAAGCCGCGAAAGCGCGCAAGAGCGTCGTGGACCGGGCGCTGCAATTTGATAATCGACGACGCGAGCGCGAGCGCGGCGAGCGCGTTGCGCGCGTTGTGGCGCCCGACCAGCGACAGCGACGCTGCCGGCAGCAAAAGCTCACCGCCACGTGCAAGCCATATTGCGCCGTCGCGTTCGACGAGGCCCCATTCTTCCTCCGATAAAGGAACGCTTTCGCCCAACGTTTGCACGGTGCGACCCGGCAAGCGCATCAACCGGACGATCGCGTCGTCTCGGTTCAAAATCTGTACCGACGAATGCGTGAAGATGCGCGCCTTCGCCGCGGCGTAGTCGGCGAGACCCGCGTAACGATCCATGTGATTCGCGGTGACGTTCAGCACGGTTGCGGCGACCGGCCTCAGGCTCGACGTCGTCTCGAGCTGATAACTGGACAATTCGAGAACGAAAACGTCGGGCCAGCCTTCGTAATTTGCGAGAACATCCAGCACGGCGTCGCCGATATTGCCGGCAACGACGGTGCGAAGTCCGGCCGCGCGTGCGAGCGCGCCGGTGAGCGCGGTCACCGTCGTCTTGCCGTTGGTGCCCGTGATCGCGAGCACCTTCTGTCCCGCCGGCAGCGCACGCGCAAAGAGCTCGACATCGCCGACGAGCTCGACGCCGGCGTCGACCGCTTCGCGGATCGAGGTATGTTCCTTGGAGAGCCCCGGACTGATCGCGATCAGATCGGCGCCGTCGAACGTCGAAGCCGAGAACGGACCGGTCTCGATCGAGACCGACGGAAATTCGCGTGCGAGCGCGGCCGCATGGGGCGGCAACGCGCGCGTATCGGCAACGCGCACGCTTGCGCCGTGCTTCACGAGATGGCGGACGAGCGAGAGCCCGGTCTTGCCGAGACCGAGCACGACGGCATGCCGATCGTCGTATTTCATCGCAGCTTCAGCGTCGAAAGACCGAACAGCACGAGCAGCATCGTGATGATCCAAAAACGAACGACGACCTGGTTCTCCTTCCAACCCTTGAGCTCGTAGTGGTGATGGAGCGGCGCCATGCGGAACACGCGCCGGCCGGTGGCTTTGAACGAAGCGACCTGAATCATCACCGACAGCGTTTCGACGACGAACACGCCGCCCATGATGAACAACACGATTTCCTGACGAACGACGATCGCGATGGTGCCGAGCGCGGCGCCGAGCGCGAGCGCCCCGACGTCGCCCATGAATACATCGGCCGGATAGGCGTTGAACCAAAGAAAGCCGAGACCTGCGCCGGCAATCGCACCGCAAATCACGGCAAGCTCGCCGGCGCCGGCAATATACGGAAAGCCGAGATAGCGCGCGAAGATCGCGTTGCCCATCACGTACGCGAAGATGCCGAGCGCGCCGCCGATCATCACCGTCGGCATGATCGCGAGGCCGTCCAAGCCGTCGGTCAGGTTGACCGCGTTGCTCGTGCCGACGATGACGAAGAACGACAGCGCAATGAATCCCCAGACGCCCAGCGGGTACGAGATCGACTTGAAGAACGGGACGATCAGATCGGCGCGCGCCGGCAGCGCATTCGCGCCGCCCTGGATCCAGCTCCACAGCATTTGCGCGAAGCGCGCGTTGTCGGGCGCGGACACCGAGAACGCCATGTAGACCGCCGCCAGCAGCGCGATCAGCGATTGCCAGCCGAGCTTGGTACGCGCCGACAGGCCTTTCGGATTGCGATAGACGACCTTGCGCCAGTCGTCGACCCAACCGACGGCGCCGAAGCCGAGCGTCACGAGCAGGACCACCCAGACGAAACGGTTGTCGAGATCGCCCCACAACAACGTCGTGATCGCGATCGACACGAGGATTAACGCGCCGCCCATCGTCGGCGTGCCGGCCTTGGCGAGATGCGTTTGCGGTCCGTCGTCGCGCACCGCCTGACCGATCTTCATCCGCGTCAACCATACGATCATCCGCGGTCCGATGACGAACGAGATGACGAGTGCCGTCATCGTCGCCAGCACCGCGCGCAGCGTGATATAGCTGAAGACGTTGAACGTCCGCACGTTTCTTGCGAGGAGCTCGGTCAAGTAGAGCAGCATCAGTGCGCCCTCGCCTCACCGTCGCCGACGAGTTTCGCGACGATCCGCTCCATCCGCATGAAGCGCGATCCCTTCACGAGGATCGTGTCGGCTTGGTCGACATCGCCGACAAGCGCCTCGCTCAATGCGTCGGCATCCGGAAAATGTGCGCCGCCCAGCCCAAATGCGGCGACTGCGTCGGCGGTAAGCGCGCCGATCCCGAGCAGACGTTCGATGCCGGCTTCGCGCGCGTATTCGCCGATCTCCCGATGGAACGCCGGGCCCATCGCGCCAACTTCGCCCATGTCGCCCAGCACAAGGCAACGTCGGCCGGCGACGCTCGCCAAAACGTCGATCGCCGCGCGCACCGAATCGGGGTTGGCGTTATAGCTGTCGTCGATCACGCGCGCGCCGCGCAGACCCTGTCGTATCGATAGCCGGCCTGCGAGCGGACGGAATGAACCCAACCCTGCGACGATTGCCGGCATCGGAACTTGAACGGCGAGCGCGGCGGCCACCGCAGCAAGCGCGTTCGCGACCATATGGGTGCCGGGAACGGCGAGCGTCACCGTTGCATCCCCGGCCGGCGTTTTGAGAGCGAGCCGGCTGCTCACCGCGGCGAGCGTCGCTTGGGCGGTGACACTGGCGCGACGCATGACGCCGAATTCGACGATCGTCGCCTCCGCTTTGCGGGCAGCGGCGGCGAACACGTCGGCATAGTCATCGTCGGCGTTGATCACCGCGATACCGCCTTGCGGAAGCGCCGCGATCGCGTCGGCATGCTCGGCGGCGACTTCCGCGACGCTCCGCATGAATTCCTGATGCTCGCGTTGGGCGTTCGTGACCACGGCGACCGTCGGACGCGCGATTGCCGCGAGCTCGGCCGTTTCGCCGCGGTGATTCATGCCGATCTCGATGACCGCGAGCCGATGCGTATCCCGCAAGCGCAACAGCGTCAGCGGCAATCCAATCGCGTTGTTGAAATTGCCCGAAGTGGCGAGCAGGTGATCCGGCCCGACGGCTTCGCGAAAAATCGCGGCGATCATTTCCTTGGTCGTGGTCTTGCCATTGCTGCCGCACACCGCGACGACGGGAAGATCGAACCGTCCACGCCAATGCCGTGCGAGCGCTTCCAGCGCTTGCTGCGGATCGGTCACCGCGATCAAGTTACCCGAGAGCCGCGCTGCATGCGCTTCGTCGACCAGCGCCGCCGCAGCGCCATCGGCCTGCGCCTGCGTCACGAAATCGTGGCCGTCGAAACGCTCGCCTTTGAGTGCGACGAACAGATCGCCGCGGGCGATCGCGCGGCTATCCGTCGTCACGCGTCCGAATGTCACGGCGCTGCCGACCATGCGGCCGGCGACGGCGTGGGCGGCTCCGAGGGTGTCCATCATCGGTTGTTCCATACGGCTAGTGCGCGTGCCGCGTGTTCGGCGTCGTCGAAGGGTGTTTTGACACCGTTTGCCTCCTGATAGCTCTCGTGCCCCTTGCCGGCGATCAGGACGACGTCGATCGCGCGTGCGCTAGCGATCGCGCTCGCAATCGCTGCTCCCCGATCGAGCTCGATGCGATAACGCCGCAGGCTCGTCTGACGAATGCCATGGACGATCGCGCTCACGATCTCGGCCGGGTCTTCACTGCGTGCGTTGTCGGTCGTCACGACGATCCGATCGCAAAGCGTCGCTGCGATCTTCCCCATTTGCGGCCGCTTGCCTTTGTCGCGATCCCCACCGCAGCCGAAGATGCAGACGAGCTCGCCTTGCGGCGCAACCGATGGACGCACCGCCAGCAGCACCTTTTCCAGCGCATCGGGCGTGTGTGCGTAATCGACGATGACCAGCGGCTGACCGTCGCTCCCCACGCGTTGCATTCGACCCGCCGGCGGCGACAGCGTCGCGAGCGACGCGAGCGCGGCGTCGAACGCGACGCCGCTCTCGAGCAGGACCGCAAGGACGCCGAGCAGGTTATGCGCGTTGAACTCCCCGACGACGCGGGTTTCCACCGCACCGCGTCCCCACGGCGTCGCAACCGAGAGCGCGATGCCGCCGCCACCCATCGCGATGCCGGTCGCCGCAACGTCGGCATTGGAGAAACCGTAGGAGACGACGCGCTGGCCGCGGCTTCGCGCGGCATCGATCAGGCCCTGTCCAAACGGATCGTCGGCATTGATCACGGCGCTTCGCAAGCGGGGCCACGAAAAGAGGCGCGCTTTCGCATGACCGTACGCAACCATCGTCCCGTGATAGTCGAGGTGATCGCGCGAGAGATTGGTGAAGAGCGCGATGTCGAACGTCACATTGTTGACGCGACCCTGCTCGAGTCCGTGGGACGACACTTCCATCGCGACCACCACGACGCCGGCATCGCGAAATTGCGCGAGCGTCTCGTGAACCGCGCAGACGTCGGGCGTGGTCTGGACGGAGGGCGCGAGGGATCCTACTCTGCCGATCCCCAGCGTTCCAACGACCGCGGAACGGCGGCCGCAGGCCTCGGCCGATTGCGCGATCCAATGCGTGCACGAGGTCTTTCCATTGGTGCCCGTGACGCCGATGGCCGAGAGCGCGCGCGACGGATGGCCATAGATCGCGTCGGCGATTGCGCCGAGTTTTTCTCGCAGGCCCTCGATCGGCATCTGCGGAACATTCCATCGCGAATCCCAGATGAATTTATTTGCCTCCCAGAACACGGCACCGGCCCCCCGCAGGACCGCGTCGTCGATGAACGCGCGCCCGTCGTGCCGCGCGCCCGGATAGGCTGCGAAGGCGACACCGGGCTCGACACGCCGACTGTCGCTCGTGATTCGCGCCGGCATCACCGGAAGGCTGCCCAATAGCGGTGCCGGGTCGAACGCGACGGGTTCTGCAACGGGCATCATCACGTCTCTTCGTGCACCTCGCTGCCCGGAGGCGGCAGGATCACGTTGTCGACCGGCGCGTCGGTGGGAACGCCCTGCAAGCGCAGTGCGGCGCCCATCACATCGGAAAACACCGGACCCGCGACGTCGCCGCCGTAGTAGCTGCCGCCGGACGGCTCGTCGATCATCACCGCGACGATCAAACGGGGATCGGAGGCAGGCGCGAAGCCGACAAACGACGCGACATACTTGGCGGCGTACGCATGACCTTCGAGCTTGCGCGCCGTCCCTGTCTTGCCGGCAACGCGATAACCGGCGACTTGTGCCTTCGGCGCCGTCCCGCCGGGCTGCGTCGCCAGCTCCAGCATGTGACGCACGGCGTGCGCGGTCCGCGCGCTCACGACCGGGCGTCCCGCGACCGGCGCATCGGTCTTGAGCAACGTGACCGGCTTCAACTCGCCGTCGTTCGCAAAGATCGTGTAGGCGCGCGCGAGCTGAACGAGATTAACCGATAGGCCGTGCCCGTACGACATCGTCGCCTGCTCGATCGGGCGCCAGGTCTTCGCGGGCCGAAGACGGCCGGCGACTTCCCCCGGAAAGCCGGTGTGCGGCGGCGTGCCGAAACCGGCCTCGGAAAATGTCTTCCACAGCGTCTCGGCCGGAAGCGACAGCGCGATCTTCGCGGCACCGACGTTGGACGATTTCTGGATCACCTGCTCGACGGTCAGCGGACCGGCGGGATGCGCGTCGTGAATCGTCGCGCCGCGGATGGTCAGCGTGCCGCCTTCGGTGTGAATCACCGACTCCGGACGCACCTTGCCGCTTTCGAGCGCGATCGCGATCGTGAACGGCTTCATCGTGGACCCCGGCTCGAAAACGTCGGTCAATGCGCGGTTGCGCATCCGCTCGCGCGCCGTCTTGTTGCGCGCGTTGGGGTTGTACGTCGGCAGATTGGCAAGCGCGAGAATCTCCCCGCTTTTCGCGTCGATGATGACGAGCCCGCCGGCTTTCGCCTTGTGTCGCTCCACCGCGGCGCTCAGCTCGCGAAACGCGAGGTACTGGAGACGCGAGTCGATCGACAACGCGAGGTCGCGTCCGGCTTGCGGCGCGCGGACGGACGCGACATCTTCCACAACGTCGCCGCGGCGATTGATGATGACGCGGCGGCTCCCGACTTTGCCGCCCAGCCAGTCCTGTTGCGCGAGCTCCATTCCTTCCTGGCCGCGGTCCTGGTCGCCGGTGAAGCCGACGATTTGCGCGGTCACCTCCCCGCCGGGGTAATAGCGGCGGTATTCGGTTTCCTCGTTCAAACCTTTGATCTTGAGCGCCATCGCGAGCGCCGCCGTTTCGGGCGCGATCTGTCGCGCCAGCACGGTGAACTCCTCGCCGCCGGCCGACACCCGCGCCTTGAGTCGCTGCGGCGTTGTCTCGAGCACGCGCGCCAGCGCACCCAACTCGGCCGAGGTCGCGTCGAACTGACCGCGAAAAGTCCATAGCGATTTGACCGGCGTCGAAATCGCGAGCGCCGAGCCGTTGCGATCGACGACACGCCCGCGATGCGCCGGCAGTTCCATCTCGCGCGCAAAACGCGCAGCGCCGCGCTCCTGCAGAAAGTCGTTGTCCACCCACTGCAGATAGAACGTGCGGCCGGTCAGCACGGCAAACAGCACGGCGAGAAATCCGAAGAGCGCCGGCGCGCGAACTTGCGGCAAAGCCGGCGCCGGCGATGGTTTTCCGCGCGCTGCGACGCTCGCGTTCATTGGACCCCCACGCTCGCCGCTGTCGCGGCTTCGCTGCCCCCCGAGGGGGCGTAATTCGCGCCTTGGGACGGCCCTTCGGCGCTCATGGAGAGACGCCCTTCTGGCGCAACTCGACGATTTCGGTGCGCGCGCCGGGCGCCAGTTGCATGCGGCTCTTTTCGCGCGCGATTTTCTCGACCCGCGCGGGCATCCCCCACGTCGATTGCTCGAGCTGGAGCTGACCGTATTCCGTTTCGTATTGGCGCGCGCGCGCATCGCCGCGCTCCAGCTCGACGAACAATCGGCGGGCCTCGTGTCGCGACGTCACGAGCGAGAGCGCGCAACCGATCAGCGCAGCGAGCAGCACGAGGTTGACCCGCGTCATGAGTGCACCCGCATACCGTTCCAACCGCGCGGCCAATCGTCTGGCAGCGGTGCGCTCGTGCGTTCGGCCGCGCGCAAAACGGCGCTTCGCGCGCGCGGATTGCGGCCGATTTCCGCGGCCGATGCTTTTTGGGCGCGTCCGATCTTGGCGAGCGGGGCTTCGGGAAGCGCCGCCGCGCGAATGGGCAGACGCGCCATGCGCGGGTCGCCGCCGAACGGTTGCGACGCGAACGCAAAGAATTGCTTGACGATCCGATCCTCGAGCGAATGAAAGCTGATCACGGCGAGGCGCGCTTCGCTCGCCAGTACCGCTGCCATGCGCGGGAGCGCGAGCGACAATTCGGAGAGCTCGCGGTTGACGGCAATGCGAATCGCCTGGAATGTGCGCGCCGCCGGATCCTGACGCCAGTCACCGTGCGTCCGACCACCGATGGCTTTTGCAATGATTGCGGCCAACTGTTTCGTGGAGGTGATCGGCGCGACGGCGCGCGCCGCCACGATGGCTTTCGCGATCGATAGGGAGAACCGTTCCTCACCATAGTCGCGGATCACGGCGGCCAACTCGCGCACGTCGACGCGCGCCAAAAAAGCCGCTGCGCTTTCGCCGCGCGTCGTGTCCATGCGCATGTCGAGTGGACCCTCGAAGCGATAGGAAAACCCGCGCGTCGCGTCGTCGAGCTGTGGCGACGAGACGCCGAGATCGACGAGCACGGCATCGACCGTATCGATCGCGAGCGCGGCGAGGACCTCCGGAAGCTCGGAGAACCACGCATGACGAAACGTGAATCGCTCATCGACGATCGTCTGTGCGGCGCGCGCGGCCATGGGATCGCGATCGACGGCGATCAGACGACCGCCCGGACCCAGCGACTCAAGTACGGCGCGCGCATGGCCGCCGCGACCGAACGTTGCGTCGACAACGACGTCGTTCGGCGAAATCGAGAGCGCTGCCATGGCTTCGTCGAGGAGAACGGGGGTGTGCTCGCCATCGCTCATCAAAGCGAGAAGCCGTCGAGCTCCGGCGGAAGCGCCCCGGCGTCGAACGCGATGGCCTGCGCGGTCTGCGCCTGCCATTGCGCGTGGCCCCACAGCTCGAAGCGATGTCCCTGGCCGACCAGGACAACGTGCTTGTCGAGGCTTGCGTAGGCGCGCAGTGCGGGCGGGACGAGAATCCGCCCCGAGCCGTCGATGTCGACGTCGTCGGCATGACCGACCAGCAAACGCTGGAGGTTGCGGATTTTGTCGTTGAAGGAGGAAAGCGCCATCAGCCGCGACTGCATCGGCTCCCACGCATCGACCGGGTAGACGAGCAGGCAGCGACTGGGATCCGCCGTCAAGACGAGCCGGCCGTTGCCTGTTCCGAGCAATAGATCGCGATGGCGCGCCGGAACAGCCAATCGGCCCTTGGCGTCAAGCGACAGGTGGGTAACGCCGCGGAAGACAGGATGGCGGCCGGCACCGTCGCCGTTAGGCGAATCCATCCCGCGTTCTCCGCTACCCGTCGCCACCACACCTCCCCGGAGGTCTAAAGTAAGCGCTTGTTCCAGTCCGGCTTTCCCACCGTCAAACGCGCTGACCGGCGGGCTCCAAGCACCACTTTGCCCCACTTTTTGCCACTTGATGCCACTATACGCGGGCGATCGGTCGACGGTCAACGGATTTTCGATTGTGGAACAACCACTTATCGCCACGATTACAACATGTCGCTTTTATTCGAGAAAATAGCAACTTAGCGCGATGTCCATAAGTGGAGTCAGAGCAAAGAACACGGAAATCCCATGGCGTTCGTACGATCGTTCGGTCGGACGTCGGCTACAGGTCTGTAGCGCACAAAAATACGTTCGATATCGCGCTTTTTCCAAAAAGCTACGGCATTGACAAAGTTATGGTCTTGGCATGCCCGGGTCGATCATCGGCCTGCGGCAGAAATCTATGGCGTCGATCGCACCGCGATCGAGTGTGCGTCGTTCAGGACAACGGCATGGGGCTCTAAAGAACCGGCGTCATGCGTCCTGGCGGGGTTTAACGCCGGGCTTCTGAATGATTCATGCAACAGCGATAGGCCGAATCGGCGCCGAACCGCGGGGCGGCATAGTCGAATTGCGGGGACGTGACGTACACTGGGTCGACGTCTTCGGCTCGCCCGATCGTGGCAACAGGTTCGAGCGCCCTTCGCGTCGGCCCGTACCGTCGGCAGAGGGCAAAATCATACGAGGGAGGTTTCGGTGCACTGCAAAAGCCGCTTGCTGATCGCTGTCGCCGTGCTGCTTTCCGGTTGCGCGCTGCAGGACTCGCGTTACGATTACTCGGGCGCCTCGGCGGGCTTTGGCCCGGATTACGAACAGACGATCCTCGATTGGAACTTCCCCACAACGCACAACCAGGGACCGCTTCTCGCACCGGAGCGGTTCCGTCCGGTACGCCCGGCGATCGGCGTTCCCTGGGCGACCGGCAATCCGATGCCGTGGCAACAAGGCGCCGGCGTGGCGCCGGCGGGCGCGGTTTCGGCAGCAGCGTCGGATGAACCGTTTGTCGACTGCGCGAAAGATTGCGAAGCAGCGGCGCCGGACGCTCGCCCTATCCTCGTTGACGCTCGCGCTCGCGAGCGCTTTGTGCCCACCGAACGACGCTAGCGCAGCCGAACCTGGCGGAGGATCCAAGCCCGCCGTAACGCAGTCCTCATCGCAATCGTCGGACGCGGTCCACTATCGCGTCGTCATCGACGCGCCCGGTGAATTCACCGACGTCATTCGCAACAGCGTCGATCTGGTCCGCTGGCAGACGTACGCGGACATGACCGAGGATCTGCTCGATCGACTGGCGCGCGACGCGGTCGATCAAGCGCGCGAAGCGGTCTCCACTCAAGGGTATTTCACGCCGGCGATCGATATCGACGTCGATCGCAAGACCGATCCGATCACGGTCACGCTGCACGTAAAACCCGGCCCGCCGCTGCTTATCGCCGATGTGACGATCGACGTGACGGGTCCCGCGTCCGACGACTGCGGCGCCGGCGCTGCCGCAATCGCCGAGCTCACGCGCAATTGGGGCCTGCCAAAGGGCGCCATCTTTCGCCAGTCGGCATGGGACAGCGCGAAAGTGCGCGCCGTAGCAACGCTGGTGGCCAGTCCCTACGCCGGCGCAAAGATCGTATCGAGCGAAGCGCGAATCGATCCGTCGACGCACGAAGGCACGCTCAACGTCACGATCGACAGCGGGCCGGCGTTTCGCGTCGGCCGCCTCGAGATCACCGGCTTATCGCGCTACAGCGAGTCGCTCGTGCGCAATTACAACACGATCAAGCCAGGCGATCTTTATTCCGCGGCGGCGCTCGACCAGTATCTGCGGCGGCTGAACGGCACGGGTTACTTCGCGAGCGCGCAGGCGGCGATCGATACCGATCCGGCGAAGGCGGACGACGCCACGGTCAAGGTCGCGTTGATCGAGGCGCCGATCAAGACGTTCGAGTCCGGCGTCGGCTATTCGACCGACACCGAATTTCGAATCAATGCAAGTTATCGCAACGTCGACATCAACGGTCACGCGCTGCAGTTCTATGCCGACGCGCGTATCGAAACGCTTTCTCAAGGCGCGTCGATTCGTTTTGTCCAGCCGCCCGGGCCCGACGGATGGGTCGATTCGGTATTGACGAAGTGGGAACATACGAATCTCAACAAATTGATCACGCAAACGGCGACCGCCGGCGTGCGCCGGGTGGGGATCGAGGAGCGCAACCAGTGGCAGTACGGCGCGCAATTCATCGACGATTCGCTGCGTCCGTCAGGCGCCGACAAGAGCTCGTCACACGCGACGTATTTCGATGTCCAACGGATTTGGCGGCGCGTCGATGATCTGATCGCGCCGACTCGCGGCTGGATTGTCGACGCACAGGCGGGCGGCGGCGTCCCCGGCGCCTCCACGCGCGGCTTCGGGCGCCTCGTTGCACGCTTGGGCTATTGGTATCCGCTCAGCAGCGAATATCAATTCAGCGCACGGCTCGAGGCGGGCGGCGTCTTCGGCGCGTCGCGGCAAGAGGTGCCGTCGACGCTCCTCTTTCGAACCGGCGGTGACACGTCGGTGCGCGGTTATGGTTTCGAAAGCCTCGGGGTCAAGGATGGTGAAGCGACGGTTCCCGGCCGCTATTATGTCGTCGGCAGCGTGGAGGCGACGCGCTGGATCAATCAAACCTGGGGCATTGCAACGTTCGTCGACACCGGCAACGCTTTCGATGAAATTTCCACGCCGGCTCTCGTGTTGGGTTATGGCGTCGGCGCTCGCGTGCGCACGCCCATCGGGCCCTTTCGCTTCGACATCGCCTACGGTCAACAGTCGCGTCAAGTGCGTCTGCATTTTTCCGTCGGCCTTGCGTTCTAGAGGGCCTGTTCACGCTATGGACGCGAACAGGCCCTAACCTTGATGGCAACGCCGCCCGCGCCGCCCCCGCGTCCGCGCCGAAGATACGCCCGTTGGGCGCTTTCGATCCTGCTCGGCATGCTCGCGGTCGTCGGCGTGGTCGTCGTCGCCTCGATCTCGTTTCTGCTGTCGCAAGCGGGATTGCCGTTCGTCATGGCCCGCGTCGTTGCGCAAAGCGAAGGGCGGCTGTCGATCGAAGGCGCATCGGGATCGCTTGCATCCACGATGCATTTCGAGCGCGTTACCTGGCGTGGATTGGACTCGACGATGACGGCAAGCGACGTCGTCGTCGAATGGCAGCCACTCGCGCTGCTTTCGAGCCATCTCGCAATTCGTGGCGTCGGCGCGGCGAAGATCGCCTTGGCGGTGAAACCGTCGACGGGATCGGCGTCCCCGCCGCGCACGCTCTCATTGCCTCTGTCGATCGATATCGATCACGTCGCGGTGGCCGCGTTCGCGTGGCAGGTCGGTCCTCGCGAAGGGAACGTGACCGGTATCGAATTCGGTTACAAGGGCACGCCGACATCGCATGAAGTCCGCGACCTGCGGCTCGTCTCCGATCTCGGCGCCGTCGCCGGCGCAGCAACGCTGCAAGCGGATGAGCCGTTCAAGCTCGACGGCACCGTCGCCGTCATGGGCGCCGGATCGATCGATGGCGCTAAGCTCGCTGCAAAGCTTTCCGGAACGCTGGCCGCGCTTGGCATTGACGTGACCGGATCGTTTCGCGAAGCGACGCTTCGCGGCCACGTCGCGGTGACGCCGTTCGCGGCAGGCATTTTCGAAAGCGCGACCGTGACGATCGGTAACGCCGATCTCGCGGCGTTTCATGACGCGGTTCCGCACACGCGCCTCGCGCTCGAGTTGGTCGTGCGGCCGCAGGACGGTGGAATCGACGGATCGTTCAACGCGACCAACAGCGAGGCCGGCACGTTTGCGGAACAGCGCTTTCCCATCATCGCAGCCGCTGGACGCTACCATTTTGCAAACGATGCGCTCGCGTTATCGGAGCTTGCCATCGATTTTCCGGGCGGCGGACGGGCGAGCGGCGAGGCGAGCATCAATGTCGCGGCGCGCGATGCGCCGAGCCGCTGGCATCTCGATGTCCGCAATCTCGATATCGCGCAATTCCATCCGGCCTTGATCAAGACGCGGCTCGCAGGCTCACTCAAGGCCGACATCGATGGGACGCGCCAAGTCGTCGAAGGCGACCTCTCGCAAGCGTCGCTCGCAGTCGCCTTTGCTGCCAACTATTCCGATCGCCGGCTCGAAGTGATGCGCTTTCGCGCGCGTGCATCGGGCGGCACCCTCTCCGGCAGCGGTCGCATCGTGTTCGATACGGAACACCCATTCGATGTGGCTCTGACGGCTGTGCATTTCGATCCCGCGAAATTCACCTCACTGAAGTCGGGCGTTCTCGATGGCACGATCAAGGCAAGCGGAACGTTGCAGCCGGAATGGAAAGCGAAGGCCGACGTGACGCTCGCCAAGGGCAGCCGCTATGCCGGTGTGGCCGTATCCGGCTCCGTGCATGGCACATTCACGCGACGCACCGTTGCCCAAGCTTCGCTCGACATCAGCGCCGCCGGTGCGCACATGACAGCCAACGGCAGCGCCGGGGGGGTCGGCGATCGACTGATGTTCGCGCTCAATGCGCCCCGGCTCGCCGACATCGCGCCGCTGATTCCGGGCGCGATCCCGCAGCCGTTGGAGGGGAAGCTGAACGCCAAAGGGACGCTGGCGCTCGAACCGGCGGGTCCCGGCGGCGACATCGAGCTCGATGCGTCGGCGCTGCGCGTGGGCTCGATTCTCACGGCGAACAAGCTTGCATTGCAGGCGAGCTTCGCGCCAGCCGGTGCGCAGAACGCTCCCACGCCACTCGACGCGCGGCAGCTCTCGCTCGTGGCGACGGGTACCGCGATCACGATCGAGCAGCTCGCGCTCGTGTCGGCACGGATCGACATTCGCGGAACGTTGGCGAATCATCGCGCGACCCTTTCGGCCCGCGGCAACGATATCGACGCGAGCGTCGAGATCGCCGACGGCGCGTTGACTCGCGGCGATGAGCCCGCTGCCGCACGCTGGAAGGGCCGCCTCGATGCCATGAGCAACGCAGGCAAAGTTCGGATCAAACTGGTTTCGCCGGCGATGCTCGAGCTAGGCACGAATCACATGCGGGTTGCGGGCGCGCGCATCGCCATTGCCAACGGCGACGCCGAGATACGCGATCTCGTCTACGACAGCGGACGACTGACGTCGGAAGGCGCGTTCAACGGCATCGCGCTCGATTCCGTGGCGACGCTCGCCGGACGCCCGTTACCGTTTGCAGCGACGTTGTCATTGAACGGTAGTTGGTCGATTGCCGCGTTGCCGCGACTGTCCGGCACTTTCGCCGTGCGCCGCGCCGCGGGCGATGTGCTCGCGATCCCGTCGGACCCTGCCCGGGGTGCCGATCTCGGCCTCGGCATCGAAACGCTCGAGCTTTCGGGCACGCTGCACGATGATGCGCTCGATGCCAGGGTCGCATTTCGCTCCGCGCGTGGCGGTAACATCCAAGGAACGCTATCGCTCGGCGCCGTCGCCGGCGCGCCGCCGGGTCGCATCGCTCCCAATGCGCCGCTCAAGGCAGCATTGGATGCCGAGCTTGCTTCGCTCATTCCGCTGCAGCCCTGGGTCGGGACCGCTGTGGCCATCAACGGCAACGCGCACGTCGTGCTCGCGGGAACCGGCACATTGGACGCACCGCGATTTACCGGCACGCTCGCCGGCGATGCGCTGCGCATCGACGCGCCGCGCTACGGCGTCGCGCTCACCGACGGGCGCGTCCGCGCACATCTCGCCGATGGCGGAATCGCGATCGACGAGATATCGGTCGCCGGCGGGGACGGGCACTTCACCGCCTCGGGCACGATCGGGCCACGCTCCGGCACGACGGGACCGGGGACGCAAATCGCATGGCGCGCCGAAAATTTTCGCATCGCCAACCGACCCAATTTACGCTTGGTCGTCGGCGGCAACGGATCGTTACGCGTCGTCGACAAGCGGCTCGCGCTCGCCGGACGAATCGATATCATCGAAGGCCAGCTCGAATACGATCCGGCGCCACCCGGCGAGCTCGGCTCGGATGTCGTCGTGGTCGGCCGCAAGACTCGGATGGAGCGCGAGAACACGATCGCCGATTTGCCGCTCACGCTCGATGTCGATGTGAATCTCGGACAGAAGCTCACGTTCGAAGGCTCCGGATTGGACACGGCGCTGCGCGGCAGCGTCCATGTGAAGACATCGCCCGCAGGATACTTGACCGGACAAGGCACGATCAGCGCCGCCAACGGCACCTATTACGCATTCGGTCAAACGCTGACGATCGATCGCGGTCAGTTGATCTTCGACGGACCGCTCGACAATCCGGCACTCGACGTCGTCGCGCTGCGCAAGAATCTCCAGGTTGAAGCGGGCGTCGAAGTGACGGGCACGGTGAAAGTCCCACGGGTGCGGATCACGTCGAATCCGGTCGTGCCGGAGAACGAGGCGTTGTCCTGGCTCATCACCGGTCAGGGATTGAGCACGGGATCGCGAAGCGACTACTCCGCGCTCGCGGCGGCGTCGGCGGCGCTGCTCTCGAAGGGCGGCAAGCCGATCTCGACCGAGATCGCGCAGCGCCTCGGCCTCGACGATATCAGCGTGCGCAGCGGCGGCATCGGCGCCGCCGGCACGTCCGGCACGTCCGGCCAAGTCGTTGTGTTCGGCAAGCGAATCACCGATCGTTTGACGCTCGGATACGAGCAGGGATTGTCACTCGCGGCCAATGCGCTGCGTCTCGAATACGCGCTTACGAACACCTTGACGCTACGCGCCGAAGCCGGGACGGTGAGCGGCGTCGGCCTTTATTACCGTCGCACGTATAACTAGGTTTTAACGGCGCACGCGCTACGTCACTGCACCGCGGTGTCCGCGACGCTCGGCTTGGGAGCTTTCGCGCCGATGTTCGAATCCAGGAATCGCGCCGCGCATCCGTAAATATCGAAGCGGTTCGCCTCCAACCAGAAGTCGTGCCCTTCGTCGTTGTAGAGAACCCCTGCACCGGCGTTCCCTGCTTCAACAGCGCAGCGCACATTGTTTCGCCATGCACGACCGGCACACAAATTTTCCGGAGGGCGATATTTGCATCGAACCGTAATCGGCGTGGCGGAAAAACGGCTCGGGCGCTCAGCGCAGCAAGCGGCGTGCCGCTTCTCCGTACAACTCGTAGAGCGCGTAGTAGCTCCATTGCAAGCCTTCGATGCTCGGAACGTAATCGAGGAGCGCTCCCTCGCGTGCCGGCGCAAGCAGACCGGTCGGCGCCGGAATCGTCTCCAGACCGGCCGCGGCGAATTCGGCGGTCGCGCGCGGCATGTCGAAGCCATGCGCGACGAGCACGACACGCGTCACGCCGGCCGGTCGAAGAATGGCGGCGGCCATCACTGCATTCTCGTGCGTGTTCCGCGACTGATCCTCGATCCAGCGAACGGGAACGTTGAACTCGTCCTGCAGCACGGCACGCATCACCTTCGCCTCGGTTTCCCGCGTCGGTTCCGATCTGCCGCCGACCACCATCACGGGCAACCCCGTCATGCGGGCAACGCGCGCGCCATAACGCACGCGTTCGAGCGTCAGCCGGTTCAACGTGTCGCCGCCGTACTCCGGCGAATCTCGCCTCGTGCCGCCGCCGAGGATGACTATTGCCTGTGCCGACCGCGCCTGCACGCGGTCGAATGGCGGTGAGTCATCGACGAAGCGAACCAAAAACTCGGCGACCGCAGGCAGCGAAACGAGAACGAGCAACAGCACGCCGGCAGTTGCCAGAAAACGTCCAAGCCGGCGCCGGCGATCGAGCAGCGCAAGGCCGACGAGCGCGATCAGAAGCGGCATCGCGGGCGGCAGTATCAGCGCCTTGAAGAGCAGCTTCCAGCGAAACGGGTCCATGCAGGCCGTTGCGAAAGAGAGGGAGGCCGACCGCTAGCGCGCCTTGTCGATCAGGTTTTGCAAATGCTTGGAGGGAACCGCATAGGTGATGCCGCTCGGCTGCGACAACGCCGATTCCTTCGTGCCCTTGACGAGCACCATGTTGATGATGCCGATCACGTCGCCGGTTTCAGGGTCGTATACCGGACTGCCGCTGCTCCCCGGATAGGCGGTTGCGTCAAGTTGAAAGACGGGAAACGAGCCGCTCGACAGCCGTCGCAATGTGTGAGGATCGAGATCGGCGGCACGGCCTTGCGGAATCGCAATCGGCGTCACGACCGAGACCATGCCGCCGTGTGTCGCGGGATAGGGTCCCAGCACCGCGCCGATCGGAAATCCGGTGAACAGCACGTCCTGCCCTTCACGGACGGAATCGGAATCGCGCACGCGCAACGCCGGCAACGGCGGGCCCCCGACCTTGATGAGCGCGAGGTCGGCGTTGGCATCGACCGCAATCGGTTTCCCATCGCGCACCTGCACGTCGTCCTTTGTCTCCTTGGACCGACTCGGCAGCAGGATCGCCAACGTTTCGCCATGCGCGACATCGAGGACCGGCGGGACGACATGCGCGTTGGTCACGATGACCGTCCCGTTGCCGACCGCAAACCCGGTGCCGAGGAATTGGAATTGCGGCGTGCGCGTGCGCTCGAGCGTGCCGATCGCGACGACCGATGCGCGAACGCGGTCGATCGTGCTGAAGCGATCCGCGTGCGCAACACCGATACACAATAGCGCAGCGGCCGTCAGCGCGGTCAATGCTCGCATCGACGGCGCCGATTTCAAGTGCGCGTCCATCGAAGACCCCCAAGGCGTGGCTGTTATCGAAAAATAGGCGACGGCGCAACGACGCCCGCGTCGTATGGATGCGATTCGCGCGGAAACAATCGCAAAACGCGTTTGACGTAATCGCGGGTCTCGGGATACGGCGGCACTCCCCTGTATCGGTCGACGGCGGCTTCGCCCGCATTGTACGCGGCGGCGGCAAGCGCGACTTGTCCCTGATAGTAGGCGAGGAGCCAGCGCAGATAGGCGAGGCCGCCGCGTACGTTTTCGTTCACGCTGAAGGGATTGCGCACCTTGAAGCGGGCGGCGGTCTGCGGAATCAGCTGCATCAGCCCGCGCGCATCCTTCTGCGATCGCGCCAACGGCTCGAAGTTTGACTCGACCGCGATCACGGCGAGCGCAAGCCTCGGCTCGATCCCGTACCTCGGTGCGACCTGCTCCACCATGTCCGCGATCTTCCGGTGGTTCGGCGGCAGATTGCCGAACGGATCGGGCTCTTCGAGCGCCGCCAGCGCGGGCGGGCGCTCGGGCGGCTTCATGCATTCGGGCAATTCGCCCTTGGAGGGGCCGATCCGCGCAAGCATCTTCTGTGCATAGTCGTGGCCCGATTTGGCCGCGAGCGCGAAGAACGAGCTCGCGATGGCGTCGTCGCGTTCCACGCCGCGACCGTTGGCGAACATCCATCCGAGGTTGTACTGGGCTTCCGGATTGCCCGCCCGGGCGGCAACGCAGTAGAGCGCGACGGCAGTCAGCGGATCTTTGGGGACGCCTTCGCCATGCTCGAATGCGACCGCCTTTGCGACCAACGCGGCCGTTGCATCTCCGTCAGTGGGCCTGGAGGCTTCCTGCGCGACGACACCCGCTGCAATCAAAGCGAGGTAGAGCGCCCCGCCCCAGCGGACCGCGCGACACCTAAACGGCGATGCGCATCTATTCGCCGCCATGTATTTTGCGGGTGTTCAGAAGAGGAGCGGCAAATCGCGCGTCGTACCATCCGAGCGATTCGGCGAGCCCCGAACGCACGTCGTGCGTCGGCGCGTAGCCCAGCAGGCGCTTCGCCTTGTCGATGTCCGCTTGCGAATGGCGGACATCGCCGGCACGAAAATTTTCATGGAGCGGCGGAGCGATTCGCAACTGTGGGTGACGCGCATTCGTGAGCTCGCGCAGGATTGCGTAGAGCTCGTTCAGCGACATCCGTCCGCCGACCGCGACGTTGTATACCTGGCGCTCCGCGGCCGCATCGTTCGTCGTCGCCGCGAGCAAGTTCGCTTGC